>NZ_CP026003.1:578502-888634 GCF_003086795.1 Stenotrophomonas sp. SAU14A_NAIMI4_5 | reverse complement strand
GCGATGCTCAACATCTTCCTCGGCAGCTTCCTCAACGCCACCTTCCTCAATGCGGTGGGCGAGCGCGGTGAAGCGGTGATCGTCAACGCCGAGGAAACCAACTCCACGCTCAACGAACAGTACATCTGGCGCTACGAGGCGGTGCTGCGCACCGCCGAGGGCCGCGATGTGGAGGTGGTGTTCCATACCAACACCGCAACGCTGTGGCCGCTGGAAAACACCATCCGCATCCCGGCGCGCGACCAGCCGTTCGTGGTGAAGTACACGCCGGGTTTCCCGCGCAACTTCGTCATCCTCACCAACGAATCACCGCACGGCATCGCCCAGGCCCGCGCTCGTGCGCGCGAACGGGTGGAAGTAGCCGCGCGCAAGCTGCATTTCAGCCCGGACAACGCCGGGTTCCGCGCCGACTATCGACGCGAGCTGGAAACCTGGCTGCGCGACCACGGCAACGACCCGCAGCAGCAGTCGGATGCACGGCGATATCGCGCCGAACTCGACGCCCTTCGCTGATGCCAGGCACCGCCTGGCTGTCCCCCACCGCTCCAGGCAGGCCCTTCGACATGACCGCTTCCGCCAATGCCCTCCTTCCGCTGCTCCAGCAGGTACTGCTGGGCCGTGATATCGCCTGCGCCCTCGACGGCGACGAGCTGGTGCTGGACAGCGGCCTGCGCCTGAGCGCGCACCCGGTGGGTGCCGAGCCGCGCGACAACGGCGGCTGGCAGACCTCCACGGTGATCGAGGCGCGCCATCCGGACCTGTTCGCCGACGGCCTGTTCGAATACCAGCACGCCGCCGGCGACAGCCAGCAGGAGGCCGCGCTGTCCGGCTTCGATAACTGGGTGCGGGTCGACCTGGCCACCCTGCAGGCGGCCATCGGTGCCGACGACGCCCCCGAGCTGCAGATGCTGACCCTGCGCTACGGCGCCGAGGAAACCGGAACGCCACTGGCGCGCGCGGTGGTGCTGGGCCCGCTGGCCCACTACCGCGGCGAGCCGGCCGACGACGCTGCCGCCTGCAGTGAGGACGACCACGGCTCCTGCCCGTGCTGCCTGTTCACCCAGAGCCTGGAGGCCTTCAACGACCTGCTGAAGACCCGCCAGTTCCTCGGCATCCGCCTGTTTGCTTCGCGCGATGCGGACGGCCAGTGCGAGGCCGACTGCCGCGTCAACGGCCATGACTTCCCCGCCGCCCTGCCCCTGCTGCGCGCCTACGCCGCACGCTGGCCGCAGGCCGGGCTGGAGTTCCGCAAGCAGTACGTGGTGGTCCGCACCGACCTGGACGACTGAGCAGACACCCCCGGTGCACCCGGCTGCCGCTACACTGCGCGCCGGTTACCGAAGCCGCCGCACCACTTCATCTTCCACACGAGGCACCCCGCGATGCTGTACGCGCAAGTCCACCTGACCCTACCCGCCTGGATCCACGACCAGATCGACCTGGATCGTCGCTATCCCGGCGATGAGGCCAAGGTCGCGCTGGCCATCGCACTGTCGCGGCTGAACATCGAGCACGCCAGTGGCGGCCCGTTCGGCGCGGTGGTGTTTGGCCCGGAAGACAAGGTGATCGCCGCTGGCGTGAACCGGGTGATGCCGCATGCGACCTCGCTGGCGCATGCCGAGAACATGGCCTACATGCTGGCCCAGCAGCGCCTGCAGACGCCACGCCTGAACGCCGTGCTGTCGCCGATCACCCTGGCCACCAGCTCGCAGCCGTGCTGCCAGTGCTACGGCGCGACCGTATGGGCCGGCATCGACCGCCTGCTGATCGGCGCCAGCGCGACCGATGTGGAAGAACTGACCCCGTTCGATGAAGGCCCGCTGCCCGCCGACTGGGTCGGCGAGCTCAACAAGCGCGGCATCGACGTCGTGCAGGGTCTGAACCGTGATGATGCGCGCAGCGTGCTGCGTGCCTATGGAGAGAGTGATGGCGCCCGTTACTGAGGCAGGTATCGGCCTGCTGTGCCTGTGCCGCCAGGGCTTCGAGCCCGAGCTGGCCGGCGAACTGCAGTTCCGTGCCGGCGAAGCCGGTTTCGCCGGCTATGCGCGCACCCAGCGCAATGATGGCTACGTGCTGTTCATGTGCGACGAAGCCGCCGGACTGGCCCCGCGCCTGCGCTGGCGCGAGCTGATCTTCGCCCGGCAGAAGCTGGTGGTGCTGGCCGAACTGCCGCAGCTGGACCCGGCCGACCGCATCACCCCGATGCTGGAGGTGCTGGCCGATGCGCCGCGTTTCGGCGACCTGTGGGTGGAACACCCCGATTCGGACGCCGGCAAGCCGCTGTCCGGGCTGGCCCGCGCCTTCGGCAACGCGCTGCGCCCGGCGCTGCGCAAGGCCGGCAAGCTGACCGACAAGCCCAATGCGCGCCTGCCGCGCCTGCATGTGGTGTTCGTTGATGGCACCCATGCCTTCGTCTGCGTGGCCGACCCGGCCGACAGCGCACCGTGGGCGCTGGGCATCCCGCGCCTGAAGCTGCTGCCCGAAGCGCCCTCGCGTTCGGCGCTGAAGCTGGACGAAGCGCTGCTGACCCTGCTGACCCCGGAAGAGCGCGAAACGCTGGCCAAGCCCGGCATGCGCGCGGCGGACCTCGGTGCCGCACCGGGCGGCTGGACCTGGGTGCTGACCCGCCAGCACATGCACGTGCTGAGCATCGACAACGGCCCGCTGCGCCAGCATGTGCTGGACACCGGCCTGGTCGAGCACCTGCGCGCCGATGGTTTCCACTGGCACCCGGACCAGCCGCTGGACTGGATGGTCTGCGACATGGTCGAGCAGCCGCGCCGCGTGGCCGAGCGCATGGCCACCTGGTTCCGCGAAGGCTGGTGCAGGCACGCGATCTTCAACCTGAAGCTGCCGATGAAGAAGCGCTGGGACGAAACCCGGCTGTGCCTGGACCTGTTCCAGGAGCAGGCCGGCAAGCCGCTGGTGGTGCGTGCCAAGCAGCTCTACCACGACCGCGAAGAGATCACGGTGCTGGCCTCGCCGCTGCGCTGAGACACGATGTCCGCCGGGCATGCCCGGCGCTACCGGGAACACGACTGCATGCACTTTCGACTGATTCCACTCCTGATGGTCCTGCTGCCGGCGGCTGCGTCGGCGCAGGTGGCCCTGCCCCAGCCGGCACAGAGCGCACCGCTGCGCGACGACAGCGGCGTGGTCCGCCAGCAGTCACTGGCCAGTGGCCGGGTGACCGGCAGCGTCGACATCGCCGTGCCGCTGGGCGAAACGCCGGTGACGGTGCGCTCGGTCAGCCCGGCCAGCGTGGTCGGGCAGTACCGCATCCACTTCGCCGCACTGGATGTGGACGGCGATGGTTTCATCAGCCGCGACGAGGCACAGGCCAACCCGGCGCTGGCCGATGAGTTCACCTCGCTGGACGTGAAGCACCGCGGCAAGCTGGACCGCACCGACCTGGCCGGCTGGCTGATCGACTGATCCGCCTTCGCGATCTTCATCCACGCATGGCGTGGATCTACTGAAACGACGGCGTAGCGCCGGGGCATTCCGCTTAGACGCCTGCCGCGCGCTTCCAGAATGCCTGCACCAGCGGCGGCCACTTGCCGACGCAGCCCAGCGCGCGGCCGCGGGCCAGGGTCAGGTGCATTTCGTCGTTGGAAAACAGGCGGTTGATCGCATCGAAGCTGTAGGCGGCAATCTGGTTGTCGCTGCGCCGTTCGCGCGCCCAGCGCTGCAGGCGCTGCGGTGAAAGCCGCGGCTGGCCACGGCGCTCGACCGACGGCGCCAGCCACTGCTGCAGGGCGGCGACATCGCGCAGCCCCAGGTTCACGCCCTGCCCGGCCAGCGGGTGCACCACGTGCGCGGCATCGCCCAGCGCCAGCACGCGACCCGCCACGTAGTGACGGGCCAGCTGCCGGCGCAGCGGGAACGCCGCGCGCGGCGAGGCCAGGCGCAGTTCGCCCAGGCGCGCGGCGAAGGCACGGGTCAGTTCGCGGTTGAAGGCGACTTCGTCCAAGGCGAGCACGCGTGCGGCCTCGTCCTCGGGCAGGGTCCAGACAATCGAGCTGCGGCGCTCGGCCACCGGCAGCAGGGCCAGCGGCCCGGTGGGCAGGAAGCGCTGCCAGGCGGTGGCCTGGTTCGGCAGTTCGCTGTCCACATAGGCCACCACGCCACGCTGGTGGTAATCGTGGCGCTCGACCTCGATCCCGGCCAGTTGGCGAAGGGTTGATTCGGCACCATCGGCGGCCACGGCCAGCGCGGCATCCAGGCGACGGCCATCGTCCAGGCGCAGGCGCACGCCGTCTTCGTCCTGCTCCAGCGCTTCCACCCGCGCCGGGCAGTGCAGCTGCACACCGGCGGCCGGCAGCGCCGCCCACAGGCGGTCCTGCAGCAGGCCGTTCTCGACGATGTAGCCCAGCTCGCGACGACCGAAGCGGTCGGCGTCGAACAACAGATCCTCGCCACCGGCCGCATCCCATACCTGCATGCGCCGGTACGGCCAGGCACGGGCCTGGGCGATCGACGGCCACACGCCGAGGCGCTGCAGCAGCTGCACGTTGTCGGCGGCGAAGGCGAACACGCGCAGGTCCGGCTGCATGGTCTGCCACGGCGACGGCTCGCGGCCTTCCACCAGGGCGACCGACAGACCGGCATCGGCCAGCGCCAGCGCACAGGCGGCACCGACCACGCCACCGCCGACGATGGCCACGTCCAGGCGCATGCGGCGACTCATGCGGCCTCCCCACGGCACAGGCGCGGCACATCACCGCGGAAACCCATCGCGCCGCCGACCAGCATCGACTGCACCGACGCGCGTTGCGCGGCGACCAGGCCCAGGCTGCGCAGCGGCCGCAGCAGCGGCGCCGGGTTGCTGGTCAGCCGGGCCAGGCCACCGGAGAACGCCACCGTCTGCCGGCGGTCCTCTTCGCGGCGGGCCACGTAGGCCTGCAGCAGGCCATCGCTGCCGGCATCACCGCCCGCGTCTTCCAGCAGCTCGGCCAGGGTCAGCGCATCGCGCAGGCCCAGGTTGAAACCCTGCGCGCCCAACGGATGGATGGTCTGCGCGGCATTGCCCAGCAGCACCGTGCGCTGCCCGGCCAGCGCGCGCGCCAGCACCTGGATCAGCGGATAGGCACTGCGCGGACCGGATTCAAGCAGGCGCCCGGCACGCCAGCCGAGCGCATTCTGCAGGCGCTGCAGCCAGGCGGCATCGTCCAGCGCCATCACCGCCTCGGCCTGGTCACGGGCCACGCCGTGCACGCAGCCGTAGTGGCGGTCACCACGCGGCAGCAGCGCCGTCGGGCCGGTGTCGGTGAAACGCTCCCAGGCACTGCCATCGGGCGCACGCTGGCTGCGCACACGGGCGACGAACAGGGTCTGCAGGAAATCATGGCGGTCGACGTCGATGCCCAATGCCTCGCGCACGCCGCTGGCGGTACCGTCGGCACCGACCACCAGCCGCGCCTGCAGCGCGCGCTCGCCGCCCTCGTCGGCCACGCGCACCTGGCGATGGCCGTCGATCACTTCGCCCAGGGCGAGGAAACGCATCGGCCGGTAACGGTGCAGGCGCGGCAGTTCCTGCAGCCGCGCTTCCAGCGCCTGGCCGAAATCGCGCGCCACCACCACCTGGCCGAACCACGGCCGGTCGTAATCGGCCGCGTCGAGCTGGACCCGGCCGAAATCCCCGGCGCGGCTGACATGGATGCGGCGGATCGGGCCGGGCGCCATCGCCAGCTTCTGCATCACCCCCAGCGCGGTCAGCGCATTGACGGTGGCGGCGGCGAAGCTGAGGTTGCGCTGGTCGAACACCGCCGGCAGTTCGCCGGCCGGGCTGGCCTCGAGCAGGCCCACGTCCAGGCCCAGCCGGTCCAGGGCGATGGCCAGGCTGGCTCCCACCAGACCGCCACCGACGATCAGCACGTCATGTCGTTCACTCATGAGCCAATGATACGCGCTCGCCGCCGGGCCCTGCGCCAACCCGCGCGGCGGGCTAGAATGAAAGCTGAATCCGCTCCGGGCCCGCTGCCATGTCCGACACCGCCAACCGCGCCTTTGTCCTCTCCGTGCTTGTGCTGTTGCTGGCGGCGACCCGGGTCAACCACTTCGCAGCCATCCCCGATGCATCCTGGGCGGTGTTCTTCATCGGTGGCTTCTACCTGGCGCGCTGGACGCGCTGGGCCTTCCCGCTGCTGATGGTCTTCGCGGTGCTGGTGGACTGGATCGTGATCCGCAGCAGCGGCCTGGATTTCTGGCAGCACTACTGCGTCTCGCCGGGTTACTGGCTGCTGCTGCCGGCGTACTTCTCGCTGTGGGCCGGTGGCCTGCTGCTGGGCCGCAACTACCACGGCGCGCGCTGGTCGACCCTGGGCAAGGGCGCGCTGCTGCTGGTGGCCTCGGTGGCCCTGTGCCACCTGCTCGCACAGGGCGGCTTCTACTGGACCACCCGCAACGTGGCCGAGCCGACGGTGGCCGGCTGGGCGCAGAACTACGCGCAGTGGTTCGGCCCCTACCTGCGCACCACGGCCATCTACGTGGCGCTGGCCGCGGCCCTGCAGCTGGCGGTCGAGCAGGTGCTGAAGCTGCAGCAGGCCCGCCGCGACATCCAGCACTGAGCCATCGCATGGGCCATCGTCTTTCGCGCATCTACACCCGTACCGGCGATGACGGCAGCACCGGCCTCGGCGATGGCAGCCGGGTCGGCAAGGACGACCTGCGCGTGGCCTCGTACGGCACGGTGGATGAAGCCAACGCCGCGCTCGGCCTGCTGCTGGCCACGGCGCTGCCCGACGACGTGCGGGCGCTGGTGGTCCACCTGCAGCACCAGTTGTTCGACCTGGGCGCCGAGCTGTGCGTGCCGGGCCATGCCGCCATCCACGCCGCCGACATCTCGGCGCTGGAACAGCAGCTGGATCATTACAACGCCGACCTGCCGATGCTGAAGGAATTCATCCTGCCGGCCGGCGGCGAAGCAGCCGCGCGCTGCCACCTGGCACGCACCATCGTGCGCCGGGCCGAGCGTGAGACCGTCGCCCTGGCGCGGGTGGAAAGCGTGCGCAGCGAAGCCCTGCAGTACCTCAACCGGCTGTCCGACCTGCTGTTCGTGCTGTCGCGGGTACTGGCCCGTGCCGATGGCCACGGCGAGGCGCTGTGGCAGCCGCAGCACCGGCAGCGCTGACCACCGATGCTGGTCTATACCCACCCCGCCTGCCTGCAGCACGACCCCGGCCCCGGCCATCCCGAGTGCCCGCAGCGGCTGCAGGGGGTGCTCGATGCCCTGCACCAGGCCTTCCCCGGCCAGCTGGACTGGCGCCAGGCGCCACCGGCCAAGTTCGGTGAACTGAGCCGGGTGCACGACAGCGCCCTGCTCGACTTCGTCCTGCAGCCGCAGACCCTGCCGCTGCGCCAGCTCGACATGGACACCTGGACCTCGCCCGGTTCGGCCAGCGCCGCCGTGCACGCGGCCGGCGCCGGCGTGGCCGCGGTCGATGCGGTGATGCTGGGCGAGGATCCGCTGGCGTTCTGCGCGGTGCGCCCGCCCGGCCACCACGCCACCAGCAGCACGGCGATGGGCTTCTGCCTGCTCAACAACATCGCCGTGGCCGCCGCCTACGCGCGCGACCGCCATGGGCTGGAGCGCATCGCGGTGGTGGACTTCGATGTCCACCACGGCAACGGCACCCAGGACATCTTCCAGCACGACGCCCGGGTGTCGTACTACAGCACCCACCAGGCCGGGCTGTTCCCCAATTCGGGCCTGCGCCGCGACCGTGGCGCTGGCAACCTGATGAACATCCTGCTGCCGCCGGGCAGTGGCGGGTTCCGCTTCCGCAATGTCTGGGCCGACGAGATGCTGCCGGCCATCGACGACTTCCGCCCGCAGCTGCTGCTGATATCGGCCGGCTTCGACGCCCACCTGCGCGACCCGCAGGCCGACCTGATGCTGGAAACCGACGATTTCGCCTGGATCACCGCCGAACTGCATGCGCTGGCCCGCCGCCACGCGGCCGGCCGGGTGGTGTCGATGCTGGAGGGCGGCTATGACCTGCAGGCCCTGTCCGAGTGCACCGTGGCCCATGTCCGGGCCCTGCTGGAGGGGGCATCCGGGCCACGGGCTGGATGAACCCGAACCGGCAGCGGGCGGCAACCTTCATTGCCCCTATGCAGCGGATGGGGCAATCTACCGTCCGTTTTCGCCCGAATCCGAACCGCGTGCGCCGAGCCCTCCGCCTGCTTCCCCTGCCCCTGAGCATCGCCGTCTGCCTTCCCGCGATGGCCGATGACAAGCCGCTCAACTGGGGCCTGTGCCCGGCAACCGAGGTCATTCCCGCCTTCACCGATGCCCCCACCCCGGTGCCCGGGCAGGACAAGGCCGCCGCCAGCGCCGAACGCGAGCAGCAGCCCACCGACATCGAGGGTGACCAGCTGCTGGGCACCACCACCGTGCCGCAGTACCAGGGCAACGTGGCGCTGCGCCGTGGCGACCAGTTCGTCGGTACCGACAAGCTCAGCTTCGACACCGAGAGTGGCAACTACATCGCCGACGGCAATGTGCGCTACCAGGATGCGTCGATCCGCATGGTCGCCAAGCGTGCCGAGGGCAACCAGGAAAGCGACACCCACAAGATCACCGACATCCAGTACCAGCTGGTGTCGCGCCGTGGCAACGGCGATGCCGAATCGGTCGACCTGCAGGGCGCCGTCGGCCAGATGCACCGCTCGACCTACACCACCTGCGATCCATCGCAGCCGGTGTGGAAGCTGTCGGCGCCGGAAATCGAAGTGGACAACGACGAGGGCTTCGGCACGGCACGCAATGCCGTGCTGCGCATCGGCAAGGTGCCGGTGCTGTGGGCGCCGTACTTCAAGTTCCCGATCGATGACCGCCGCAAGACCGGCCTGCTGTTCCCGCAGCTGGGCATGTCCGGCCGCAACGGTTTCGATTACGCCCAGCCGATCTACCTGAACCTGGCGCCGAACTACGACGACACGCTGACGCCGCGCTACATGAGCCGGCGCGGCCTGATGCTCGACAACGAGTTCCGCTACCTCTACAACGGCGGCCGCGGCGAACTGCTGACTTCCTACATCCCCAACGACAAGCTGCGCGACATGGACCGCGGCCGGGTGATGTTCACCGGGTATCACAATGTCAATGTCCACTGGCAGGCGCGTGCCAACCTGGCCTGGGTCAGTGACGAACGCTACATCGAGGACTTCGCCAACCGCCTGGTCGGCGTGACCGCGTCCAACCTGCAGAGCACCATCGGCCTGTACGGCACCGGCCAGGACTGGACCGCCGGCATCATGGCCGACCGCTGGCAGCTGACCGATTACACGCTGGACGAGCGCGCCCTGGCCTACAACCGCCAGCCGCGGCTGTACTTCAACTGGGACAAGTCGCTGCTGCCGTGGCTGGAGACCGGCGTCTACTCCGAGGTCGTCCGCTTCACCCACGACGACGTGAACTTCAAGTACGACGCCAGCGCCGGTGAAGACCTGCAGTACACCCGCAACGGCCTGACCCAGCGGGTCTACGGCGGTTCGCGCCTGGACATCAAGCCGTACGTGTCGTTCCCGATCAGCGGTGCGGCCTGGTACGTCACCCCGACCCTGGCCTACCGCTATACCGCCTACCAGCTGGACCGCGGCCTGGCCGACAGCATCCGCAGCACGGTGCTGACCTCGCAGGGTGTCGATGTGAGCACGGCGACCGCCGACCAGCTGCGCGGCAACACCTCGCCGACCCGCGCCCTGCCGATCGCCAGCCTCGATGCCGGCCTGTTCTTCGACCGCGACACCAAGATCGGCGGCAAGTCCTTCCTGCAGACCCTGGAGCCGCGCCTGTTCTATCTGCGCACGCCCTACCGCAACCAGGACGACCTGCCGATCTTCGATACCCGTGACTTCACCTTCAGCTGGGGCCAGCTGTTCCGCGATTCGCGCTATACCGGCGCCGATCGCCAGAACGATGCCAACCAGCTGACGATGGCGCTGAGCACCCGCTTCATCGACCAGACCACCGGCAAGGAACGCTTCTCGGCCTCGATCGGCCAGATCCAGTACTTCGACGAGTCGCGGGTGACCGTGACCCCGGGCGGCGCCCCGGTCGAAAAGGGCAAGTCGGCCTGGATCGCCGATTCGAACTACATGATCAACGACCGCTGGACCCTTGGCGCCACCTACCAGTGGGACCCGAAGTACAAGCGTGAGGATCTGGCCAGCGTCCGCGCCCGCTACCTGATGTCCAACGACGGCGTGGTCAACCTGAGCTACCGCTACCGCATCAACGCCGGTGCGGCGGCCAATGCCACCAAGGAAGAGCGCACCCTGCTGGAACAGGCCGACCTGTCGTTCCTGTACCCGCTGAACGAGCGCTGGAGCCTGGTGGGCCGCTATTACTACTCCATCCAGGACAGCAAGCCGCTGGAAATCATCGGTGGCGTGCAGTGGGACAGCTGCTGCCTGGCCGTGCGCGCCGTGGCCCGCCGCTACGTGCGCAACCGCGAGGGTGAACTGAACAATTCCATCCAGCTCGAGTTCGTGCTCAAGGGCCTGAGCTCGCTGGGCCAGGACACGGACCGCACCCTGCGCCGTGCTATCCTCGGGTACAACCGCGACGACCTCTATCTCGTGCCGCCCAGCAACACCGGGGCGACCCGGGACGACTACGATCCAAACCAGATCCCATGACCAAGAGCTTCCCCGTCCTACTCGCTTCGCTGCTGGCCGTGTCCAGCGTGTCCGCCCCCCTCCAGGTCATCGCCCAGGAGGCCCAGCCGCTGGACCGCATTGCAGCCATCGTCGATGAGGACGTGGTGCTGCAGAGCGAACTGCAGCGCGCGATCGTCAACATCAAGGCCCAGTACGCCGGTCGTGAGAACCAGCTGCCGCCCGACGACGTGCTCAGCCGCCAGGTGCTCGAGCGCCTGGTGCTGGTCAAGCTGCAGGTCGCCCGCGCCCAGGGCAGCGGCATCCGCATCAGCGACCAGGAACTGAACCAGGCGATGAACTCGATCGCCCAGCAGAACGGTTCCAACCTGGACGCCCTGCGCCAGCGCCTGGCCAGCGACGGCATCGATTTCGCCGATTTCCGCGCCTCGGTGCGTGACGAGATCACCGTGCAGCGCCTGCGCCAGAGCTTCGCCCAGAGCCGCATCAGCGTCAGCGAGGGCGAGGTCGATGCTGCCCTGAAGCAGCAGGCCACCGTCGGCAACCAGTACCACCTGGCGCACATCCTGGTGGCCCTGCCCGACGGCGCCACTGCCGAACAGATCTCCACCGGCCAGAAGAAGGCCGATGGCGTGAAGGCACTGCTGGACAAGGGCGAGCTGGACTTCAACGCCGCCGCCGTCCGCTATTCGGACAGCCCCAACGCGCTGGAAGGCGGCGATCTGGGCTGGCGCAGCCTGGATGAGATCCCGGCCGCCTTCGCGCAGATGATGCAGCAGATGAAGGCCGGCGACGTGGTCGGTCCGATCCGTGGCCCGAGCGGCTTCCAGCTGCTGAAGCTGGTGGAAGTGCGTGATGCCAACGCCGCCACCGGCGACCACACCGTCACCGAGTACCACGGCCGCCACATCCTGGTGCGCGTGGACGACAACCAGACCGACGCGGCCGCCAAGGCCAAGATCGACACCCTGCGTGCCCGCATCGTCGGTGGTGCCGACTTCCAGGCCGTGGCCAAGGAATCGTCGGAAGACAACAACAGCAAGGGCCAGGGCGGCGATCTGGGCTGGTTCCCGGCCGATGCCTTCGGTCCGGCGTTCGGCCAGCAGGTCGAAGGCATCCAGGACGGCGGCGTCAGCCAGCCGTTCCGTACCGATGCCGGCTGGCACATCGTGCAGCGCGTTGCCACGCGCCAGACCGACGTGACCAGCGACAACCAGCGTGCCCAGGTCCGCGAGACCATCGGCCGCCGCAAGCTGGAAGACGAATACAACCGTTTCCTGCAGGAACTGCGTGGCGAAGCCTACGTCAGCTTCCGCAGTGGCGACCGCGCGGAGAACACCGCGACGCCGCAGCAGCCCTGACCGATGCGCCCCGAGCTCGCTCTGGTACCGGGCGAGCCGGCGGGGATCGGCCCGGAGCTGTGCGTCCGCCTTGCCCAGCAGCCGCGTGATGATTGCCGGCTGCTGGCCTTCGCCGACCCGGATACCCTGCGCGCCGCCGCGGCCGCGCTGAAGCTGCCCCTGCAGCTGCTGCCCGAGGATGCCGAGGCCCGCCTGCCCGGCGACCTGCGCCTGCGCGCCCTCGGCAACACCACCCCCAGCCACTTCGGCCAGACCGATCCCGCCAATGCGGGCGCGGTGATCGGCGCGTTGCTGGCGGCCGGCCAGGCCTGCCTGTCCGGCGAGCTGCAGGGCGTGGTCACCGGCCCGGTGCACAAGGCGGTGATCAATCAGGGCGGCATCGCCTACAGCGGCACCACCGAACTGCTGGCCGACCAGGCCGGAGTGAAGGTGGTGATGATGCTGGCCAACGACATCGTGCGCGTGGCCCTGGCCACCACCCACCTGCCGCTGCGCGAGGTGGCCGATGCGATCACCGCGCCCAGCCTGGAACACACCCTGCGCACCGTGCATGCCGCGCTGCGCCGCGAGTTCGGCCTGCCCGCGCCGCGTATCGCCGTGCTCGGGCTGAACCCGCATGCCGGCGAAGACGGCCACCTCGGCCGCGAGGAGCTGGACCTGGTCATCCCCCTGCTGCAGCGCCTGCGCGCGGAGGGCATGGACCTGGTCGGGCCGCTGCCGGCCGATACCGCCTTCCTGCCGGCCAAGCTAACCGGCTTCGACACCGTGCTGGCCATGTACCACGACCAGGGCCTGCCGGTGCTGAAGTATTCCGGCTTCGAACAGGCCGTGAACCTGACCCTGGGCCTGCCCTACCCGCGCGTGGCCGTCGACCACGGCACCGCGCTGGAGCTGGCCGGACGTGGCATCGCCGATCCTTCCAGCCTGCAGGCCGCAACGGCGCTGTGTGCGCGGCTGGCCCGGCAACGTACACTGAGCGCATGAATTCCCCGCATTCCCCCTCCGGCCCGGTGTTCACCGCCCCGGCCAAGAAGCAGCTTGGCCAGCATTTCCTGGCCGACCGCCACTACATCGACAAGATCGTGATGGCGGTCAATCCCAAGGACGGTGACCGTCTGGTCGAGATCGGCCCCGGCCAGGGCGCGATCACCCTGCCCCTGCTGCGCGTGCACCCGACGCTGACGGTGATCGAGTTCGACCGCGACCTGATCGCGCCGCTCACCGCCGCCGCCGAACCGCTGGGCGATCTGACCATCGTCCAGGGCGACGTGCTGCGCGTGGATTTCACCGCGCTGGCCGCCGGCGAGCCGATCCGCCTGGTCGGCAACCTGCCCTACAACATCTCCTCGCCCATCCTGTTCCACGCGCTGGAGCACGCCGCGGTCGTCCGCGACATGCACTTCATGCTGCAGAAGGAAGTGGTGGACCGCATGGCTGCCGGCCCGGGCAGCAAGGTCTATGGCCGCCTCAGCGTGATGCTGCAGGCCTACTGCCAGGTGACCTCGCTGTTCGTGGTGCCGCCGGGCGCGTTCCGGCCGCCGCCGAAGGTCGATTCGGCCGTGGTGCGGCTGGTGCCGCGTGACCCGGCCAGCGTCAACATCAACGACCACAAGCGCTTTGCCGACGTGGTCAAGGCCGCCTTCGGGCAGCGCCGCAAGACCCTGCGCAATGCGCTCAACAACGTCGTCACGGCCGAGCAGTTCGCGGCCGCCGGCGTGCGCCCCGATGCCCGTGCAGAACAGCTGGATGTGGCTGAATTCATCGCTTTGGCCAATGCCACCTGATTACACTGCCGGTATGGAAGACGCTGACGTTTACGCCATTACTGTCGAGGTTGCTCCGCGCTTCCTCGACGACCAATCCGCGCCGGAAGACGGCCGCTATGCGTTCGCCTATACGATCCGCATCCACAACCAGGGGCGCGTCGCCGCGCGTCTGGTCGCCCGCCACTGGCGCATCACCGATGCCAACGGCCGCGTCGAGCATGTCGATGGCGACGGCGTGATCGGCGAACAGCCGCGCCTGCGCCCGGGTGAAGACTTCCGTTACACCTCGGGTGTCATGCTGGGGACCGACCACGGGACCATGCAGGGCCACTACGACATGGTTGCCGATGACGGCACCGAATTCGCCGCGCCGGTCGCACCTTTCGTGCTGGCCGTGCCGCGTACCCTGCACTGACACGGAGGCCGGACGATGAGTGTATGGGCGATCGGCGACCTGCAGGGCTGCTACGACGTTACCCAGCGACTGCTGGAAAAGATCCGCTTCGACCCGGCGCAGGACACCCTGTGGTTCTGCGGCGACCTGGTGAACCGCGGCGGACAGTCGCTGGAAACCCTGCGCCTGGTGCATTCGCTGCGCGAGCACAGCGTGGTGGTGCTGGGCAACCATGACCTCTCGCTGCTGGCCGTCGGTGCGCGCACCGAAGAGGAACAGCGCAAGGTCAACCCGGACCTGCTGCGCATCGTGCAGGCCGAGGACCGCGACGAGCTGCTGGACTGGCTGCGCCTGCAGAAGCTGGTGCACGTGGACCGCGAGCTGGGCTGGATGATGGTGCATGCCGGCCTGGCGCCGAAGTGGACCACGCAGATGGCCGAGAAGCACGCCGCCGAGGTGGAAGTGCAGCTGCATGGCGCCGGCTACCGCAAGCTGTTCCGCAACATGTACGGCGACAAGCCGAGCTGGGCACCGAACCTGTCCGGCTACGACCGCTCGCGCGCGATCATCAACGTGCTCACCCGCATGCGCTACTGCACCCCGCGTGGGCGCATCGGCATCGAGGACAAGGGCACGCCGGGCACGCAGGAACAGGGCTTGTACCCCTGGTTCGAAGTGCCGGGCCGGGTCGAGCGCGACCTGAAGGTGGTCTGCGGCCACTGGTCGGCGCTGGGCCTGACCATCACCCAGGGCGTGCACGCCATCGACACCGGTGCGGTGTGGGGCGGCAAGCTCACCGCCATCCAGCTCGACACCGACGAACTGCGCGTGGTGCAGGTACCCGGCCGGGATGTGCCGGCACCGGTGGCCAATGCCCGTCCGCCGGCACGACCGGCGCGCGAGCGGCCGGCCGCTGCCGCGCAGGACAAGGAAGCGGCCGCAGCACCTACCGCCAACCGTGGCCCGCGTCGTCGTCGTCGCCGTGGTGGTGGTGGTGGTGGCGGTAACGGCAACAGCGCACCGCCGCAGGGCTGAGGCCTGTACGGGTAGAGTCGACTGTCAGTCGACTCGCGCGCGCCGCGCGGGGTTTTCCGCGATTTGATGCAGGAGCAGTCGACCAACGGTCGACTCTACCCATGGTCAGCGACGCACGTAGTGCACGAACCGGAACGCGTACGCGTGGCGCGCATCGGCCGGATGCGGCTCGCTGCTGGTTTCCTGCCAGACGCCTGGGTCCACCTCGGGGAAATGGGTGTCGGCCGGTACTTCGGCATCCACCCAGGTCAGGTACAGATCACTGGCCTGGACCAGCAGCTGGCGGAAGATCTCGCCGCCGCCGATGATGCACAGCTCGCTGGCGCCCTCGCCTTCGGCAATGGCCTTCGCCTCGTCCAGCGACGCCACCGCGCGCATGCCCTCGAACGGCACCTGGCCGCTGCGGGTCAGCACCAGGTTGGTCCGCCCCGGCAGCACGCGGCCGATCGATTCGGCAGTCTTGCGCCCCATCAGGATCGGCTTGCCCAGGGTGAGCGCCTTGAAGTGCTTGAAGTCGTCCGGCAGGTGCCAGGGCATCGCGTTGCCCTGGCCGATGCCACGGTTACGGTCCAGTGCCACGATCATCGACAGCTTCATTGCACTCATACCGCCACCGGCGCCTTGATCGCCGGGTGCGGGTCGTAGCCATCAATGCGGATGTCGTCGAACTGGAAACCGAACAGGTCGGTCACCTCCGGGTTCAACCACAGCTTGGGCAGCGCGCGCGGTTCACGCGACAGCTGCTCGCGGGCCTGCTCGTAGTGGTTCGAATACAGGTGCGCATCGCCCAGGGTGTGCACGAAATCGCCCACGCCCAGGCCGGTG
Source organism: Stenotrophomonas sp. SAU14A_NAIMI4_5 (assembly GCF_003086795.1). Classification (NCBI taxonomy): domain Bacteria; kingdom Pseudomonadati; phylum Pseudomonadota; class Gammaproteobacteria; order Lysobacterales; family Lysobacteraceae; genus Stenotrophomonas; species Stenotrophomonas sp. SAU14A_NAIMI4_5. The sequence continues at coordinate 872,627 of NZ_CP026003.1, read as the reverse complement.
GCCTGCGCCACCATGTGGGTCAGCAGCGCGTAGCTGGCGATGTTGAACGGCACGCCGAGGAAGATGTCGCCGCTGCGCTGGTACAGCTGGCAGCTGAGCTTGCCGTCGACCACGTAGAACTGGAACAGGTTGTGGCACGGCATCAGCGCCATCTGCGAAAGCTCGCCCACGTTCCAGGCGCTGACCACCAGCCGGCGCGAATCGGGGTTGCGCTTGATCTCGTCCACCAGCCACTGCATCTGGTCGATCTCGCGGCCATCGGCGGTGGCCCAGCTGCGCCACTGCTTGCCGTAGACCGGGCCGAGGTCGCCGTTCTCGTCGGCCCACTCGTCCCAGATGCGCACCTGGTTGTCCTTCAGGTAGCCGATGTTGGTATCGCCCTTCAGAAACCACAGCAGCTCGTGGATGATCGAGCGCAGGTGCAGCTTCTTGGTGGTGACCAGCGGGAAGCCTTCGTTGAGGTCGAAGCGCATCTGCCAACCGAACACGCTGCGGGTGCCGGTGCCGGTGCGGTCGCTCTTCTCGGTGCCGTGCTCGAGCACATGCGACAGCAGGTCGAGGTAGGCCTTCATGCCTTGCCCTCCGCGGCCACCATCGGCTGCGGCTGCAGCACCGGTGCGCGGCGCGACAGGGCCAGCAGCACCAGGCCGAAGGCGATGAGCGGCACGCACAGGATCTGGCCCTTGGTCAGCCAGCCGAAGGCCATGTAGATGCCGTTGTCGGGCATGCGCACGAATTCCACCGCGAAGCGGAAGATGCCGTACAGCAGCGCGAACAGGCCACCGATCAGGTAGCGATGGCGCGGCTTGGCCGACACCGCCCACAGCACCACGAACATCACCAGGCCTTCCAGCGCCGCTTCATACAGCTGCGAGGGATGGCGGGCGTACTGGTTCAGCGCGCCGGTGGCGAACTGCGCCTGCAGGGTGGCGGTGTCGAGCTGGTTCAGCGGGGCCGGCAGGCCGGACGGGAACACCACGCCCCAGCTGCCATCAGTGTACTTGCCCCACAGCTCGGCGCCGATGAAGTTGCCGATGCGGCCGAAGCCCAGGCCCAGCGGCACCAGCGGCGCCATGAAATCCATGGTGTCGAAGAAGTGCAGCGCGTGCTTGCGCGACCACCACCAGCAGGCGGCGATGACGCCCAGCAGGCCGCCGTGGAAGCTCATGCCGCCATCCCACACCTTAAACAGCAGCAGCGGGTTGTGCAGGAAATCGCCCAGCGCATAGAACAGCATGTAGCCGATGCGCCCGCCCAGCACCACGCCGAGCATGGCGTAGAACAGCAGGTCGGAAAAACCGTTGGCATCGACGCCCGGCAGGCGGCCCTCGGCGATGCGCTTGCGGCCCAGCAGCCAGGCCGCGGTGAAGCCGAGCAGGTACATGATGCCGTACCAGTGCACCTTGATCGGCCCCAGCGAAAGGGCGATGGGGTCGATGTCGTGGAAATAGATCATGGAAGCTGCCTTGCGGGAGTACGGGTATTTTACGGCTCAACCCAGGATCTGCGGGGTGTCGGGCAGGCCGTCATCATCGGACCGCGTGGCGGCCGGAAAGTGCCCTTCCACCAGCGCGGAGACTTCATCGATGGCGCTGCGCAGCGCCTCGACCGGGTTGGCCCCGCGCAGGCCCTCGCGCAGGTGGGTGCAAACCCGCTGCCACTGCGCCGGGCTGACCCGGCCGTGCAGGCCGCGGTCGGCCACGATCTCGATGGCGTGGTCGGCCAGCAGCAGGTAGATCAGCACGCCGTTGTTGTGGTGGGTATCCCAGGTGCGCAGCTGGGCGAAGGCCTGCTCGGCCGCCTGCCGCGGGGTCACGCCCCGCCACAGCGCGTGCAGCGGCAGGTCCGCCTCCACCGCGAACATCACCTGGCCGCCGTGGCGTGCCTCACCGGCGGCAATGGCCTCGGTGATGGCCTGCAGGGTGTCCGGCGGGAAGGCCCGCCGCACCGAGGGCGCGACCACATGACGGAGCAGGCGCCGGATCATCACCAGCCTCCCGAGGCGCCACCGCCGCCGGAGCGGCCACCACCACCGCCCCAGCCACCGCCGCCGCCACCAAAACCGCCACCACCGCCGCCAAAGCCACCGCCCCCACCCCAGCTGCCGCCACCCCAGCCGCCGCCTCCGGCAAAGCGCCCGGGGTGGCCGGACAGCATCGCCACGACCAGGCCGACGATGCCGGCCAGGCCGCTGGCCAGCAGGGTGGAAGTGAACAGGAACGCGGCCAGCGCCGCGCCGCCGCCGCCGAGCAGGCCGCGCAGCGGGCGTGGCACCCGCGAGAACACCCCGCGCAGGATGCTGCCGGCGAACACGCCGATGAACAGCGCCAGGACCCAGGTATCGCCACCACCGCCCGGTTCGTGGCCGCGCTGGCCGCTGACCGGCGCCGGCAACGGCTCGCCATCGACCAGCTTCACCAGCACGGCCGTGGCGTCGGTGATGCCACCGGCGTAATCGCCGCTGCGGAAGCGCGGCACCAGGTATTCCTGGATGACCCGGTTGGCGATGGCATCGGGAATCGCGCCTTCCAGGCCGTAGCCCGGCTCGATGCGCACGCGCCGGTCATCCTTGGCCACCACCAGCAGCACGCCGTCATCCACACCCTTGCGGCCGATCTGCCACTGGTCGAAGACGCGGGTCGTGTACTGGGCGATGTCCTCGGGCTGGGTGCTGGGCACCACCAGCACCTGCAGCTGGCTGCCCTTGCGCTGCTGCAGGTCCAATGCCTGCTGCACCAGTGCCTGCTTCTGCGCGGCATCGAGGGTGCCGGTGGTATCGACCACCGGCGAATCCAGCGCGGGAATCGGCGCCAGCGACTGCGCCTGCGAGGCCAGCGGCAGCCACAGCAGGAACGCCAGCAGCAGCGCGGTGGCCAGGCGCATCGGTCAGTGCGCCGGCTGCGGTGCCGGCTGCTGCTGCGGCGTGGTGCCGAAGTCGACCACCGGCGCGTTGGAGATCTGCGCTTCGTTCTCGACGCTGAAGTTGGGCTTGGGCTGGTAGCCGAAGATCTTCGCGGTGACCAGCTGCGGGAACGAGCGGATGTAGGTGTTGTAGTCCTGCACCTGCTGGATGTAGCGGCCGCGAGCCACGGTGATGCGGTTCTCGGTGCCTTCCAGCTGCGCCTGCAGGTCGCGGAAGTTGGCGTCGGACTTCAGCACCGGATAGTTCTCGGTGACCACCAGCAGGCGCGACAGCGCGCTGCCCAGTTCGCCCTGCGCCTGCTGGAACTGCTTGAGCGAGGCCGGGTCATCGGCGTTGACGTTGATCTGGCCGACGCGCGAGCGGGCGTTGGTGACTTCGGTCAGCACGCGCTCTTCCTGGCTGGCGAAACCTTTGACGGTCTGCACGAGGTTGGGCACCAGGTCGGCGCGGCGCTTGTACTGGTTGAGTACTTCGGACCAGCTGGCCTTGACCGCCTCATCCTTCTGCTGGATGGCGTTGTAGCCGCAGCCGGAGAGCAGGGAGGCCAGCAGCAGCAGGGGCAGGACGCGGGTGAAAAGGCGCATGGCGGGAGTTCCGGGTGGACTGGCTGCCGAGCATGCCATGGTTCGCGTTAACGCCAGCGTGGAGGTCGGCCATCGGGCGGGGCCCCCTCCGCGGTGGGTGTGTTTGCTGGATATCGGGGTTGGTCGGGAGGGTGGGTTGGCTGGGAGACGCTGCAAGTACGTCCCTGTAAGCTCGGTCGCCGCTTGCTCGTGTGCGCTGTCCTGCGCACACGGCAAGACCGGGGTTGGGCGTCCTGCCCAACCCGCCCGAGGCATGCCTCGGGCCCATGGCGATCACGCCCCCAGCCAACCCACCCTCCCGACCATGGACGGTTTCCTGGCACCGCGGGAAAGATCAGAAAGAGCAAGAGCAAAAGCCCATGCGTCAGACATTCGTGCCGACCAACGGTCGGCACCCACCAGAGCAGAACGCCGTTCTGACAGATCGCGGAGGTCTGTCGAAGGCGGGGTGGGTCCGGTTGAGGGGGTGTGAGCGGCATGGATGCCGCGACCAAGCCCCCATGGCTGGGTTTACGGCGTCCCCCTCAACCGGACCCACCCCGCCATCCCACGGATAGCCCGCTGTTGAACTTGACGTTGCCCTGGCTTGTAGCGGGTGCAGGGCTGCAAGCCCTGCCGGCCCCCCCCACCGTTCAACAGGCCTCAGGCACCGGCGCGCGCGTCCGCCCCAGCCACGCCAGCAGCAACCCCGACACCGCCAGCAACCCACCGGCCACCGGAATCGCCGCATACCCCAGGCCCGCGCTGATCACCGCGCCACCCAGCGCCGCACCCACCGCGTTGCCCAGGTTGAACGCACCGACATTGATCGACGACGCCAGGCCCGGCGCCTCGCTGGCCACCTGCATCACCCGGATCTGCAGCGGCGGCACCAGGGCAAAGGTCGCCGCACCGAACAGCAGCACACCGAGCGCCGCCGTGGCGTGGCTCATGAAAGCCAGCGGCAGCACGAACATCAGCACCGCCAGCACGGCCAACAGGATGCGCGTGGCGCCATCCAGCGACCAGTCAGCCATGCGCCCACCGATGCCGTTGCCGACGGTGAAGCCGATGCCGATCAGCGCCAGCGACATCGCAATGAATGCATTCGACGCGCCCGTCAGTTCGCCCAGCACCGGCGCCACGTAGGTGTAGAGGGTGAACATCGCACCGGCACCCAGCACCGTAGTGGCCATCGCCAGCAGCACCTGCGGCTGCAGGATCGCGCGTATCTCGCGACGCACGTCCGGGCGCGCATCCGGCGCCGACGCCGGCAGGGCCAGGCCCAATGCGGTGATCGCAACCAGGCCCAGCACCGCCGTGCCGGCGAAGGACAGGCGCCAGCCCAGCTGCTGGCCGACCCAGGTGGCCAGCGGCACGCCACCGATGTTGGCGATGGTCAGGCCCATGAACATGGTGGCCACGGCGGCCGCCTGCTTCTCCTTCGGTACCAGGCTGGCGGCGACCACGGCACCGATGCCGAAGAACGCACCGTGGTTGAGGCTGGTGACCAGGCGTGACAGCAGCAGCAGGCCGTAGTTCGGCGCCAGCGCCGACAGCAGGTTGCCGACCACGAAGATCGACATCAGCAGCATCAGCGCGGTGCGCTTGCCGAACCGCCCCATCAGCAGGGTCATCACCGGTGCGCCCAGCATCACACCCACGGCATAGGCGGTGATCAGCATGCCGGCGGAAGGAATGCTCACGCCCACGCCATCGGCGATGACCGGCAACAGGCCCATCGGGGCGAACTCGGTGGTGCCGATGGCGAAGGCGCCGACGGCGAGGGCCAGCAGTGCGGCTCTGGAATTCATGGGGGTTCCTGTGGGGAGGAAACGGGAAGCTGCGTAGCCTGCGCGCTTTGCCGTCGCCGATTAAGCCTCGCCGCGAGAAAACAGTGTTGACCCCGGTTCACAGGTGGCGGCGTGATTCCGCCGGGCATGGCCCGGCGCTACCAGAGCCGGCGAGCCCGGGCGGTTGCGATCCGGTAGCGCCGGGCCATGCCCGGCGAGCGCAGCGGCCCCCATAACGCAGAACCCCCGGCAGTGCCGGGGGTCCTGGATGGATCGTTTACCAGTTGCCGGCGCCCGGCACGTGGTGGTCGCGTGCGCGGCGGCGCATCAGCAGGTTCAGCCATTCCACCAGCACCGAGAAGCCCATCGCGGCGTAGATGTAGGGCTTGGGCACGTGCACGTCCAGGCCGTCCAGGATCAGCACCGCACCGATCAGCAGGATGAAGGCCAGGGCCAGCATCTTCACCGTCGGGTTGGCATCGATGAAGCGGCCCAGCGGGTTGGCGGCCAGCAGCATCACCAGCACCGACAGGAGGATGGCGGCGACCATCACCGGGATGTGGTCGGCGATGCCGACGGCGGTGATCACCGAGTCCAGCGAGAACACGATGTCGATGACCGCGATCTGCGCGATGACGTAGCCGAACACGGCCGAGGCCTTGGTGGTGCTGGGGTCTTCATCCTCGCCACCGGTGATCAGCTCCTTGATCTCCATGAAGCCCTTGATGATCAGGAACAGGCCACCGACGATCAGCACCAGGTCGCGGATGGAGATGCCCATGCCGGCCACGGTGAACAGGTTCGCCGCCATGTGCGCCAGGTAGGCCAGCGATACCAGCAGGCCGATGCGGGTGATGCAGGCCACGGCGATGCCGAGCTTGCGCGCGAACGGGCGGCGCTCTTCCGGCAGCTTGCTGACGGCGATGGAGATGAACACCAGGTTGTCGATGCCGAGCACGATTTCCAGGGCGCTGAGGGTAAACAGGGTTACCCAGGCGTTGGGGTCGGCGAGAAACTCAAAGGACATGGAAACTCTTCAGGACAGTGGGGGAATGGGGATTCAGGCGTACGTGCCGGCCAGCAGGTGGGGCACCACGACCAGTGCCCAGCACAGCAGCACGTTCATCATCAGCACGAACACCGCTGCCGAGCCCATGTCCTTGGCGCGGCCAGCCAGCTCGTGGATCTCGGCGCCGTAGCGCTCGATCACCGCTTCGATGGCCGAGTTGGCCAGTTCCATCGCCAGCACCAGCAGCATCGAGCCGATCATCAGAGCGCGCTCGACCGGGGTCTGGCCCAGCCACAGCGCCAGCGGGGCCAGCACGACCAGCAGGTAGACCTCCAGCCGGAACGAGGACTCGTGCAGCCAGGCGGCGCGCAGGCCCTGCCAGGACCAGCGGGCGGCCTGGAAGATGCGGCGCGGGCCGCGGGGCATGTGGCCGAACTGATCAGCCACGGGGGAAATATCCAGCAACAGGGGCGCGGCGCGGCGACCGCTCAGACGCACGGCAGGCAATCATGGGTGCACAGGAATGGGCAGACAGCCCCCATTTTGCCACAAGGGCGGCAGCGGCACCCCGCAGCGGCCGGCCAACGACCCGCCATGGTCAAGCGCAGCACGGCGGCGAACTCCTATGATGGGTGTCCCCTGCCCTTGCTGGAGCCGCTGATGACACTCGCCCGTACCTGTCTGCTGTCGCTTGGATTGCTGACCCTGGCCCCGCTGGCCCAGGCGTTGAGCCCGCCGGCCGCGCCGCGCGTGCCCGACCAGGTGTCCAACGTGGCCTGGGAAGGCGACATGGCCAGCTTCCTCAAGGCCGATCAGGGCAACCCGCCGCCGCGCGGTGGCATCGAGTTCATCGGCAGCTCCTCGATCCGCTTCTGGGAGAGCCTGGCCCAGGACTTCCCGGGCCAGCCGGTGTTCAACCGCGGCTTCGGTGGTTCGGAAGTGCGCGACAGCACCTGGTATGCCGACCAGATCGTGGTGCCCTATGCGCCGTGCAAGGTGTTCTTCTACGCCGGCGACAACGATCTCAACAGCGGCCGCAGCGCCACCCAGGTGCGCGATGACGTGGTGGCCTTCGTGCAGCGCGTGCACCGCGACCTGCCGAAGACCAAGGTGGAATACCTGTCGATCAAGCCAAGTCCGTCGCGCGCGCACCTGCTGCCGGCGATCAACCAGGCCAATGCGATGATCAAGGCGGCCCTGGCCAAGCTGCCCAACGCCGGCTACACCGACATCTACACCCCGATGCTGGGTGCCGATGGCCAGCCGGACGCGAAGCTGTTCCGCGAGGACATGCTGCACATGACCCCGGCCGGCTACGCGATCTGGACCAAGGCCGTGGCGCCGAAGGTCAACTGCAACTGAGCAGGGCGTGCGCCGGGCTTTGCCTGGCGTGACCCGGGATTCATCCACGCATGGCGTGGATCTACTGCAGATCGCAGCCATCTGTCAGAGGCGGGGCGGTGTGGGTTTGCGGGGTGTGAGCCGCATGGATGCGGCGACCAAGCCCCCATGGACGGGTTCACGGCGTCCCCGCAAACGCACACCGTCCCGCCATCCCACGGAATGTCCGCATTTGATGTTGAAGTTGCCGGCCAGCGGCCGGCACTACCGCGGGTGCCGGGTGCAGCCCGGCAGAAGCTCCTTACCGGAAAATGACGGTGGCTTCGGTGCCCTTGCCCGGCTCGCTGGCGAGGCTGACCTTCCAGCCGAAGCGGTCGCACAGCCGGCGCACGATCGACAGGCCCAGGCCCGTGCCCTGCGGACGATCCGGTTCGGCGCGGTAGAACGGCTCGAACGCGCGGGCCAGCGCCTCGGCCGACATGCCGATGCCGGTATCACGCACCACCACCCGGTCAGACTCGACCTGCACGTCGATGCGGCCTTCGTCGGTGTAGTTGCAGGCGTTGCGCACCAGGTTGCCGACCACCACCTGCAGCACCCGCGGCGGCGCATGCAGCTGCACCGGGCCGGCGTTGTGCAGGTGCACCGCCACCGGGCGGTTGCCCAGCAGTTCGTTGGCGTTGTCCACCTCGTAGCGGACGATGTCGTTGACATCGAACAGCTCGATCTGCGGCTCGATGTCGGCCTCGCGGGCCAGGATCAGGAACGCATCGATCACCGCCTCCATGTCCCGCCCGGCGCGCTGGATGCGCTGCAGGCTGCGGCGCAGGCGCGGTTCCAGGGTCTCATCGCCCAGCGCCATGTCGCTGGCCACGCGGATCACGGTCAGCGGCGTGCGCAGTTCGTGGCTGGCATCGCGGGTGAAGTTGCGCTCGCGCGCCACATGGTCGGTGACCCGGTTGGCCAGTGAATGCAGCGCCGCCGCCAGCTGACGGGTTTCGCCCTGCATGTCGGCCGGCAGCTTGTCCGGCTCCAGGTCGGCCGCCTCGGGGTGGCCGGGGTCCCAGCGCGACACGCGCCGTGCCAGCCAGTTCACCGGCGACACCAGGCGCTTGGACGCGCGGTAGGTCACCCAGCTGGCGCCGTAGACGGCCAACAGAGTCAGCAGCACCGGCACGATGCCGAACCAGAACGCCAGCATTTCCGCGCGCGAGCGCAGGAACACCAGGTACAGCCGGCCCTGCGGCCGGGCATCGACCAGCACCAGCTGGTCATCGCCGGGCAGTTCATGGAAACCGGGTTCCAGCGTGCGCAGGTTGGCTGGCAGCGACAGGCTGGAGCGCCCGCGCTCGAGCAGGTACCCGCGGATGTTCTGGGTATTGGGCGGTGGCTGCGCGGGCGAGGCCTCGTGCAGCGTCCAGTAGTAGGCGGCCTCTTCGCGCAGGGCGGCGCCCACCAGGCTGTGCTTGATCACCAGCGAGACCAGCCACGCGCCCAGCAGGATGCCTACGCTGGCCAGCACTGCCTGCAGGATGAAAGCGATACGGATCTTGCGCGGCAGGCCGTGCGGCATTGCGGGGTCCCGGTTGAAGCGCTGCGATTATAGGCAGCGCGCCGTGCCGGCGACGTGCACGGTGGATGACCACCCCTGCGGCCGACGGCCCGTCCCCTGCCCCGCGACCCGGCCGAAGCCGGGGCGGGCCTGTTCCTGTACCGGCACTGCTCAGGCCATGGGCTGGGCGATGTCGGCGATGCGGTAACCGGCGCTCTGCACGGTGTGCAGCAGCGGACGGTCGAACGGCTTGTCGATGATCTTGCGCAGGTTGTACAGATGGCTGCGCAGGGTGTCCGAATCCGGCAGCCCGTTGCCCCAGATCTCGCGTTCGATTTCCTGGCGGGTGACCACGCGGGGCGATTCCCGCATCAGGATGGTCAGCAGGCGCAGGCCGATCGGCGAAAGCTGCAGTTCGGTACCGGCACGGGTGGCCCGCATGCTGACCGGATCGAGCACGAGGTCGGCGACCTTGAGCACTTCCGAACCGACCTGGCGACGTTCGCGGCGGATCAGCGCGCGCAGGCGGGCTTCCAGTTCCTGGATGGCGAACGGCTTGGTCAGGTAGTCATCGGCACCAAACCCCAGGCCGGTGAGCTTGTCGTCCAGCGTGTCGCGCGCGGTCAGCATCAGCACCGGCGTCGACTTGCGGGCATCGTTGCGCAGGCGGCGGCACACTTCAATGCCATCCAGGCGCGGCAGCATCAGGTCCAGCACGACCACGTCGTAGCTGTTTTCAGCGGCCAGACGGTAGCCGTCCAGGCCATCCTGCGCATAGTCCACCTCGAAGCCACGGCCTTCCAGGTATTCGCCGATCATCTCGGAGATGTTGCGGTTGTCCTCGACCACCAGCACCAAGCCGGAAGTCTCCTTCGTCTGACGCATGTGAGTACCTCTTTCTTCAGCTTTGTGAAACATGCCCGATCGACGGTGGACGCGATGTGAAGTTCCGTCAAGACGCCGAAAAAAGTTTCACAGCAGCGGTTTGAGCAGCGGCCAGACGTTGTCCAGCACCTTCGGCTGGGCCTGCGCGGTGGGGTGCAGGCCGTCGGCCTGCATCAGCCCCGGCTGCAGGGCCACGCCCTCCAGCAGGAACGGCAGCAGCGGCACCTTGTACGTGTCGGCCAGCGCGCGGTAGGCGGCCGCCAAGCGCTGGCGGTAGGCCGGGCCGTAGTTGGGCGGCACGTCGATGCCCAGCAGCAGCACCTTGGCGCCGGCGGCGCGGCTGGCCAGCAGCATCTTTTCCAGGTTGCCCTGCACCTGCGCCGGGGTCAGCCCGCGCAGGGCATCGTTGCCGCCCAGCGCGATGACCACGACGGTCGGCTTCTCCTTGGCCAGCAGGCCCGGCAGGCGGGTCAGCGCGCCGGCGGTGGTTTCCCCGCTCATGCTGGCGTTGACGATGCGGGGCGGGGTTTTCGACTGCTGCCTGACCCGCTTGTCCAGCAGGCTGACCCAGCCTGCGTCGGCCGGGATATTGTGGGCAGCACTGAGGCTGTCACCGAGCACCAGCACCGTGCCGGCCGGACCTTTGGCACACGCCAGCCCGGACCACAGCAGCAACCCTAGCAGCAGCACCATCATCGTGCCGGCTTGCCGGCTCCATCCTGTAATGCGCATTGGAGTCTCCTCATCGACAGCCTGTCCCCCCGCAGCGCGTCCGTCGCCATCGCCGTCGACCAGGTCGGCAAATCCGTGCATGGCCCGGAGGGTGAAGTCCACATACTGGACAACATCACCCTCACGGTACATGAAGGCACCAGCGTGGCGATTGTCGGGGCCTCCGGTTCCGGCAAGACCACCCTGCTCGGCCTGCTGGCCGGGCTGGACCTGCCCAGCCGCGGCGGCATCACCCTGGCCGGGCAGGCGCTGGGCGCACTGGACGAGGAAGCCCGGGCGCAGCTGCGTGCACGCGAAGTGGGCTTCGTGTTCCAGAGTTTCCACCTGCTGCCGGCGCTGACGGCGGCCGAAAACGTCGCACTGCCGCTGGAACTGGCCGGCCGCGAGGACCGCGCGCGGGTCGATGAGGTGCTGGCCCAGGTGGGCCTCTCGCACCGCGCCCGCCACTACCCGCGGCAGCTGTCCGGCGGCGAGCAGCAGCGCGTGGCCCTGGCCCGTGCCTTCGTCACCCGCCCGCGCATCCTGTTCGCCGATGAACCCACCGGGTCGCTGGACCAGGCCACCGGCCAGCACATCAGCGACCTGCTGTTCGAACTCAATGCGGGCAGCGGCACCACCCTGGTGCTGGTCACCCACGACCTGCGCCTGGCCCAGCGCTGCCAGTACATCCACCGCATCGACAACGGTCGCCTGCAGGCGGTCGAGTACGGGGCGCAGGCATGAACCTGCTGCGGCACGCCTGGCGCGCGCTGCGCCGCGAAGCCCTGGCCGGTGACCTGCTGACCGTGTTCGCCGCGCTGGTGCTGGGCGTGGCGGTGATGACCGCCGTCGGCACGCTGGTGAACCGGGTCAACCTGGCCCTGACCGGCAGCGCGGCTGAGATGCTGGGCGGCGACCTCGGCGTGGCCGGGCGCAGCGATCCGCCTGCGGTCTTCGCCGAAGAAGCGCAGCGGCGCGGGCTGGCCTCCACCCGCATCGCCGGCTTCGGCAGCGTGCTGTTCAACGGCGATGCCAGCCAGATGGCCAGCATCAAGGCGGTGCAGGCCGGCTACCCGCTGCGCGGCACGCTGCGGGTGCGGGCCACGCCGGGCGGCGCGCTGATCGCCGATGCCGGCATGCCGCCGCAGGGCCAGACCTATGCCGACCCACGCCTGCTGCAGGCGCTGGGCCTGAAGGTCGGTGATGCGCTCGAGTTCGGTGCGGGCACGCTGCGCGTGGCCGGCATCATCGAGGCCGAGCCGGACAGCGGCGGCGACCTGCTGACGCTCTCCCCCACCCTGCTGGTCAACCGCGCCGACGTGGATGGCACCGGCCTGCTCGGGCCGGGCAGCCGCATCAATTACCGGCTGATGGTGGCCGGCGCACCCGACCAGGTGGCCGCGTACCGGCAATGGCTGCTGCCGCAGGTGAAGGGCATGCGCCTGCTGAGCGTGGACGACACGCAGCGCGGCGTGCGCCAGGCGTTTGATCTGGCCGGCCGCTTCCTCGGCCTCAGCGCGCTGCTGGCGGTGCTGCTGGCCGGCGTGGCCACCGCGCTGGCGGCCAACCGCTTCGCCCTGCGCCGCATCGACCAGGTGGCGATCCTGCGCTGCCTGGGTGCGCGCCAGCGCGACATCCTCGCTGGCCTGGCGCTGCAGCTGCTGATGCTGGCGGTGCCGGCCTGCGCGCTCGGCATCGGCCTGGGCATGGCCGCGCAGGAAGGCCTGGTGCAGGTGCTGGGCAGCCTGGTGCCGCAGCGCCTGCCGCTGCCCGAGGCCACCCCGGCGCTCACCGGTGCGGGCATCGGCCTGCTGCTGTTGTTCGGCTTCGGCCTGCCGCCGCTGCTGCGCCTGCGCGGGGTGCCGCCGATGCGCGTGCTCAACCGCTCCTTCGCCGCCCTGCCGCCGGCCTCGCTGCTGGCCTATGTGGCGGCGCTGGCGGCCAGCCTGGTGCTGGCGGTGCAGGTCACCGGCGACCTGAAGCTGGCGCTGTGGGTGCTGGGCGGCCTGGCCGCGCTGGCGCTGGCCGCCGGCGTGGTCGGCTTCGGCCTGCTGCAGCTGCTGCGCGGCCTGCAGCACCGCCTGCATGGCAACTGGCGGCTGGGCCTGGCCGCGCTGACCCGGCGGCGGATGCTGGCGGTGATGCAGCTGGTGGGCCTGTCGCTGTCGCTGTGCGCGCTGCTGCTGCTGGCGGTGACCGGACCCGGCCTGCTGCAGCAGTGGCGCGAGCGCCTGCCGGAGAACACGCCCAACTACTTCCTGATCAACATCCAGCCCGAGCAGCGCGACAGCGTGCTGGCCGCGCTGCAGGGGCTGGGCGCGGCGGATGCCAGCGTCGAACCGATGGCCACTGGCCGCCTGATCGCGATCAACGGCAAGCCGCCGCTGCGCGTGGACCGTACGCCGGAGCAGAACGGCCAGTCGCCGCAGGGCGAAGGCCAGCGCGACGACGATGACGAGAACCGGCCGTTGAACTTCAGCTGGCGCAGCACCTTCCCGCCGGCCAACACGCTGGTCAACGGCACGTTCTGGAAGGCCGACAGCACCGCGCCGGAGGCTTCGGTGGAGATCGGCTGGGCCAAGCGCTACGGCGTATACCCCGGTGATCGCATCACCATTGCCGTGGGCGAGCAGGAACGCGAGTTCACCGTCACCAGCGTGCGCAAGGCGGACTGGAACACCTTCCGCCCGAACTTCTTCGTGCTTCTCAACCCGAATGCAGTGGGCGATACGCCGCACAACCTGCTGTCGGCGTTCCACCTGCCGGCCGGCAAGGCCGCGGGCCTGGGTGCGCTGGTGCGCGAACAGCCGAACCTGTCGCTGCTGGATGTCGATGCGGTGATCTCGCAGGTGCGCGAGGTGATGAACCGCGTTGCGCAGGCGGTGCAGCTGGTGATGGTGTTCAGCCTGCTGGCCGGCGTGCTGGTGCTGCTGGCCGCACTGCAGGCCACCGCCGGCGAGCGCCGCTACGACAGCGCGGTGCTGCGCACGCTGGGTGCCACCCGGCGCCAGCTGCGCGGTGCGGTGCTGGTGGAGTTCGGCGCGCTGGGTGCGCTGGCCGCGCTGCTGGCCGTGGGTGCGGCAGCCGGCATCGGCGTGGTGGTTTCGCAGAAGGTGTTCGAGCTGCCGCTGCTGCCGCCGTGGCCGGGCCTGCTGCTGGGCGGGCTGGTGGGCATCGGCCTGAGCCTGCTGGCCGGCTGGTGGGGCACGCGGGCGATCCTGCACACGCCGCCGGCGCTGGCCCTGCGCGAGGCCTGACGCGGCCGTGACACGCGACGGGTGGGGCCGGCGGTATGCTGCGCGCCCCACCCGATGAGATCGCCCGGATGCCCGGCACGTCGGTCGCTGCTTACCTGTACCCCGTGTTGCTGCTGCTCGGCAGCAACATCTTCATGACCTTCGCCTGGTACGGCCACCTCAAATACAAGAGCGCGCCGTTGATGATGGTCATCATGGTCAGCTGGGGCATCGCCTTCTTCGAGTACTGCCTGCAGGTACCCGGCAACCGCCTGGGCAGCGCGGTGTATTCGGCGCCGCAGCTGAAGGGCATGCAGGAAGTGATCACCCTGGTGGTGTTCGCGGTGTTCTCCGCGTTCTACCTGGGCCAGCCGCTGAAGTGGAACCATTACGCCGCGTTCGGGTTGATCGTGCTGGCGGCGTTTTTGATGTTCAAGGAATAACGGCATCCACGCATGGCGTGGATCTACTGACGGATTACGGCATCCACGCATGGCGTGGATCTACTGACGGATCACGGCATCCACGCGTGGCGTGGATCTACTGACGGATCACGGCATCCACGCGTGGCGTGGATCTACTGACGGATCACGGCATCCACGCATGGCGTGGATCTACTGACGACCGGTTCCAGTAGATCCACGCCATGCGTGGATGCGGTTGCGGTTGCGGTTGCGGCCCGGCGTTACCGGGCCTTTTCCACGAATTCGGCGAACACGGCGTCGATCTGCGCGTCCTTCACCTTCTTGCCCGACTGGATATCGTCGGCCTGGGTGAACAGCGGGATGATCATTGCCATGCCATCGAGCTTGGTCTTCAGGTGCACGCCCGGGGCCTGGGTCAGGAAGCCGTCCCAGCGCTGGCGCACCTTGGCCCAGTAGCCGGCGGTGGCCTTCCAGTAGTCGCGCGCGGGGCTGAAGTCGACTTCGGTGGTCCGGAGGTAGTCGTTGAAGCCGAACTCGCGGGCGATCTCGACCTGGCTGCCGTCGGCGTTGCGCTGCACCTTGGTGTTGAACTGCTCGTGGGTCCAGCCGTTCGGGGTGAGCGTGTGGCGGTTGACCACAGCCAGCGCGTTGTAGTCGCTGCGCTTGGTGTATTCGCGGCGCGGCAACGGGCGCCAGCTGATGTCGCTGGTCCAGGTCGGCACGTTGTTGTCGTAGGTCCAGGTACCGGTGCCGCAGTAGCGCGGCGCGTCACTCACCTCATACACGCACTGGGTCCACGCGCCCTGGTTGATGGCCGCGGGAATCGTGCGCACCTGCCAGGTCTGGTCGGCGCTGAACTCGAAGCGGTTGCGCGCTTCATAAACCCAGTCCTGCCGCCAGTGCTTGGTCACGTGGCCGCTCTTGGCATCCACCAGCAGGTGCTGCAGCACGATGCGCTGCGGGCTGTCCTCGACCACGATCACCACTTCGTTGCCGGCACTGCGCATGGCCGGTGCACGCTCGTAGCCCGGCTTCAGCAGCACCGTTTCGTCGAAGGCGAAATCCACGGTGTATTCGCCCTGCATGGCCAGGATGCTGGCGTGGTCACGGGCGATATCGGTGGGCTGGGCGCTGGCGGTACCGGCGACGGCAAACAACAGCATCACGCTGGCGGCGTGCGACTTCATCGGGAATTCCTTGGGATGGTGCGGGCGATGGGTGGCCATCCGTGGCCAACGTCGATCCATCAGGGTTCCATCAAACAGGGTTCAGAGGCGCACCAGCGGCAGGTCGCCGGGGATGCGCGGCGCAGGCCGGCGGGCGGCATCGGCGCAGCAGCAGTCATCGATGGACAGCTCGCCATCGGCGCCTTCCAGGCGCGCGATGCGGCGTGCGGTGGCCGCGCCCAGCGAGGACAGCGTGGACAGGCTGGCGGCCAGGGTGCTGCCGTCGTCGGCGGCATGCAGGCGCAGCGCGCACAGGCGCCAGCGCTGGCCACCCAGGTGGCCGGCCAGGCGCCGCCACAGGCGTTCGCCGACACTGCCTTCGGCGTCGTGTTCCGGGCCCGGCGGCAGCGACGCCACCAGCCGGTCCCAGGGGAGGAAATCGCTGTCGGGCAGCAGGTACAGGCGCCACACGCAGCGGCCGCGGCCATCGAGGAAGCACAGGCTTTCGCGCAGGCCTTCGCTGTCCACGCCCTGGCAGGCATGCACCGACACGGCCTGGCGCCAGCCACCCAGCTCGCTGCTGTCGGCGTGGTACAGGCACAGCACGGTGCCCAGCGCGGCCAGCTGCGCCGGCGTGGGCCAGGCCTGCAGCGCGTGGTGCGGCAGGAAGGACGACAGGCGACGGGCGGACAGGGCTCGGCTCATGGGATTCACCAGGACACGGCAGGAGTGGCCGACAGGGTCGGACCGGTGGCGTACGCGTCGCTTGGACGCGCGGCGATGCAGCAGGTCATCGGCAAGGGCCTGACCAGGCAGAGGGGGGAGCCCCCGGCCACCGGCACGCCAGGCGTGCACGGACAGCCGAGGGGGAGAGAGCGGGAGCGGACGGGTCGCCCACCCTGCCAGCGCTGCTGGCAGGAGGGAGGGAGGCGGGCGACCAGACCGCGTTACTTGGTCAGGATCAGCTTGTCGTTGCTGGTGTGGCGCAGCCGGTAGAAACGGTCGCCGTGCTGGATCAGGATTTCGCGGCGGCCCTTCAGCAGGGCTTCGCTGTCGATCACTTCTTCCGGCGGAACGACACGCACCGGGCGGTCGCGCAGGGTCAGCGTTTCGGGGCGCAGCAGTACAGGTTGAGCATTCATGAGCATCTGGACTCGTGCGAGGGACGAGTTAGATGATAATGATTCTCAGTTAACAATCAACAACCATTCTCAATTCCATTGATGAGATTTATGATCGATTTCTCAATTTCGATAGATCACATCAATTGAAAGCGCGGATCGACGGCCGATCCGCGCAAGACGACCCTCAGACGAAGGCCGATTCCACCCGCGCCCAGCCGGCGTCATCGACCTTTTCCAGCACCTCCAGCGCCTGCAGGTTCTGCAGCAGCTGGCTGACCCGGCTGGCGCCGAGGATCACGCTGGAGACATTCGGGTTGCGCAGGCACCAGGCGATGGCCAGGCTGGCCGGGGCATGGCCGAGCTCGGCGGCAACCTCGCTGAAGCGGCGCACCTGGGCCAGGCGCACGGCAGCGTTCTGGCCCAGCACCAGATCCTGCAGCCAGCCCATGCCCTCGCGGCCCAGCCGTGCATCGGCGGGAATGCCCTGGTCGTACTTGCCGCTCAGCAGGCCCGAGGCCAGCGGCGAGAAGATGGTGGTGCCCAGCCCGGCGCTGGCGTACAGCGGGGCGTACTCCACTTCCACCCGCTCGCGGTGCAGCAGGTTGTACTGCGGCTGCTCCATCGACGGTGCCTGCCAGTTGTGGCGGGCGGCGATGTCCACCGCCTCCTCGATCTGCGTGGCCGACCACTCCGAGGTGCCCCAGTACAGCACCTTGCCCTGCCGGACCAGGGTGTCCATGGCATGCACGGTCTCGGCGATCGGCGCGTCCGGATCCGGGCGGTGGCAGTAATAAAGGTCCAGATAGTCCACCCGCAGGCGCTTGAGCGCGGCATGGCAGGCGTCGGTCACATGCTTGCGCGACAGGCCGCGCTGGGTCGGGCGCGGGTCCTTGGCACTGCCGAAGAACACCTTGCTGGACACGCAGTAGCCGTCGCGCGGCAGGCGCAGGTCGGCGATCACGTCGCCCATCACCTGCTCGGCGCGGCCGTTGGCATAGCCCTCGGCGTTGTCGAAGAAGTTGATGCCGTGATCCCAGGCGGCGGCCACCAGGTTGCGGGCCTCGTCACGCGGCACCTGGTCGCCGAAGGTCACCCAGGCGCCGAAGGACAGGGCGGACACCGGCAGGCCGGTGGAGCCAAGGCGACGGTAGAGCATGCGATTCTCCTGTTGCAGGCCCGCATACGGGCCGGGATCGAGCCCCATTCTACCCGCCCCCGTCGGCGGCAAGCCCTTGCCGTTGCTGGCCTGATCGGTGCCGATGGGCCCGCGCACGCCGCTTTTCCTTGCCCCAGCCCCGGCCCTGCACTAGGCTTCCCGTTTTTCGCGCGCCCCCGGGGGGAGCTCTCATGGTCGAAGGTTTGGGCAGGATCGGCTTCGGCCTTTTCGGGTTGGCGGTGCTGATCGGCATCACCTGGCTGTTTTCCAACAACAAGCGCGCGGTGGACTGGAAGCTGGTCATCACCGGCATCACCCTGCAGATCGCCTTCGCGGCGCTGGTGATCCTGGTACCGGGCGGGCGTGACGTGTTCGATGCCCTGGGCAAGGGCTTCGTCAAGATCCTCAGCTTCGTCAACGAGGGCTCGGGCTTCATCTTCGGCTCGTTGATGGACACCCAGAACTACGGCTTCATCTTCGCCTTCCAGGTGCTGCCGACTATCATCTTCTTCTCGGCGCTGATGGGCGTGATGTACCACCTGAACGTCATGCAGGGCATCGTCCGCGTGATGGCGTGGTCGATCACCAAGGTGATGCGCGTGTCCGGTGCGGAAACCACCAGCGTCTGCGCCAGCGTCTTCATCGGCCAGACCGAGGCGCCGCTGACCGTGCGCCCGTACATCGCCAAGATGACCCAGTCCGAGCTGCTGACCATGATGATCGGCGGCATGGCGCACATCGCCGGCGGCGTGCTGGCGGCCTACGTGGGCATGCTCGGCGGCGGTGACCCGGCGCAGCAGGCCTTCTACGCCAAGCACCTGCTGGCGGCCAGCATCATGGCGGCCCCGGCCACCCTGGTCGTGGCCAAGCTGCTGATCCCGGAAACCGGCACCCCGCTGACCCGCGGCACGGTGAAGATGGAAGTCGAGAAGACCTCCAGCAACATCATCGACGCGGCCGCGGCCGGCGCCGGCGACGGCCTGAAGCTGGCGCTGAACATCGGCGCGATGCTGCTGGCCTTCATCGCCCTGATCGCCCTGCTGAACGCCCCGCTGACCTGGATCGGTGATGTCACCGGCCTGGCTGCCGCGATCGGCAAGCCGACCAACCTGTCGACCATCTTCGGTTACGTGCTGGCCCCGATCGCCTGGGTCATCGGTACCCCGTGGGCCGATGCCACCACCGTCGGCTCGCTGATCGGCCAGAAGGTCGTCATCAACGAGTTCGTGGCCTACACCGAGCTGTCGCAGATCGTGAACGGCCAGATCGCCGGCGTGTCGCTGTCCGACGAAGGCCGCCTGATCGCGACCTACGCCCTGTGCGGCTTCGCCAACTTCAGCTCGATCGCCATCCAGATCGGCGGCATCGGTGGTCTGGCCCCGGAACGTCGCCACGACCTGGCCAAGTTCGGCCTGCGCGCGGTGCTGGGCGGTACCATCGCCACCTTCATGACGGCGACCATCGCCGGCGTGCTGACGCACTTCAGTTGAACCCTTGTTTGAGAAGAAATCCCCTATGAGCAGCAGTGTCGTTGTCGTCGGTTCCTTCAATGTCGATCACGTGTGGCGGTGCGAAGCGCTGCCGGCGCCGGGCGCGACCATTGCCGGCCGCTACAGCACCGGCCCGGGTGGCAAGGGCTTCAACCAGGCCGTGGCCGCCTGCCGGGCCGGCGCCGACACCACGTTCGTGTGTGCGCTCGGCGATGACGTCGGTGGCGCCACGGCGCGTGACCTGGCCGCGCAGGATGGCTTCGCGCTGATCGCCGAGGCCAGCAGCGAGCCGACCGGCACCGCCGGCATCTACGTCGATGCCCGTGGCCGCAACACCATCGTCATCGGCCCCGGCGCCAACGCCGCCCTGAGCACCGCGTTCCTGGAACAGCAGCAGGCGCTGCTGGCCGGTGCCAAGGTGGTGCTGGTGCAGCTGGAATCGCCGGTGCAGACCATCGAAGCCGCGCTGGCTGCGGCGCGCGAAGCCGGTGTCACCACCGTGCTCAACGCCGCACCGGCCGACGCCCCGTCCAGCATCGGCCTGCTGAAGCTGGCCGATGTGCTGACCCCGAACGAGACCGAGTTTGCTTCGCTGCTCGGCCGCCATGTGGGTGAGCGCGTGGATGCCGACGACGTGGCCGCGCTGGATGGCGCCAGCCTGCACGCGCTGTGCCGCAAGCTGGTCGGCAACGGCACCGTGGTGGTCACCCTGGGTGCGGTGGGCGTGTTCGTTTCGCACGCCGAGGAGAACCTGCGTGGCGACACCCAGCCGTACTACCGCGTGGGCGCCGAACAGGTGCAGGCGATCGACACCACCGGTGCCGGCGATGCCTTCAACGGTGCGCTGGCGGCCTCGATCGCCCAGGTGCCGGACGCGCCGTTCGCCCGCCACGTGCGCTTCGCAAACCAGTTCGCCGGCCGTTCCACCGAGAAGGAAGGCGCCGCTGCGGCGATGCCGCGCTTCACCCCGGCCGACGCTGAAGTGAAGTAACGCCACGCCATGCGTGGATGAAAACCCCGGTCGTGCGAACGACCGGGGTTTTTTGTGTCCGGCGACACGCCCCATCCACGCATGGCGTGGATCTACCGGGTGCGTGGGCCGCGCCATGCGTGAATGGAGGCTCCGGCCAGTAGATCCACGCCATGCGTGGATGGGCCTTCCCCCATGACCCAGCCGCCCACCATGACCGGCCCGTGGGGGCGGCGGAAGCGACCATCAAGCATCTGCTGATGCCGGTGTGGCATGAGGTCCGTCCGGATTGGCCTGAACAGGGCCGCCCTTGGCGGCGCGGCGGCGGGTCCTGCGGCCTACAATGGGCACATGCAGATCGGCCCGTACACCATTGCCCCCAACGTCGTGCTGGCCCCCATGGCCGGCGTCACCGACAAGCCCTTCCGCCTGCTGTGCAAACGGCTGGGCGCGGGTCTGGCCGCCTCGGAAATGACCATCAGCGACCCGCGCTTCTGGACCACGCGCAAGTCGATCCACCGCATGGACCACGAGGGCGAACCGGCGCCGATCAGCGTGCAGATTGCCGGCACCGAGCCGCAGCAGCTGGCCGAGGCGGCGCGCTACAACGTCGACCACGGCGCGCAGATCATCGACATCAACATGGGCTGCCCGGCCAAGAAGGTGTGCAACGCCTGGGCCGGCTCGGCGCTGATGCGCGATGAACTGCTGGTGGCGCGCATCCTCGAAGCCGTGGTCAACGCGGTGGACGTGCCGGTCACCCTGAAGATCCGCACCGGCTGGGACTGCGACCATCGCAACGGGCCGGTGATCGCGCGCATCGCCGAGGACAGCGGCATCGCCGCGCTGGCCGTGCACGGCCGCACCCGCGACCAGCATTACACCGGCCAGGCCGAGTACGGCACCATCGGTGAGATCAAGGCCGCGCTGCGCATCCCGGTCATCGCCAACGGCGATATCGATTCGCCGCAGAAGGCCGCCCATGTGCTGCAGCAGACCGGCGTGGACGCGGTGATGATCGGCCGTTCCGCGCAGGGCCGGCCGTGGATCTTCCGCGAAGTGGCGCACTACCTGGCCACCGGACAGGAACTGCCGCCGCCCTCGCTGGAGGAAGTACGCGACATCCTGCTGGGCCACCTGCATGCGCTGCACGCGTTCTACGGTGAGCCGCAGGGCGTGCGCATCGCCCGCAAGCACCTGGGCTGGTACGCCAAGGACCGGCCGGAGAACGCCGCCTTCCGCGCGGTGGTCAACCGTGCCGAAGACCCGGCCAGCCAGATCGCGCTGACCACCGAATATTTCGACCGCCTGATTGCCGGGGAACCGGCGATGCCCTCCGCTGCCTGATGCCACGACCATGACGCCGCCGATCTCTTCCCCGACCTACCTGCACGGTTTTTCCGGCACCGAACAGCAGCGCCTGATGACCCAGGCGCGCCTGCTGGAATCGAGCATCTTCGGCCAGATCGACTACACCGGTGCGCGCCACCTGCTGGAAGTCGGCAGCGGCGTCGGTGCGCAGACCGAAATCCTGCTGCGCCGCTTCCCCGAGCTGCACGTCACCGGCGTGGACCTGAGCGAGGCGCAGCTGGCCACCGCGCGTGAGAACCTGGCGCGCACGCCGTGGTGCAGCGACCGCTACACCCTGCAGCAGGCCGATGCCGGCGAACTGCCGTTCGAGGCCCGTAGCTTCGATTCGGCCTTCCTGTGCTGGGTGCTGGAACACGTGCCCTCCCCTGCGCGCGTGCTCAGCGAAGTACGCCGCGTGCTGGCCCCGGGCTCGCCGGTCTACATCACCGAAGTGATGAATGCCTCGTTCCTGCTGGATCCGTATTCGCCGCACATCTGGCGCTACTGGATGGCCTTCAACGATTTCCAGCACGACCACGGCGGCGACCCGTTCGTCGGCGCCAAGCTCGGCAACCTGCTGCTGGCCGGTGGCTTCCGCGACGTGCACACCGAGATCAAGACCATCCACCTGGACAACCGCGAACCGGCACGCCGCAAGACGATGATCGCGTTCTGGGAACAGCTGCTGCTGTCGGCCGCCGACCAGCTGCTGCAGGCCGGCGCCGTGGACGAGGACACCGTGGAAGGCATGCGCCGTGAGTTCCGCCTGGTGCAGAACGACCCGAACGCGGTGTTCTTCTATTCGTTCGTGCAGGGCCGCGCGACGGTGTATTGAGGGACCGCCCGCGCGGTGCGCGGGTTCACGGGTCGATGTGCAGGGTCGCCGCCGGCGGCGCCTGCCAGATCCGCTGCCACGTCGCCGCCAGCCGGTGCCCGGCATCGGCGCGTGCGGCCGGGCTGCTGTAATCCATGCGCTGCTGCTGCGGCACGATCGCCCGCCACTGCCCGTCCACCTGCTCGGCCACCGCGAAGTTGAAGGTGTAGTCCGGCTCCAGGCCCATGCGCAGGTCGCTCAGCACCAGCTGGTTGTCCACCACCTGCGCGCGCATGAAGCCGCGGTTGAACCACTGCAGCCGCTGCACGGCCGGAATCGCGGACGCTTCGCGCAGCGCCTGCACGTTGGACGGATGGCCTTCAAACCGCATCGGGCCCTGGTCGGCCACCAGCGAACGGTCGCCCACCACGTAGCCACTGGGCGTCATCGCCACCACCCGCCACAGCAGGGTGTTGAACGGCATCGGCACCGAGAACCGCGGCGCATCGCCCAGGCCCATCGCGGCCAGGCTCTGCTGCGCGGCGCGATCCACCTGGGCCTTGGCCACCAGGCCCCAGCCCAGGTAGGCCGTGCTGACCAGCAGCGAGACGCCCAGCACCTTGCCCGCCCAGGGCCGTGCGCGCGCGAACCAGGCCACCACGCAGCCCAGCAGCAGCCACACGGTGTAGGCCGGGTCGATGATGAAGACGCTGGAACCCATCGTCGGATGCGGCCGCAGCGGCCACCACAGCTGGGTGCCGTAGACGGTGAACGCATCCAGCAGCGGATGGGTGACCAGGGCCAGCTGGATCGCCCAGAACCAGCGCAGCGGTGACTGCGCCACGCGGCCGTTGCCGAAGCGCTTGAACAGCCACCAGATCAGCGCGGCCACCCACGGCAGCACCAGCAGCGAATGGCTGAAGCTGCGGTGGTCGACCATGTTGGCCACCGGGTCGGCGGCAGCGAAGCCGAGCCACAGCGCATCGAGGTCGGGCAGCGTGCCGAGTGCGGCACCGGCCAGGAGGGCCGCACGGCGG
The DNA here is from genome assembly GCF_003086795.1 of Stenotrophomonas sp. SAU14A_NAIMI4_5. Classification (NCBI taxonomy): domain Bacteria; kingdom Pseudomonadati; phylum Pseudomonadota; class Gammaproteobacteria; order Lysobacterales; family Lysobacteraceae; genus Stenotrophomonas; species Stenotrophomonas sp. SAU14A_NAIMI4_5. The sequence goes on along the minus strand of NZ_CP026003.1, from coordinate 849,082 downwards.
TGGCCGGGCGGAGCGATGGCGGCAGCGACGGCCCCACCGAGAACGATCTGGGTCAACGAGTCCATCGGCTGATGCTAACGCGATGGCCTGGCGTTTGTGGGGTTCTGGCCAGGTAGAGACGACTGTCAGTCGACTGCTTGTGGATCCACCCGCGCTGCGCGCGTCAGTCGAGCAACGCTCGACTCTACAAGAGCAAGCCGAGCATGGGCTCGGCGCTACAGAAAGCAGGTGCTACGCCGCCTGCGACATCCGCGCGCCGGGCAGCTCCACCAATGTCTGCCCGTGGTGGTCCAGCAGGCGCAGCGCGCCGTCGTGGTCCTCGGCCAGCGCGGTCAGGCTTTCCACCCAGTCGCCGTCGTTCGCATAGACCAGCCCATCGCGCTCGACCAGCGCCGCGCGGTGGATGTGGCCGCAGATGATGCCGTCCAGCCCGCGCCGGCGCACGTCATCCAGGCCGGCCTGGACGAAGCGCTCGATGTAGCGCTCGGCGGCGCCGCTGCGCTTCTTCAGGAATTCGGACAGCGACCAGTAGCGCATGCCGAGCCGGCGCCGCACCGCGTTCAACGCCTGGTTGCCGGTGAGGATGCGGTAGTACAGCCAGTCGCCGAAGCGCTCCTGCAGGCCGCCGAAGTGGGTCACGCCGTCGTAGTCATCGCCGTGCGCCACCAGCAGGCGGCGTCCGTCGGCGGTCACGTGGATGGCACGGCGGCGCACCTGCATGGCCGGCAGCATCAGCCCGCACACATGGCGGAGCGAGGCATCGTGGTTGCCGGGGATGTAGATGATCTCGGTGCCGGCGCGGCGCAGCGCATGCAGTGCCTGGATCACCTCGCTGTGCGAGGCACGCCAGTTGGCACGGCGGTGCGCCATCCACCACAGGTCGATGATGTCGCCGACCAGGTACAGCCGCTCGCAGCGCAGCTGGCCGAGGAAGGTGGCCAGTTCGGCGGCGTGGCAGTGGCGCGACCCGAGGTGCACATCGGAGACGAACACTGCACGCCGGTGCGGCGACAGGTTCGCCAGCGCGCTCATGCCGGCATCCCCGCGTCGCGCAGGTAGCGTTTGCGTTTGTTCGGGCGGATCGCCTGCAGGTCCACTTCGATCAGGCCGTCGATCGAATCGCTGAAATCCGGATCGACGCCGAACGCGAGGAAGCGGGCGCCGCCGGGTTCGCACAGATCGGTGTACTGGCGGTACAGCGTCGGCACACCCGTGCCCAGCGCGGTCAGGTTGGCCTTCAGCACATCGAACGCAGCGCCGGCGTCGAGTTCACCGAAGCTGGGCGGTGCGGCGAAGTACTGGAACGGCTGGTTGGATTCGACCAGGCCGCTGCGGCCACCGTAGTAGCGCTGGTAGTAGGCCACCAGCTGTTCGCGCGCCTCGCGCGGCAGCGCGGCGCTGATCGACACCGCGCCGAACAGGTAGCGGATGCCCGGCTGGCACTGCAGGTAGGCACCGATGCCCTGCCACAGGTAATCCAGGCTGCGGCTGCCCCAGTAATCGGGCACCACGAAGCTGCGGCCCAGTTCCAGGCCTTCGGCGATGCGGGTGATGGCATCGTCGGAATAGCGGAACAGCGAGGCGCTGTAGAGCCCGGCCAGGCCGCGGCGGGCCAGGGCCTGTGCGCCGCGCATGATGCGGTAGGCACCGGCGATGCGCTGCGCGCTGCCGTCCCAGATGACGATGTGCTGGTACTGCAGGTCGTAGCCGTCCAGGTCGCGGCTGCGGCCGGTGCCCTCGCCCACCTGGCGGAAGGTCAGCTCGCGCAGCCGGCCCAGCTCGCGCAGCAGCGCCGAATCGGCGGTGCAGGTGGCCAGCAGGATCTGCTTGCCATCACCGGTCTGGCCCAGCACCGTGGCCCGGGCGATATCGGCGGCCACCTGCGCCGGCGGCACCGGGGCGGCCAGTGGCTCGGGGCCGGCCGGCAGGCTGCCGGTGGCACTGTCCGCGGGGCCCAGGGCGTACAGCGCGCGGCGCACGGCCAGCAGCTGCGCGCCGGGGTCGCCCTGGCCCAGCTGCATCGGCTGGCCGATGCGCAGGCGCAGCGGGCGGCCGCGGCGGGCGAACATCTCGCGGGCCAGCAGGGCGGTGCCCGCCGGCTTGAACAGGGTCGAGGCGCCGTAGAACAGCGCCGAGTTGCGCGCTTCCACCCGCACCGGCAGCACCGGCGCCCCGGCGGCGCGGGCGAAACGGACGAAACCGCGCTGCCAGCGGCCATCGCGGATGCCCTGCAGCGACAGCCGCGACACTTCGCCGGCCGGGAACACGATGACGCACTGCTCGGCGTCCAGGGCCTGTTCCACCGCGTGCAGGCTGCCACGCTGGACCTTGCCGCCGAGGATGCGCACCGGCAGCAGCAGGTCCTGCAGCGGGCCGATGGCGCCCAGCAGGTCGTTGGCCACGATGCGCACGTCGCGCCGCACCCGGCCGACCGCGTCCAGCAGGGCCAGCGCGTCCAGTGCACCGGAAGGATGGTTGGCCACGATCAGGAGGCGGCCGCTGGCCGGGATCCGGGACAGGTCCAGCGGATCGACCTGGTAGCCGCTTTCGAGGAACTCCAGCCCGGCGGCGACGAAGTCGAAGCCGCGCAGATTCGCGCTGCGCTGCAGGAAGGCCTCCACCCGGTCCAGCCGCGACCAGCGGCCCACGCTGCGCAGCAGGGGCCGGGCCAGATGCCCGCGGCGGCCGCGGAACCAATCGGGGAAACGTTGCTGCAAGCGCTGCTCGAGTTCCTGCATGGCGTGCTCACTGATGCCCGGCGGCCGGATTGGCCGAGAGCCTGCGCCCGCCACGCGGCAGGCAGATGGCGGTTTGGCGGCAGAACGATGACGGCCCCGGCCGGTGGGCCCAGGCCGTGAAAACCGCCCGCCAATGGTCACGCCAGTGGAACACTGCCTGCGCACCATGGGCCCCGGGGCCCCGCCAGGCCTTGTCGCGGCGGGCACAACACCTTAACCACCGGCAACCCATACGGGTTCACAATGCACAGGCGGCGCACCCCGTGTATGATGCGCGCCCATCTTTCCATCCGAATCAAGGGATATACCGCCTGATGTCCAGCTATCTCTTCACCTCCGAGTCGGTCTCCGAAGGCCATCCGGACAAGGTTGCCGACCAGATCTCCGATGCGGTGCTGGACGCGATCCTGACCCAGGACCAGCGCGCCCGCGTGGCCTGCGAGACCATGGTCAAGACCGGTGTTGCCATCGTCGCCGGTGAAATCACCACCAGCGCCTGGATCGACCTGGAAGCCCTGACCCGCAAGGTCATCACGGACATCGGCTACGACAGCTCCGACGTCGGCTTCGACGGCGCCACCTGCGGCGTGCTGAACCTGATCGGCAAGCAGTCGCCGCACATCGCCCAGGGCGTGGACCGCAAGAAGCCGGAAGAAATGGGCGCTGGCGACCAGGGCCTGATGTTCGGCTACGCCACCAACGAGACCGACAGCTTCATGCCGGCCGCGATCCACCTGTCGCACCGCCTGGTGGAACAGCAGGCCAAGATCCGCAAGAAGCGCAACTCGCCGCTGTCCTGGCTGCGCCCGGACGCCAAGAGCCAGGTGACCCTGCGCTATGAAAACGGCGTGGTCTCGGCCATCGACGCCGTGGTCCTGTCCACCCAGCACGCCCCGGGCATCAAGCAGAAGGACCTCATCGAGGCCGTCCGCGAAGAGATCATCAAGCCGGTGCTGCCGGCCAAGTGGCTGCACAAGGGCACCAAGTTCCACATCAACCCGACCGGCAAGTTCGAGATCGGCGGCCCGGTGGGCGACTGCGGCCTGACCGGCCGCAAGATCATCGTCGACACCTACGGCGGCTGGGCCCGTCACGGTGGTGGCGCCTTCTCCGGCAAGGACCCGTCCAAGGTCGACCGTTCGGCGGCCTACGCTGCCCGCTACGTCGCCAAGAACGTGGTTGCCGCCGGCCTGGCCGACCGTTGCGAAGTGCAGGTCTCCTACGCCATCGGCGTGGCTGAGCCGACCTCGATCTCGGTCACCACCTTCGGCACCGGCAAGATCAGCGACGACAAGATCGAGAAGCTGATCCGCAAGCACTTCGACCTGCGCCCGTACGGCATCATCAAGATGCTGGACTTGGTGCACCCGATGTACCAGCAGACCGCCGCCTACGGTCACTTCGGCCGCAAGCCGAAGGAATTCAGCTACCTCAACGGCGAAGGCGAGACCGTCAACGCCACGGCCTTCTCCTGGGAGAAGACCGACCGCGCCGCCGCCCTGCGCGCCGATGCGAAGCTGAAGTAAAGTCGGCTGATAAAGCCGACGGGTAGAGCCGATTGTTAGTCGGCTGACCTTCCAGAAGGGCCGCGCAAGCGGCCCTTCTGCTTTCTGGTAGAGCCGGCCGCTGGCCGGCTTTTTCATGGGCGGACGCCATCGCGTGGTTGCCGGCCAGCGGCCGGCACTACCGGTTGCCGATACAATCGGTGCATGTCGACCGAACTGAAAACCCACCAGCTGTCCATGTCCGTGCTGATGTCGCCGGACATGGCCAATTTCTCCGGCAAGGTCCACGGCGGCGCCGTCCTGCGCCTGCTCGACCAGGTGGCCTACGCCTGCGCCAGCCGCTACGCCGGCAGCTACGTGGTCACCCTGTCGGTGGACCAGGTGATGTTCCGCCAGCCCATCGCGGTGGGCGAGCTGGTCACCTTCCTGGCCTCGGTGAACTACACCGGCACCTCGTCGATGGAGATCGGCATCAAGGTGGTGGCCGAGGACATCCTCAAGCGCAGCGTGCGCCACGCCAACAGCTGCTTCTTCACCATGGTGGCGGTGGACGAGGAAGGCCGGCCGACGGCGGTGCCGCCGCTGCAGCCAGCCAGCTCGGACGAGAAGCGCCGCCAGGCCGCTGCGCAGATCCGCCGCCAGCTGCGGCAGGAAATGGAACAGCGGCACCTGGAGCTGCTGGCGTCGAACCCGCCGTCGCCGGAAGACTGACCGCGAACCCGGTAGTGCCGGCCGCTGGCCGGCAACCCTGCGTGCTGCCAAACATGATGGGATTGCCGGCCAGCGGCCGGCACTACCCTTCCTGTTCGGGCAGATAGGGCGACAGGAAAGACTCGATGTTCAACAGTGGATCGGCCTGTGCGAGTGCGGCCGACGCGTCCACCGACGACACCACGAACATGTAGTAGTCGTAACCGAAATGAACTTCGGCGCTGTCGCCCACCAGCTTGCACCAGATGACGTTGCGTAGCACGTCACGCGCCACCCGCTCGATCCCATCCAGATCCAGCGGCTGGCCCTCGTGGTAATCGCGTGAGTCGCGCCGTTCAAGCGACTGGATGCGCAGTGACTCGACGCCGACGCCGACGCAGAAACGCCTGATCGCATCCAGATACGCATTCTCGACAACGAGGTAATCCTCGAGACTCACCAGGCTGCCGACATCACCGAAGTCCGTCCACTCTTCGGGCGGTGAGCAGAGGTATCCCTCGGGCATCCGCTGCCAGTACTTGGTGATACGCCAGGAATGCTTCATGGGGCGAGAGGATAACGGAACCGATATCGCGGTGATGCCGGCCAGCGGCCGGCACTACCCTTTCGAATTCACAGGTCAGCCGGTGTTCTGCACGCCCTGCGAAACGCCATTCACGCAGGCCACCAGCGCGCGCAGCAGGTCATCATCCTCGCGCCCGCTGGCCCGCCAGCGCTGCAGCAGGTCCACCTGCAGCACGCTGATCGGATCCACGTAGGGATTGCGCAGGCGGATCGACAGCGCCAGCCGCGCATCATGATCCAGCAGGGTCTGCTGCCCCATCAGCGCCAGCAGCCAGTGCCGGGTGAGCGCGAGCTCCTTCTCGACCTGCGGGAAGAAGCGACCGTGCAGGTCACCAGAGAGCTGCGAGAACTGTTCGGCGATGGTGATATCGCCCTTCGAGAGCACCATCGCGATGTCGTCGAGGAAGGTGCGGAAGAACGGCCAGTCACGCGCCATCTCGCGCAGCGTCTGTTCATGGCCGGCGTCCACCGCCGCCTGCAGGCCACTGCCCACGCCGTACCAGCCGGGAATGACGGCACGCGCCTGGCTCCAGGCGAACACCCACGGAATCGCCCGCAGGTTGCCCAGCGCCGCATCCTGGCCCAGGCGGCGCGACGGCCGCGAGCCCAGGGTCATCCGCTCGATCACATCGATCGGCGTGGCCGTGCGGAAGTAATCCATGAAGCCGGACTGGCCGACGAAGGCGCGGTACACCTCGCTGCTGGCCGCGGAGACGGTGTCCATCACCGGCCGCCACCCGTCTTCGCGCGGCTCCGGCGCGCGCGGGCGCAGGCTGGCGCGCAGCACCGCACCGGTGGCCTGTTCCAGCGAACGCAGCGCCAGCGCGCGGATGCCGTACTTGCGGTGGATCACCTCGCCCTGTTCGGTCACCCGCAGGCGGCCATCGATGCTGCCGCGCGGCGAGGCGTCCACCGCGTGGGTGGTCTTGCCACCGCCACGGCTGATCGAACCGCCACGGCCGTGGAAGAAGGTCAGGCGGATACCGGCCTCGGCCGCGACATCCAGCAGTTCCACCTGCGCACGCTGCAGGCCCCAGCGCGAGGCGGCGATGCCGCCGTCCTTGCTGCTGTCCGAGTACCCCAGCATCACCATCTGCACGTCATCGCGTGCACGCAGGTGCGCGCGGTACACCGGATCCTCCAGCAGATCACGCAGGGTGGCGGTGCCACGCTTGAGGTCGTCCACGGTTTCAAACAGCGGCGCGATGTCGAGCGGTACGCCGCCATCGGCATCGACCAGGCCACCGCGTCGCGCCAGTGCCAGCACCGCCAGCACGTCGCCGCGATCGTGCGCCATCGAAATGATGTAGCTGCCCAATGCATCGCCGCCATGGCGTGCGCGTGCATCGGCCAGCGCCGCGAACACCGCATCCAGGCGCTGGTTGCCCTCGTCATCGCCCTTGGGCAGCGGTGCTTCGCCGCTGGCATGCGGGCCCAGCAGGCGCGCACGGCCCAGTGCATCCAGCGCCTGCCAGGCGTCTTCTCCGCCCAGCACTGCGGCAAGCGCGCGGGCATGCACGCTCGATTCCTGGCGCACGTCCAGCCGCGCCAAGTGGAAGCCAAAGGTCTTCACCCGCCACAGCAGGCGCTGCACGGCGAAACCACCGGCGTGTTCGCCACGGTGGGCACGCAGGCTGTCGAGGATCAGCTGCAGGTCGTCGATCAGTTCATCCGGGCCGGCATAGGCACCCTCGCCATCATCCAGCGTGGCCTGCAGGCGCGCACGCATGCGGTCGTTGAGCAGGCGGTACGGCATGTCGGCGTGGCGCGGGCGCGACTGCACCTGCGGCAGCAGCTGCTGGTAGTGCGCCACGCGCGCCTGCAGCGCATCGCTCACGCCCACCCGTTCGGTGGACTGGCTGAGCAGGCTGGCCAGCTGCAGCAGTTCCTTCTGGTAGCGCCCGAGCACCGCCTGCCGCTGTGCATCCAGCGTGTTGCGGATGGTGCCGGCATCCACGTTCGGGTTGCCGTCCATGTCACCGCCCACCCAGGTGCCGAAGCGCAGCAGGCGCGGCAGCGGCAGCTCCTCGCCGTAGGTATCGCGCAGCGCCTGCTGCAGCGATTCGTACAGCACCGGAATCACCCGGTACAGCACCTGCACCAGATAGAAGCCGACGTGCTCGCGTTCGTCATCGACGGTGGGCCGCACCGGCGAGGAATCGGTGGTCTGCCACGACGCGGTGAGCGCCATGCGGAAGCGCGCGGCATCGGCAGCAGCCTCGCCCGGCGTGCGCTGGCCATCCAGGTTGTCCACCAGGCTGGCCACCATCAACTGCTCTTTCTCCAGCAGCGCGCGGCGCACCGCCTCGGTCGGGTGCGCGGTGAACACCGGTTCGATGTCGATGCGCGGCAGCCACTGCGCCAGCTCGTCCAGGCCTACGCCCTGCGCCTTCAGGTGCTGCAGCGCATCCTGCAGGCCATCGGGCTGCGCCGCGGCAGTGCCGGCACGCTGGTAATCACGGCGGCGGCGGATGCGGTGCACGCGCTCGGCGATGTTGACCACCTGGAAGTACGTGCTGAACGCACGCACCATGGTTTCGGCCTGCTCCGGCGTGCGCCCGGCCAGGCCATCGGCCAGCTCGGACAGCGGTGCCTGGTTCTCGCGGCGCGCGATCGCGCGGGTACGCACGTCCTCGACGTCGTCGAGGAACGCGGCGGACACCTGTTCGACCAGCAGGTCGCCGACCAGTGCGCCCAGCCGGCGCACATCATCGCGAAGCGGAAGATCGGGGGAAGCGAATTCGATGCTGCTGCGGTACTCGTTCATCGGCGACGCACGAACCTCGGGGCATGATCCGTCGCCAAGCCTATCCCAATTCGACGCCGTTGCTGCGTTGCAGAAATGGTTTCATCTGCACGTATCCGCCGGCTACGGATACACCGGTCGGGCAAACACCGCCGGGGTAGAGTCGACCGTTGGTCGACTGCTCTTCTTGCGGCGCTTGGAAAGCCCGCGCTGCGCGCGATAGTCGACCAACGGTCGACTCTACCCCGCCGGAGCAACAGGCGGCCCCCGTTGCAGGGGCCGCCATCATCACGCGCGCGGTCAGCGCTTCTTCTTCGTCTTGCCCTGCTGCACCGGGCCGATGGTCTGTTCCAGCCAGCGCTCGCTCTCGGCCAGCATGGTCATGATCGATTCGCGTGCGCGGTAGGCGTGCGATTCGTTCGGCAGCATCACCAGCCGCGCGGTACCACCCAGGCCCTTCACCGCGGCGAACATGCGCTCGCTCTGGATCGGGAACGTGCCGGAGTTGTTGTCGTCCACGCCGTGGATGAAGAGGATCGGATCCTTGATCTTGTCCGCGTAGTTGAACGGCGCCATCTTCTGGTAGACGTCCTGCGCCTGCCAGTAGTTGCGCTCCTCGGCCTGGAAACCAAACGGGGTGAGCGTGCGGTTGTAGGCGCCGCTGCGGGCGATGCCGGCCTTGAACAGGCGGGTGTGCGCCAGCAGGTTGGCGGTCATGAACGCACCGTAGGAATGGCCACCGATGGCGATGTGCTCGCGGCCGGTCACGCCACGACGCACCACTTCGTCCACCGCGGCCTGTGCATTGGCCACCAGCTGTTCGATGTAGGTGTCGTTGGGTTCCTTGTCACCTTCGCCGATGATCGGCATGGTCGGGCTGGCCAGCACCACGTAGCCCTTGGCCAGGAACGCCTGCGGACCCCAGTAGCTGATCGCGTTGAAGCGGTACGGCGAATCGGTCACCTGGCTGGCGGCCGTGGCACTCTTGAACTCACCCGGGTAGGCCCACATCAGCAGCGGGCGCGGGCCATCACGCTTGGGGTCGTAACCCGGCGGCAGCAGCAGCGTCGCGGTCAGGTCCACGCCATCGGCACGCTTGTAGCGGATCTGTTCCTTCTGCACGCCCTTCAGCTGCGGCAGCGGGTGGGCGAAACGGGTCAGCGCGCGCGGGGCGGCGTCGGCCTGGGCCAGCGACTGCACGAAGAAGTTGGTCGGCTCGTCCGGGCTTTCGCGGGTCAGCAGCAGCGACTCACCTTCCTGGTCCAGCAGCGCGACCGGTGCCGAATAGACCGGTGCCTGCGAATGGAACAGGCGGGTGGCCTTGCGGCTTTCGATGTCGAAGCGGTCGACGAACGGACGGTCACCTTCCGGCGACGCGCCCTGCCCGTACAGGAAGATGCTGCGGCCATCGGCGGTGGTCTGCAGGCGGCTGCGGCCGTTGACGTCGCGCACCACACCGGCGCGGCCCGGATCGTTGTAGCGGTCCTGTGCATCGCGGTCCCACAGCAGCTGCGGCGACTGCGTGGCGTCGTCCGGGGTGATGCGCCAGGTCTTGGTGTTGCGCGTCTTCCACCACGATTCGCTGAGCAGGGCCAGATCGCCACGGCCCCAGGTGATGCCACCGAAACGGCTGCCCAGCTGGGCCAGGGTCACCGGCGGCTTCTCGAACGGCGCGGCCTGCATGAACACCGCATCGCGCACCTTGGCGTCACGGTTCGGGTCACCGCCGTCCTGCGCTTCGGCCCAGACCAGGGTCGCCGGCGCATCGGCGCGCCAGCTGATGTCACGCACGCCGGTCACCTCGGCATCGTTGCCGGTCGGCAGGCCTTCCACCAGCGGGCGCGAGGCCACGCTGTGGGCCAGCTGGCCGTTGCGGTCGAGCACGTCGATGCGGCGCGGGAAGCTGCCCACCGGCACCACGTAGGAATACGGCCGCTGCACGGTCTGGCTGAGCAGGTAGTTGCCGTCCGGCGAGGCCGCCAGGCCCAGGTAGATGCCGGCCATGCCGATGGCGCGGGCCTGGCCGTCCAGGCCGACCTGCATCGGCTGCGCACGCGCGTAGTAATCGAACAGGCGCGCGTCGGCTTCGTTCTTCAACAGATCCTGGTAGGTGCGGATGGAGACCACGCCGCTGCTCTTGCCGGTCTGCTGCACGGCCGGGCCGGTCGGGATGCCATCGGCAGGCGGCGGATCACCGGCATTGGCCAGGCGGGTCATCACGATCAGGCCGCGGCTGTCGGGCAGCCACTGGTAACCGTCGCCGAACACCGTGTTGAGGTTGGCCTGCAGGCGGCGCGCACTGCCGTTGGCCACGTCCACCAGCCACAGCTCGTTGGCGCCGCTGGCGGCGTCGACCTGGTTGAAGGCCAGCCACTTCTGGTCAGGCGACCAGGCCAGGCCGGCGATCGACAGCTGCGCCGGCAGGCCGCTGATCTGCCGTTCCTTGCCGTCGGCCACGTTCATCAGCCACAGCTTCTCGCCGAAGCTGAAGCGGCTGTCGGAGAACGTGCGCGGGTTGATGCGGATGCCGGCCAGCTTCAGTTCCGGCTGCGCCACCACCTGGATCGACGGCAGCGACGGCATCTGCATCAGCGCGGCCACGTCGCGGCGCGGCGACAGGAACAGGCTGGGCGCACGCGGCGCATCGACCACCGCCTGCAGCGCGGCCGAGGGCAGCTCATAACCGGCCACGTCCCTGGCGGCGGCCACCTGCGGGCTGTCGGCCGACCACGCCTGCGGGACCACCGCCAGCAGGGCCATGGACAGGACCAGGCCGGTCCAGCGCCGGCTGCGGCGCGCGTGCTTGCTCATCGTTCTTCCTGTTTTGGATGCGTGAAGACCTTCGACCTTAACAGGCGCCGACCCGCGCCCCATCTGCCGATGGTTGGGTCGCTCCGGTTCCGGCCCGGGGCCGCGATATACTGGGGGTTCTCCCCTGCCGAGGGGCGCTGCGACCGGATCCCCTGAGGCCCGGCCAGGCTCGGTAAGGTGGCTTTGTAACAACGGCGCCCGGCTAGATGCGAGTACCCGCTCGCCCACAACCGGAGCTACTGCATGAACGCTGTTGCCAAGACCTTCTCCACCGAAGGTGACTACAAGATCCGCGACATCACCCTGGCCGACTGGGGTCGCAAGGAACTGGACATCGCCGAGCACGAGATGCCGGGCCTGATGTCGATCCGCCGCAAGCACGCCACCAGCCTGCCGCTGAAGGGCGTGCGCGTGACCGGCTCGCTGCACATGACCATCCAGACCGCGGTGCTGATCGAGACCCTGAAGGACATCGGCGCCGACGTGCGCTGGGCCTCGTGCAACATCTTCTCGACCCAGGATCACGCCGCTGCGGCCATCGCCGCCACCGGCACCCCGGTGTTCGCCTGGAAGGGCGAGAGCCTGGAAGAGTACTGGGACTGCACCCTGGACGCGCTGACCTTCACCCTGCCCGACGGCACCCTGACCGGCCCGGAGCTGGTGGTGGACGACGGCGGTGACGTGACCCTGCTGATCCACAAGGGCTACGAGCTGGAAAACGGCAGCGACTGGGTCAACACCGCCTCCTCCTCGCACGAAGAACAGGTCATCAAGAACCTGCTCAAGCGCGTCGCCGTCGAGCGCCCGGGTTACTGGGGCCGCGTGGTCAAGGATTGGAAGGGCGTCTCCGAAGAGACCACCACCGGCGTGCACCGCCTGTACCAGCTGGCCCAGGCCGGCACCCTGCTGATCCCGGCGATCAACGTCAACGACTCGGTCACCAAGAGCAAGTTCGACAACCTGTACGGCTGCCGCGAGTCGCTGGCCGATGGCCTGAAGCGCGCGATGGACGTGATGCTGGCCGGCAAGGTCGCCGTGGTCTGCGGCTACGGTGACGTGGGCAAGGGCTGCGCGGCGTCGCTGCGTGCCTACGGCGCGCGCGTCATCGTCACCGAGATCGACCCGATCTGCGCACTGCAGGCGGCGATGGAAGGCTATGAAGTCAACACCATCGAATCGACCCTGGGCCGTGCCGACCTGTACGTCACCACCACCGGCAACAAGGACATCATCCGCATCGAGCACCTGAGCGCGATGAAGGACCAGGCCATCGTCTGCAACATCGGCCACTTCGACAACGAGATCCAGGTCGATGCGCTGGTGGCGTTCCCGGGCGTGCAGCACGTGAACATCAAGCCGCAGGTGGACAAGTACATCTTCCCGGCTTCTGATGGAAGTGCTGGCAATGCGATCTTCCTGCTGGCCGAAGGCCGCCTGGTGAACCTGGGCTGCGCCACCGGCCACCCGAGCTTCGTCATGTCCAACTCGTTCGCCAACCAGACCCTGGCCCAGATCGACCTGTGGGCCAACAAGGACAGCTACGAGAAGAAGGTCTACCTGCTGCCCAAGCACCTGGACGAAGAAGTGGCCCGCCTGCATCTGGAAAAGATCGGCGTGAAGCTGACCACCCTGACCCAGGAACAGGCCGACTACATCGGCGTGCCGGTGGAAGGCCCGTTCAAGCCGGACCACTACCGCTACTGATGCCGTGCCCGGGGTCGGATCCCTTTCCGCAGGAAAGGGCTCTGACCCCGGCAACGGATGCAAACGGAACGGGCGCCTTCGGGCGCCCGTTCTGCGTTGGCGGACTCACTCAAATGATCCGTGCGGCAGTGCGCTCAGAATTCGAAGTTGACCGGAATCCTGGCCAGGCTGACGTCGGGCGGATCACTGCGCTTGCTGCTGAACGTCCAGGCCGAGGCCGCGTTGATGGCTGCCTCGTCCAGCGCCGGATGGCCACTGGACTCGGCGATGATCCTTCCCGTCACCCGGCCCTCGCGGTTGATCACCACCAGGATCACGGTGGTGCCCTTCAGGCCCTGCTTGTAGGCCTCCTGCGGGTATCTCGGCGGAGGCGACGACAGCGGCCACCAATCGACCGGCGGAGCATCCGGCGGGTCGGTGTCGACCAGGCAGCGCTGCGGTACACGGATGCCCAGGCGGGTCTCCTGCTTCGGGTCCACTTCCAGGGCAATGCCGCGACAGTTGCCCGCCAGCGCGGACAGGAACATGGCCTGCCGCAACATCGCGTGGACACTCGACGCCACGCCGGTGAAACGACACTGGTCACCCTTGCGGTGCGAGGCCATCGACACCATGCCGGCATCGATCAGCTCGCCCACGGCCTTGCCTCGCGTGCAGCGTCCGTCATCGGCCAGTGCCGGTCCGGCGGCCAACATCATTCCGGCAAGCAGGCCTGCCGCGATCATCCGCTGATATGCCACTCCATTCCCCTGTGCTGCGTCCTGTTGCCCCCAGTCTGCCACGTCGGTGCAGACGGCGGCAGCTCGGTCATGCCCGTTGGCTCATCCACGCATGGCGTGGATCTACTGGGGGGCGGATGGCGTGGATCTAGCGGGGGCGGAGGATCAGTAGATCCACGCCATGCGTGGATGCTCTCCGGCAGTAGCCTCGGTCAAGGCAACCCGCCCAGCGCGCGCTACGATGCCCCCATGACTCCCGCCATCAACCTGCTCAAGCGCGAGAAGATCGCCCACACCGTGCGCAGCTACGTGCACGACGCACACGCCGAGTCCTACGGTGGCGAAGCCGTGGAGAAGCTGGGCCTGGACCCGGCGCAGGTGTTCAAGACCCTGCTGGCCAGCACCGAAACCCACGAACTGCTGGTGGCGATCGTGCCGGTTGGCGGCCAGCTGGACCTGAAGGCGCTGGCCGAAGCCGCAGGCTGCAAGAAGTGCGAGATGGCCGCCGCCGATGCCGCCCAGCGCGCCACCGGCTACCTGGTCGGCGGCATCAGTCCGCTCGGGCAGAAGAAGCGCCTGCGCAGTTTCCTCGATGCCAGCGCACAGGCCCTGCCGACGCTGCACGTCAGCGCCGGCCGCCGCGGCCTGGAAGTGGAACTGGCCCCGGCCGACCTGCTGCGGCTGACCGCAGGGCATTACGCGCCCATCGGGAAGGCCCGCTGATGTCCGCGGCCGATGCCCTGCTGCAGGATCTGCTAAGTGGTGATGCCACGCGTATCCATGCCTCGGCCTGCCGGGTCGCGGTGACGTTCGATCCCGGGCTGCTGGATGCACTGGCGCCGCATGCCGACCGCATCGAACGGGCCTGCGCCGGGGTCACGCTGGGCGGTGCGCTGCTGGCCAACCAGGTGCATCTGCAGTCTGCGCTGAAACGCCTGCGCTACTGGCAGGCGCAGGCCGGCTGCCTGTGCGCGCTCACGCCGACGTATCTGTTTTTCGACCCGCGCAGGCTGATCGAACAGGGGCAGATGCAGTTACTCTCGGTGGGCGATGCCGATGACGGCTGGGGCGAATGCCACCACGTTGCCTGCACGCAGTGTGGTCAGCACTGGCAGGTGACCGACCGCGAATACCATTACCCGTGGTGGGAGTGGAAGGTCGCCTGACGGAAGAGCATCCACGCATGGCGTGGATCTACTGGGGCCAATGGATCACGGCCGCCAGTTGGCGTTGTTCTCCCAGAACTGCACGGCGCGCTGGTAGGCCTCGCGGTCCAGCGGCACGCCGGAACCGCCCTCCTCCACGCCCAGTGCATTGCGCATCATCGTGATCGGCGCCATCGGCACTTCTTCCGGCTCGGCGGTGTAGATGCAGCCGACGATGCCCCAGTCCGCGTCGATCGGCGAGCCTTCCTTGGCCAGCTGCTCGGCGCTGTACAGGATCACCACAAGGTAGTTCGCGCGCGGCGATTCCACGCCCTCGAACCAGCGCACCAACACCGGCAGCTCCTCGCGGTTGCGCGCTTCGTAGCCGCTGCGCAGCAGGTGGCGGTTGGCCTCGGTGACCGGCACGGTCAGGCAGCGCGTGCTGGTCCAGTTCTCGTAGACGAACAGCTTGCAGAACGGCGCGTAGCCGTCGAGCACCTTCAGCGGTGCTTGCGCGTTGAGGTGTGCCTGGAACTGCTCTGCGCTGACATCCTGGATGGTGTTGGCGCGCGGCACGCGCGGGAACAGGCGGGGACGGGCGAACTCAGTGAGGACGATGGACATGGCGTACACGGGCGGGAACAGGTCATCAGGGTAACGGCCGATGCGCTTGAAGTCTGCTTCACATTTGACGGCCACAGTGCGCGTACATCTCCCGGAGAGTCCTGTATGAACCGCTTCCACCGCCCTCTGCTGTCCGGCCTGCTGGCCCTCCTTCTCCCCGCTGCCTTGTCCATCCCTTCCCTATCTGCCGCATCACCGCGGGTGCTGCTCGTGGTCAGCAGCGAAGGCCGGGACCAGGGCAAGACCCGTCCGGGCTTCGAGATGGACGAATTCGCGCAGGCCTGGCTGATCCTCAAGCAGAACGGCTTCGACATTGATGTGGCAAGTCCGCGAGGTGGCGCCGTCGAGGCTGACAAGTACAACCCCTCCGAGGCTTTCAATGCCGCCGTCCTTGCCGATCCGCAGGCCATGGGCAAGCTGGCCGCGACCGTGCCCACCGCACGACTGCGTGCCAGCGACTACCAGGGCGTCCTGGTGATCGGCGGCAAGGGCGCCATGTTCGATCTTCCCGTCGACACCGCCCTGCACGCCACGATTGCCGGCATCTGGCAGCAGGGCGGGTTGGTCGCGGCGGTGTGCCATGGCCCGGCCGCGCTGGCAGGTGTTCGCCTTCCCGATGGCCGGGCGATGGTGGATGGCCGCGCCGTGACCGGTTTCACGGAAGAGGAAGAAGCCCTGTTTGGCAAACGCTGGGCGAAGGAATTCGCGTTCCAGCTTGAACCGCGCATGCGCGAGCTGGGCGCACGCTGGCAGGAGGCACCGCTGATGATGCCGAAAGTCGTGGTCGATGGACGCCTGCTGACTGGCCAGAACCCGTTCTCGACCGCCGCGCTGGCCGATGCCTTCGTGCGCGCCAGCGGACGCGTGCCACTGGCGCGCCAGGCATGGCGCGACGAGCGCAGCATGGCGCTGGTGGAGCAGCACCTGCAGCAGCGCGATGGACAGGCGGCACGAGAACTGGCGCAGCGCCCTTCCGACCATCACGTGGAGTTGATCGGCATGCTGGGCTTCTACCAGCTGAAGGGCGCCAAGGATGCCAGCGCCATCACCGACGCGCTGTCCATCATGCAGTTGGCCAGCCCGCATATGGACGAACCGAGGCTGCAGGTCGCGATGGCAGAAGCCCACTGGCGCCTGGGACGGACCGAACTGGCCCGTTCGCAGATACTGGCTGTGCTGGAAAAGCAGCCCGGACTGGACGAAGCTAACGCTCTCCTGGCCCGCATGCAGCCCTGACCATGGACGCCGAGCGCCTGCGCCTGCTGTTGATTGAAGACAACCTGCCGTTGGCCTCGGCCATCATCGACATGCTGCAGGCGCATGGCCATCTGGTCGATTTTGCCGCTGAAGGTCACCTCGGGCTGCAGTTGGCACTGGCTTCACCGCCGGATGTATTGCTGCTCGATATCGGGTTGCCCGGCATCGATGGCACGACCGTCTGCCATCGGCTGCGCGAGCGAAGCGATCGGCACGTCCCGGTGCTGATGCTGACCGCACGGGATGCGATCGGCGACAAGCTGCAGGGCTTCGCTGCGGGCGCAGATGACTATCTGGTCAAGCCCTTCGACGACGCCGAACTGCTCGCCCGCTGTCTCGCCCTCGCCCGCCGCCATCGCGTGGGTCAACCGAACCTCCTGCAGGTTGGACCGTTGAGCATCGACCGCCGCAGCGGCCAGGCCTGGCGTGCAGGAATGCTTCTGGAACTGGCACAGGTCCCGCAGAGCATCCTGCTCATGCTGGCCGAGGCCTGGCCGCGAACGGTCACGCGCAGCGAGCTCGTTCAACGCCTGTGGGGTGATGAGGCACCGCCTTCCGATCCGCTGCGATCGCACCTGTATCTGTTGCGGCAGGCACTGGACAGGCCGTTTGAAGGCGAGATGCTGCGAACCGTCCACGGTGTCGGCTTCCGTCTGGAAGCCTCGCCATGAGGCCGCGGCCAACCCAGCGCCTGCGCCGCCGACTGGTGATCACATTCACCGCCTTCGCGCTGTTTACCGCCATGGTGTTCGGCACCTATTCGCTGGTATTCATGTACGTGGTGGAAGACAGCATCTTCAACGCCCAGCTGGACCGTGAAGCCCGGGCCCAGCTTGCCCGCCACGCGCACGAAGGGGACTGGGGGACGCCTGCCGACGCCGCCATCCAGCTGCATGACTCACCTTCGACCTTCCCTGACGATCTACGCAGCGAGTTCGCAAAGGAACCCTGGCGCTCGGAGTTCGCAGGCGTCGATGGGCGGCACTACCATCTCAAGCGGATCGATCCTCCGGCCGGCGCCCCGCCTGCGTGGCTCGTGTCGGAAGTCAGCGCGCAACTGGTGGTCCGACCGATCCGCGACCGGGTTGTCATGCTGCTGGCCGGCACGGCACTGCTGGTCTTGATCGCGGCGATTGCTCTTGGCATGTGGCTCGCCCATCGCAGCACGCGCTCGCTCTACGTGCTGGTCGAAGAGGTTGAAGCGCTGCAGCCGGAACCTGGCCACGGCATGCGCCTGGCAGCACGTTTCGACGATGACGAGATTGGCGTACTCGCGCGCGCGCTCGATGGGTTGTCCGCACGCGTCGCTGCCTTCCTTGCCCGCGAACAGGCGTTCACGCGCGATGCCAGCCATGAGCTGCGCACACCTCTGAGCGTCATCTCCAGTGCGGCAGGCCAACTATCCAGCGAGCCAGCATTGTCCGAGCGTGGCCGCCAGCATGTGCAGCACATCCGCCTTTCGGCACTGCAGCTGCAGCAGGCCATCGCAGCGCTGCTGGCGCTGGCACGCGAAGAAACCGCCAGCCACGGTGCGCCGCCGGTCAAGCTGGTACCGCTGCTGGAACGGGTGATCATCGAGCAGTCTCCGTTGCTGGCCGCGCGGCCTGTCGAAGTGCGGCTGAGCGTGCCCAACGAGGCCGCGCTGCGTGCGCCCGAGGCGGCCCTGCGCGTCGTCCTGGCCAATCTGGTCGGCAATGCGTTCGCGCATACCGCGCAGGGAGAGGTCCTGATTGCATGGCAGGACGGTCACCTGCTGGTGCACAACACCGCGGGTACATTGCCCTTTCTGGGCAGCTGGCCCGAACCGCGGCCCTTCGACAAGCGAGATGGCAGCGAGGGCAACGGCCTGGGCCTGGACATCATGCGGCGACTCTGCAGCCACTACGGGCTCGAGCTGGTCATCCAGCATGGCGGCGAAGGGGTCATGGCCCGTTTGACGGGTCAGCCCGCCGAGCTGTAGCAGCGGCTACAACGCCATCCGCTCGCGCAGCTCACGCGCCTGCCGCCGCGACACCCCCACCTCGCTGCCATCATCCAGCGCCAGGTCGTAGCCATCGGCAATACTGGGGGTAACGCTGCGGATGCGCCGCAGGTTCACCAGCGTGTTGCGGTTGGCGCGGAAGAACAGTTCAGCGGGCAGGCGTGCTTCCAGCGCACTCAGGCTGCGCGTCAACAGCGCGTTCTGGTCGCGGAACCACAGGCGGGTGTAGTTGCCATCCACCACCAGCCTGCGGATTTCGCCCACCGCCACGAACCAGCAACGCTCGCCATCGCGCACGAACACCTGGTCCTGCGCGTTCAAGCCGCCACCTGCAACCACCGCCGGCGCGGCAGGCACCTCGTGCTGGCGCGCGCGTTCCAGCGCTTCATGCAGCCGCGGCGCTTCCACCGGCTTGACCAGGTAATCCAGCGCATTGGTCTGGAAGGCACGTACCGCATAGGCATCGTAGGCGGTGACGAACACCACGGCGGGTGCCGGGTCCAGGCCATCGAGCACGTCGAAGCCGGTGCCGGACGGCATCTGCACATCCAGCAGCACCAGGTCGGGCTTCAGCCGTGCGATCGCCTCGCGCGCCGCCGGTACGTCATCGGCCTCGCCCACGCACTGCACCCACGGCAGCGCCGCCAGCAGCGTGCGCAGTTCCTGCCGCGCCAGCCGCGCGTCATCGACGATCAGGACATTCAGGGTCGTGCGCATTGCGGAATCTCCAGGACGGCCTGCATGCGGCCGTCCAGCGGTTGCAGATGGAAGCGGCCGCCACGGCCGAGCTGCGAGCGCAGGTAGGCCAGGCCGACGCCATGCCCGGCGGTCGTGGCATCCGTGCCGGCCATGGCCACACCCAGCGGGTTGTCGACCTGCAGCCGCAGCAGGCCGTCGCGGCACTGCGCGCTGATACGCACCTCGCCACCGCCAGGGCACACGGCGATGCCGTGCTTGATCGCATTTTCCACCAGCAGCTGCAGCGCCATCACCGGCAACCGTGCCTGCGCGGCATCCGCGTCGACGTCGATGCGTACCTGCAGGCGCTGTTCGTAGTGCACGGCCTCAACGGCCAGGTAATCGCGCACCACGGCCAGCTCGTCGGCCAGCAGTGCCTCCTCGTTGCGCGCGTGCTCCAGCGCGTGGCGCAGCGTGCGCGACAGATCGGTGACCATCTGCCGCGCGCGCTCGGGGTCTTCGAGGATCAGCGCGCGCAGGTTGTTCAGCGCATTGAACATGAAGTGCGGATTCAAGCGCGCGCGCAGTGCATCGCGTTCCAGCGCGCTGCGCTGGGCCTCGGCCCGCAGGCGTTCGAGTTCCGCGTGGCGCGCCTGGCGCAGGCTGTGCAGGCCGGCCCACAGCGCGGTCCACAGGCCCAGCAGCAGCACAGTGTTGAGCAGATAGGCCAGCCGCGCCACCGGGCGGAAGTCACCCGCCCGTCCGCCGAAATCCACCCAGCCCAGTGCCAGCGCCGGCTGCAGCAGGGCGGTCAGCAGCAGCTGGGCCAGCAGCGCGCCCAGCAGCACCGCCAGCGCAAGCCGCAGCACCAGCGCGCCGAACTCGCGCTGCCACCAGCCGCGCCGCAGGGCCAATGCGCGCACGCCTGCACTGATGCCCCACAGCAGCACGCCCAGGCCGACGCTGATGAGCGTGCCACCACTGCTGGCGCCGCCGCCGAAGGTGCTGTTCATCGCCAGGCTGAGCGCGCAGAACAGCGCCCACCCGAGGGTGTTGATCAGCCAGAAGCGCAGTGTGGAAGTCGAATCGGGCATGGCGATGGCCGGAGCGGACGGAAGGATCAGCGGTGGCTGTCCAGGAATGCCTGCACCTGACCACGCAGCCACTGCGGATCATCCCACATCAGGAAGTGGTGGCCGGTCGCGCTCAGTTCGATGCGCACGCCGGGCAGCGCGGCGTACTGCGACTGGAAGATCGCACGCGCCGATGCTTCGGTCGCACCCATTGCCTGGTAGGACGCCCAGGCGCCGAGGACCAGCGTGGGCGAACGGATGCCGGCCACTTCGCCGCGCAGGTCGGTCACCAGCAGCGAGTACATCGCATCGGCGGTGGTGGCGCGATCGCTGTCACGGCCCCAGCGCTTCAGTTCGGGCAGGCGCGCGGTGCTGTTGGTCAGCGGGGCCAGCGCCGCTTCGGCCTGCGCCTGGTAGCTGGCCGGGTCCGCGGCCAGCATCGCCGTGCGCATCTGCTCGGCCATCGGCTGCACGCTCCGTGCCGTCGCCTGCGGGTTCTGCATGCCGGCATAGAACGGCAACGAATCGACGATGACCAGCGGCCCCAGTGCGTCCGGTTCCTTCACCGCCATCTGCAGGGTCAGCACGCCGCCCAGGCTGTGGCCGATCACCGCCGGATGATCCAGTTTCTGGTCGTGCACGTAGGCCAGCAGCTGGTCGCGCATGGCCGACAGGAAATCGGCCGGTCGCGGGTCGGCGGCGCGGGCGCCGGCAAAGCCCGGCAGCTGCACCAGGTGGCACTGCACGTCCTTCAGCGCCCGACAGGTCTCGTGCCAGACCTCGGCGCTGCTGTTCAGGCCGGGGATCATCAGCAGCGGGCGGCCATGGCCGACCACTTCCACCTGCACCTTACCGGTGCCAGCCGGGGCCGCCCCGGCGGCATGGGCAGCGCCCGAGCCGAGCACGGCCATCGCCATGCCCAGCATCGCCAGCCGGGCCAGGGCCTTCATCGCGTAGTACATCGCCAGCATCATCTTCATCGCGTACTCCTTGCAGGGACGGGTGCGTGGGGGGATGCGGCCAGCCTGGCCGCCGTGGCTGCCGGCGTGTTGCAGTAGCGGAGCAACGGCCGTGCGCCCGGGTGAACGGTCGCCCGGGGCGGACCGGTTATTCACGTCGCGCAGCTTCACATCCATCTTGATGGAGAGATATACTCAACCGCACCCGCCGCCACCGCCCGTGCCATGACCGCCATCAGCTTCGAGTTCTACCCGCCCAAGACCGATGAGCAGCGTGGCCAGCTGGACCGTGCCGCCGCCCGGCTGAAGGCGTATGCCCCCGAGTACGTGTCCTGTACGTTCGGTGCCGGTGGCTCGACCCTCAGCTACACCTCCGAGACGGTGCGCCATCTCAACCAGCACCACGGCCTGGACGCTGCGCCGCACCTGTCCTGCGTCGGCGGCACCCGCCAGGAGATCCGCGAGCTGCTCAAGCTGTACCGCGCCATCGGCTGCCGGCGCCTGGTCGCGCTGCGCGGTGACCTGCCCTCGGGCATGGGCTTCCCCGGCGACATGCGCTATGCGTCCGAACTGATCGCCTTCATCCGCGCCGAACACGGCGATGCCTTCCGCATCGAAGTGGGCGCTTACCCGGAAACCCATCCGCAGGCACCGGACGCACTGACCGACCTGAAGCACTTCAAGGCCAAGGTCGATGCCGGTGCCGATGCGGCCATCACCCAGTACTTCTACAACGCCGACGCGTATTTCCACTTCGTCGATGAGGTGCAGCGGCTGGGCGTGCAGGTGCCGATCACCCCCGGCATCATGCCGATCGCCAACTTCAGCCAGCTGCGGCGTTTCTCCGAGCAGTGCGGTGCCGAGATCCCGCGCTGGATCAGCCGCAAGATGCTGGCCTATGGCGATGACAGTGAGTCGGTGCGCGCGTTTGGTGCTGAAGTCGTGGCCAAGCTGTGCCAGCGGCTGGTCGCAGGCGGCGCACCCGGCCTGCACTTCTACACGCTGAACCTGGCCAAGCCGACGGTGTCGGTGCTGAAGCTGCTGAACGGCTGAAAGCGCACTGTGTTGTCGCGTTCAACGCTACCCTGTGGCGATGAAAGCCGTCCTGTCCCTGCTGCTGGTGCTGTTGTCCGCGGCCAGCATCGACGCCCACGCCCAATCCACGCGCTTGAACCGCTGCACCGATGCGCAGGGCCAGAGCGTCTATACCGACCGTCCCTGTGACAGCGTGGGCGCGCAGTCGCGGCGCCCGCCGCCGCCACCGGCCGGCAGCACCCTGCAGCGCGACAGCCTGGGCGCCAGCTGCCCTCGCCGCCTGAGCGAGCTGGTGCAGGCCCTGCACGATGCGGTGAACACCCAGGACGTCAACCGGCTGTCCACGCTGTACCTGTGGAGCGCGGTGTCCGATGCCGGTGCGCAGCGCATCCTCGGCCAGCTGGAATCGGTGGTGCGGCGGCCGCTGGTGGACGTGGTGCCGGTGTATCCGCAGCAGGATGATGAGGTGCAGCCGGATGAGGGTCAGAGCCCTGCTGCGCAGGGATCCGACCCCGGGACGCCGGTGGCACGCCACCCCGTGGGCCTGCGCCTGGAACAGACCCTGCCGGGCAGTGCGGCGCGCGCCGCGACGGTGCTGGGGCTGCGGCGGCAGTACGGGTGTTTCTGGATCACGTTGTAAGGCCGCATCCACGCATGGCGTGGATCTACTGACAGCGGGCGGCCGACCCTGTGGTAGCGCCGGGCCATGCCCGGCGGAAGGCCAGAAGCACCGCGCTACCCGCCCGGCCACAGGCCGCGGATCGCGGCGATGCCCTGGCCGCCGTGGCGACGGGCCTGGCTGACGTGGCCGGCATCCAGACCGCCCAGCGCGTAGATCGGCAGCGACACCTGCGCGCGCAGCGCGGCGAACGCCTCCCAGCCCAACGGCGTGGCATCGGGGTGGCTGGCGGTGGCCTGCACCGGGCCAAGCACGGCGAAATCGCAGCCCAGCCGCTGCGCAGCCTGCAGCTGTGCAAGGTCGTGGCAGGAGGCAGCTACCAGCTGGCCGGCCGGCAATGGACGTTCCTGCAGGGCCAGCAGCTGTTCGCTGCCCAGGTGCACGCCGACGCCCAGCGTGCGGGCAAGTTCGATATCGCGGTTGAGCAGCCACTGCACGCCCTGGCGGTGTGCCCGCAGGGCCTGTTCGATCAACGCCTGCCGCTGCGGGTGCGCGGCCGGCAGGCGCAGCTGGATGCGCTGCTGGCCCGCGGCCACCGCCTGCTGCAGCTGTTCCTGCCAGCGCAACGGCCCGTGCTCGCCATCCTCCGGCGCCGGGGTGATCAGGTAACGGTCCGGTTGGCGCAGCGCGGCCACCACGGGCAGGTCGGCCGGCGGCATCGAATAGCGGCCCAGCTTGTCCGGTGCCACCCAGGTGATGGCCTGGCCCTCGCGCCCGCGCGGGGTGCCCTTCCAGCTGCGGATGTGCCGCACGTCCAGGGTCAGGTGCTTGTCCGGGTAGTGCTGCGGCACGTCCATGATCCACTCGCCGATCTCGGCCTCGATGCCGAGCTCCTCGCGCAGTTCACGCACCAGCGCCTGTTCGGACGTCTCGCCGGCCTCGCGCTTGCCGCCCGGGAATTCCCACAGGCCGGCCATGTCGCGGTTCTCGGTACGGCGGTTGAGCAGGATGCGGCCACGGGCGTCGGTGATGACGCCGGCCACGACATGGATCGATCGTTTCGGGGAAGGCATGGGTGCAGGATGCCGAATCGGCAGGGCGCCGCGCAATGCCGGGCTCCGGCCCGGCACGGCCATCGCCCCGGCCATAACGAAGAAGCCCCGCTTTCGCGGGGCTTCCTGGGGTCAGCTCAGCTGGCCGTGGCAGTGCTTGTACTTCTTGCCACTGCCGCAGGGGCACGGATCGTTGCGGCCGATCTTCGGCTCGTCACGCTGCAGCGGGTTTATCCCCTGCTGCGCGGCTTCCACCTGTGCCGCTTCCTCGTCGGCGCTGTAGCTGCCGGCGTCCTGGTGCTGGAACTGCGACTGGCTCAGGCGGGCTTCCACCTGCTGCCGTTCAGCGGCTTCCAGCGCCTGCACTTCCTCGTCGCTGCGGATGCGCACGCGGGCCAGCAGGGTCACCACTTCGCGCTTGACGTTCTCCAGCATGTCCGAGAACAGCTCGAAGGCTTCCTTCTTGTACTCCTGCTTCGGCTGCTTCTGCGCGTAACCACGCAGGTAGATGCCCTGGCGCAGGTAGTCCATGCGGGCCAGGTGTTCCTTCCAGCTCTGGTCGAGCACGGTCAGCATCACGTGCTTTTCCAGCGCACGCATGGTTTCCTCGCCCACGCCGGCTTCCTTCTCGGCGAAGTGCTGGTTGACGCGCTCCAGCACCTTGGCAGCGATGCCTTCGGCGTCCAGTTCCTCGTGCGACTTGACCATGTCCACCAGCGACATCTGCAGGCCGAAGTCCGATTCCAGGGTCGCTTCCAGGCCACGCAGGTCCCACTGCTCGTCCACCGAGTTCGGCGGCACGAAGCGGGCGACGACATCGAAGATCACGTCGTCGCGGATGCCATCGACGTTGTCCTTCACCGATTCGGCGTCCAGCAGTTCATCACGCTGGGCGTAGATCACCTTGCGCTGGTCGTTGTTGACGTCGTCGAAGTCCAGCAGGTTCTTGCGGATGTCGAAGTTGTGGGCCTCGACCTTGCGCTGCGCCTTTTCGATCTGGCGGCTGACCAGGCGGTCCTCGATGACGTCGTCTTCCTTCATGCCCATCATGCGCATGGCCTTCTGCACCCAGTCGGAGGCGAAGATGCGCATCAGGTTGTCTTCCAGCGACAGGTAGAAGCGGGACGAACCCGGGTCACCCTGGCGGCCCGAACGGCCACGCAGCTGGTTGTCGATACGACGCGATTCGTGGCGCTCGGTGCCGACGATGTGCAGGCCGCCGGCGGCCTTCACCGCGTCATGGCGCTTCTGCCATTCGGCCTTGACCGCAGCCTTCTGCTCGTCGGTCGCGCCCTCGCCCAGTTCGTGGATTTCCGCTTCCAGCGAACCGCCCAGCACGATGTCGGTACCACGGCCGGCCATGTTGGTGGCGATGGTCACCGCGGCCGGACGACCGGCGTTGGCGACGATGGTCGCTTCGCGGTCGTGCTGCTTGGCGTTGAGCACTTCGTGCTTCACGCCGGCCTTGCTCAGGTGCTCGGACAGCATTTCCGAGGTTTCGATCGAGGTGGTACCCACCAGCACCGGCTGGCCGCGCTTGGCGCACTCTTCGATGTCGGCCAGCACCGCATTGAACTTGCCCTTGCGGTTGAGGAACACCTGGTCCGGGCTGTCCTTGCGGATGGTCGGGCGGTTGGTCGGGATGACCACCACTTCCAGGCCATAGATGCTCTGGAATTCAAACGCTTCGGTATCGGCCGTACCGGTCATGCCGGACAGCTTCTTGTACATGCGGAACAGGTTCTGGAAGGTGATGCTTGCCAGCGTCTGGTTCTCGCGCTGGACCGGCACGCCTTCCTTCGCTTCCACGGCCTGGTGCAGGCCGTCGGACCAGCGGCGGCCGGACAGGGTACGGCCGGTGAATTCGTCGACGATGACCACTTCGCCGTCGCGCACGATGTAATCCACGTCACGCTGGTAGATGGCGTGCGCGCGCAGGGCGGCGTTGAGGTGGTGGACCACGGTCAGGTTCTGCGGCGCGTACAGGCCTTCGGTCTCGCCGTCGAGGATGCCGGCTTCCACCAGCAGCTGCTCGGCGTGCTCCATGCCCGCTTCGGACAGGTGCACCTGCTTGCCCTTCTCGTCGACCCAGAAGTCGCCCTCGCCGTCTTCCGCTTCCTGCTTGACCAGGTTCGGCACGACGCGGTTGACGCGGATGTACAGCTCCGGGGAATCGTCGGCCGGACCGGAGATGATCAGCGGGGTACGCGCTTCGTCGATCAGGATGGAGTCGACTTCGTCGACGATGGCGTAGTGCAGGCCGCGCTGGTAGCGGTCAGCCTTGGACAGCGCCATGTTGTCGCGCAGGTAGTCGAAACCGAACTCGTTGTTGGTGCCGTAGGTGATGTCCGAGGCATACGCTTCGCGCTTGTCGCTGTGCGGCATGCCCGGGTAGACCACGCCCACGCTCAGGCCCAGCCAGTTGTACAGCTTGCCCATCTGGGCGGCGTCGCGGCGGGCCAGGTAGTCGTTCACCGTGACCACGTGCACGCCCTTGCCTTCCAGCGCGTTGAGGTACACCGGCAGGGTCGCGACCAGGGTCTTGCCTTCACCGGTGCGCATTTCTGCGATCTTGCCCAGGTGAAGCACCATGCCGCCGATCAGCTGCACGTCGTAGTGGCGCATGCCCAGCACGCGGCGGCCGGCTTCGCGGCAGACCGCGAACGCTTCCGGCAACACCTTGTCCAGGGCTTCACCACCAGCGATGCGCTGCTTGAACTCCGGCGTCTTGGCCTGCAGCTGCTCGTCGGAAAGCTTCTCGATCTCCGGCTCCAG
This sequence comes from Stenotrophomonas sp. SAU14A_NAIMI4_5, assembly GCF_003086795.1. NCBI lineage: Bacteria > Pseudomonadati > Pseudomonadota > Gammaproteobacteria > Lysobacterales > Lysobacteraceae > Stenotrophomonas > Stenotrophomonas sp. SAU14A_NAIMI4_5. The sequence continues at coordinate 822,386 of NZ_CP026003.1, read as the reverse complement.
CGCATTGATCTTGGCGACGATGCGGTTGAGCTGGCGCAGCTGTCGTTCATTACGACTGCCAAATACGCGGGTAAGCAGGCTGTTGATCATTGAAGGAACCGGGTTGGATGGACACAGCGGCCCGGTCTTCCCCCTGGGGATCCGTCCGCCGCAAACGAAACAGGGCGCCTGGCGCCCTGTCGATGGCAACACCCATTGTAGCTTGGGACGGGCATGAGGGGTTTCAACCCCGAGAGGGTAGTGCCGGCCGCTGGCCGGCAACCTCTTTCTGTCGCCTCAAGGGTTTGCCGGCCAGCGGCCGGCACTACCCAAAGCGGGTTCAACCGCGGCTGATGCGGCCGACCGGGGTGTTGCCGCCGTCGCCGAGGAACTTGCGCGGGTTGACCACGTTGCCGTTTTCCCAGACCTCGAAGTGCACGTGGGCACCGGTCGAGCGGCCGGTGGAACCGGCCTTGGCCACTTCCTGGCCGGCACGGACCAGGTCGCCGACCTTCACCACCAGGCGCGAATTGTGCGCATAGCGGGTGACGTAGCCGTTGCCATGGTCGACGTCGACCACGTTGCCGTAGCCGCCCTTCACGCCGGAGAAGCTGACCACGCCATCGGCGACGGACATCACCGGGTCGCCCACCTTGGCGTGGAAGTCCATGCCCTTGTGGGTGGCGGCACCGCGGCCGAACGGGTCGGCACGGGTGCCGAAGCCGGAGGTCACGTAGCTGTTGCGGATCGGCATGCGCGAGGGCACGGCGTTCTGCTGCAGCTGGTGGTCGAACATCAGCGATTCCATCACCGATAACTGGCGGCCTGAAGCAGCGAAGCGCTGCTCCAGCACCTGTAAGTCGGCGTTGACGTCCTTGACCGGAATGTCCGAGGTCGGGCCGCCGGCATCGCCGTCACCCAGGCCGGGGGTCTCGTTGAAGTCGAACTCGCCGTCTTCCAGCTTGCCCATCTGGGTCAGGCGCTCGCCGAGGGCGTTCAGGCGGGTGGCCTGTGCCTGCAGCTCGCCCAGGCGGGCGGCCAAGGCGTTGACCTGGGTCTGCGCATCGCGCTGGACCTTGGCCAGTTCAGCTTCCTGGCGGTCGACCTTGGCCTGCAGGCGCGAATCATTGAGCGCGCTGGCGCCAATGCCGCCGGCAAGGCCGATAATGCAGCCTACCCCGAGCACGCTGCCCAGCAGGGCACGGGGGCGGTCCTCGAAATAGAACCGCAGACGCGCGATCGGCGATTTGGCCTGCCCTTCACGCGTTTTGATTACGATCTTTTTGAATGCCATCAGTGAGTTTTCATGTCTGAGCCGAAATCCAGCGTTCGTCCCGCGTCCAGGCCGAAACCGGCACTGGATGCAGTGATGGCGGACAAAAGCGGGAACCCTCTGCGTCGTGCCTTGTGGCTCGATGCGCTGGACCGTCAATTGCGCCCCCAGTTACCGCCCGCGTTGCGCAACCGTTGCCGGCTGGCCAATGTGGACGGGGAACACCTCGTTTTTCTCGTCGAATCACCGGTCTGGCATGCCAAGTTGCGGCTTGCCGAAGCCCAGTTGCTCGACGCGGCCCGGTCCATCGGGCTGAAGGCCACCAAAGTGACCATCAAGACTGCGTCTCCCACTCCCACGCGCTCCCCAGCGCACGACAACCGGAATGGCCCCCACGCAGTTTCAGCCGCCACGCACAAAGGGCTACGCGACGCCTTGGCGGCCCTGCAGGATGCCCCGGTCAAACCGAAGCAAGGGTCCTGAGGACAACGGAGCTTCCTGTTCTGATCCCCGTCAATGACGCATCACCGCTGCGTGAAATGTTCGGGGGCCGGGTCGCATCCTAGCCGTCCCGGGTGGTCGAGTCGTTAGATTGTTGTTAAATAATCGTTATATTCAGGCTTCAAAGCGGTCAGGTTCACAAAACCGTGACCCGCAGCCGACCGTCGCTTTACGCGCTGCGCCATTCAGCCAGCCGCGCCCGGAAACGACAACGCCGCCCTGGAAGGCGGCGTTTTCTTCTTGTATTTCAAAAACCTGGACTAATCAGGCGTAGGCCGGCACGGCGTACACCACCGGATCTTCGGCGGTCGGCGACTCGTAGGTCACCCATTCCCAGGCGGTGGCATCGGCCATCAGCGCCCGCACCAGCTTGTTGTTGAGTGCGTGGCCGGACTTGAAGCCCTCGTAGGCGCCCAGCACCTGGCCACCGGCCAGATAGAGGTCACCGATCGCATCGAGGATCTTGTGGCGCACGAATTCGTCGGCGTAGCGCAGGCCGTCTTCGTTGAGCACGCGGAACTCGTCCAGCACGATGGCGTTGTCCATCGAACCGCCCAGGCCCAGGTTGCGCTCGCGCATGTACTCCAGGTCGCGCATGAAGCCGAAGGTGCGTGCGCGGGAGATTTCCTTGGTGTAGGCCATCGTCGAGAACTCGATTTCCTGGCGCGACTGCTTGGCCGGGATCATCGGGTGGTCGAACTGGATGGTGAAGCCCAGCTTGTAGCCCTCATAGGGGGTGAAGCGGGCAACCTTGTCGCCCTCGGTCACTTCCACGGTCTTCAGCACGCGGATGAAGCGCTTGGGCGCGTCCTGTTCCACGATGCCCGCCGACTGCAGCAGGAACACGAACGGGCCGGACGAACCGTCCATGATCGGCAGCTCGGCCGAGGACAGTTCGACGATGATGTTGTCCACACCCAGGCCGGCCAGTGCCGACATCAGGTGTTCGACGGTCTGGATCTTGGCGTCGTTGCAGGTCAGGCCGGTGCACAGGGTCACTTCGGTGACCAGTTCGGCCTTGGCCGGCACTTCCACCACCGGGTCCAGGTCCACGCGCCGGAACACGATGCCATGGTTGACCGGTGCCGGGCGCAGGGTCATGTAGACCTTGTCACCGCTGTGCAGGCCAACGCCGGTGGCGCGGATCGTGTTCTTGAGGGTGCGTTGCTGGATCATGGGGGGAGACCGGAAGTGACACGCTAGATTAACACGCACGTCCCCATACCCCGGCTGAAACACCCTTGGAGGCTGCCGGTGGGACACGCGTGAAGCAAGGCGGCCGGGCCCATCCTGGCCCGGCGCCTGCATTTTCTGGACATGGTGGCGCAACCCGGGGGGGACAAGCCCCGGGCAGCTCCGCTTAGTCCGCCTGGCGGCGCAGGAAGGCCGGGATGTCCAGGTAGTCGTTCGGCAGTTCAGCCGATGCCGGGGCCGAAGAGGCCGGTGCCGACGGGGTCGACGCGGCCACGCTGTCGCTGCTGGCACGACGCAGGCCCAGGCCCATGCCGCCGACGGCCTTGGACACGGCGTCGCCACCGTTGTCGAAGTCGCCGAATTCCGGCTGGCCGGTGGTCGCGTTGCGCACCAGCTTGATCGGCGCGCGTTCGCCCGGACGCTGGCTCTTGCTGGCCGACACGCGGTTCAGGCCGGTGGCCACCACGGTCACGCGCACTTCGTCCTGCATGTCCGGGTCGAGCACGGTACCCACCACCACGGTGGCGTCTTCGGAAGCGAAGCCATCGATGGTGCGGCCGATTTCGTCGAACTCGGCCATGGTGAAGTCGGCACCGGCGGTGATGTTGACCAGGATGCCGTTGGCACCGGCCAGGTTCACGTCGTCCAGCAGCGGGTTCTGGATCGCGGCTTCGGCAGCGGCCTGGGCGCGGTCATCGCCACGTGCGGTGCCGGTACCCATCATCGCCAGGCCCATTTCGGACATGACGGTGCGCACGTCGGCGAAGTCGACGTTGATCAGGCCCGGACGCACGATCAGGTCGGCGATGCCCTGCACGGCGCCCTGCAGCACGTCGTTGGCGGCACGGAAGGCCTGGATCATGGTCGCGTTGCGACCCAGCACGGTGATCAGCTTCTCGTTGGGGATGGTGATCAGCGAGTCGCAGTGCTGGCTCAGCTCTTCGATGCCCTTCAGCGCGACCTGCATGCGGCGACGGCCTTCGAACGGGAACGGCTTGGTGACCACGGCCACGGTCAGGATGCCCATTTCCTTGGCCAGCTGTGCCACCACCGGTGCAGCGCCGGTGCCGGTGCCGCCGCCCATGCCGGCGGTGATGAACACCATGTCCGCGCCCTGCAGGGCGTCCATGATGCGCTCACGATCTTCCAGAGCAGCCTGGCGGCCGACTTCCGGGTTCGCGCCTGCGCCCAGGCCCTTGGTCACGTTGGTACCCAGCTGCAGCTGCAGCTTGGCACCGCAATTCTTGATGGCCTGCGAGTCGGTGTTGGCGGTGATGAATTCCACACCATCCACTGCCGAGTTGACCATGTGCGCCACGGCATTGCCGCCGCCGCCGCCCACGCCAACCACCTTGATCACCGCATTGGGTGCCATCTTTTCGATCAGTTCAAAATGCGCCATGTCCGTGTCCTCGTTGTATCCGCTTGTCGGTGGCATGGGCGTTCAGGCCTCCTGCCTTTTCGCGTCATGTTGCCGATGCGGCTGTGTGGGTTGTGTGTTGCGTTGTTGCGTCGTGTTGCCGGTAGTGCAACCGGGCGGACCCGGGTGATGCAGGTTCCGCGTCAGAATTCGCCGCGGAACCAGGTCTTGAGTTTCTTGAACATGCTGCCCGCGCGTCCGGTCGGCAGCGACGGCCGGCGCGGATGCTCGTTCTGGCTGCCCATCAGCAGCAGGCCCACGCCGGTGGCATGCACCGGGTTGCCGACCACTTCGCCGAGGCCGGTGACGTGCTGCGGGATGCCCACGCGCACCGGCATCTGCAGCATTTCCTCGGCCAGTTCGACCACGCCTTCCATCTTCGAGGCACCACCGGTCAACACCAGGCCGGCGCGCACCAGTTCCTCGAACCCGGAACGGCGCAGTTCGGCCTGCACCATCTCGAAGATCTCTTCGTAACGGCCCTGCACTGCCTGCGCCAGCGAATGGCGCGGCATGCGGCGCGGCGGACGGTCACCCACCGACGGCACCTGGATGCTTTCCTCGGCGGTGGCCAGCTGGGCCAGGGCGCAGGCGTAGCGCACCTTGATCTGCTCGGCTTCCGGGGTCGGCGTGCGCAGCATGTGCGCGATGTCGTTGGTCACGTGGTCGCCGGCGATCGGCAGCGAGGCGGTGTGGCAGATCGCCCCCTGCACGAACACGGCGATGTCGGTGGTGCCGGCGCCCATGTCGACCAGCACCACGCCCAGTTCCTTTTCGTCGGCGGTCAGCACCGCCACGCTGGAGGCCAGCGAGGACAGCACCAGGTCGTCCACCTGCAGGCCGCAGCGCTGCACGCACTTGCTGATGTTGGCCGCAGCGGACTGCGCGCAGACCACCAGGTGGGCATGCACTTCCAGGCGCACGCCGGTCATGCCGACCGGGTTGCGGATGCCTTCCTGCGAATCGTCCAGCACGTACTCGCGCGGGATCGCATGCAGGATCTTCTGGTCAGCCGGGATCGCCACCGCCTTGGCCGCATCCAGCACGCGATCCAGGTCACCCCAGGTCACTTCGCCGTCGCGGATCGGCACGATGCCGGGCGAGTTCTTGCACTGCACGTGGTTGCCGGAAATGGAGGCGTACACCGAGCGGATCTCGCAGCCGGCCATCAGCTCGGCTTCTTCCACCGCACGCTGGATCGACTGCACGGTCGATTCGATGTCCACCACCACGCCGCGCTTGAGGCCGCGCGATTCGTGCGAGCCGATGCCGATCACTTCGATCGGGTTGCCCGGCGAATACTCGCCCACCAGCGCCACCACCTTGGAGGTGCCGATATCCAGGCCGACGATCAGCGATTTGTCACCCTTGCGATTCATGTCCTTTCCTGCGTTCGTCTGGCCGGGGTCGCGGGTGCGCCGGCCGGCGTGGCCGGCGTTCCCCAGCTCAGGGTGAAACCATTGGTGTATCGGAGGTCGGCGCGCTCGATCGGCGCAGCCTGGTTGGCCAGCTGCGGCAGCACGCGCACGAAGCGCTGCAGGCGCGAGCGGGCATCGTCACGGCCGACCACGACTTCGGTGCCATTGCTCAACAGCAGCGACCAGCTGCCGCGCGCATCCATGGTCAGGCGGCGCACGTCCACACCGGCCGGTGCGAACAGCGCGCGCGCATCGTTGTACAGCTTCACCACTTCTTCGGTCTGGCTGTCCGGGCCGTCCAGCTCGGGCAGCTGCAGGTCGGCCAGCTTCTTCGGCGTGGGGAACAGCTTGCCCTGCTCGGAGAGCAGGCGGCCTTCGCCCCAGCGCGCGAACGGCTTGTGCTCGACCAGGGTCACTTCCAGCACGTCCGGCCACTGCTTGCGCACCTGTGCGCTTTCCACCCACGGCAGCTTTTCCAGGGCGTCCTGCGCATCCTGCAGCTTGACCGCGAAGAAGCCCGCATGTGCGTACGGCAGCAGCACCTGCTGCAGCTGTTCCGGCGGCACCCGCTTGAACTCACCGTGCACGCGCAGCTTCGCCAGCGGCCAGCGCTCGGCGCCGACCCAGCCATTGACCACGGCCACCACCGGCAGTGCAACCACCGACAGGGCCAACAGCCAGACGAAGATGCGCAGCACCGCGTTCATGCGTGCGATGCCTCCAGGGTCTGTTCCAGCACGCGCCACACCAGTTCCTCGAAACCGATGCCGGCCTGCGCTGCCGCCTTGGGCACCAGCGAGTGGCTGGTCATGCCCGGCGCGGTGTTCACTTCCAGCAGGAAGAAGCGGCCGCTGGCGCGGTCACGCATCACGTCCACGCGGCCCCAGCCACGGCAGCCGGCGGCGCGGAACGCGGCCAGGGCGATGCGGCGGATGTCTTCTTCGTCTGCGCCGTCCAGGCCCGGGCACAGGTACTGGGTGTCCTCGGCGATGTACTTGGCGTTGTAGTCGTACCACTGGCCCTTGGGCACGATGCGGATCGACGGCAGCGCGACATCACCGAGGATGGCCACGGTCAGTTCGTCGCCCATCACCATCTGTTCCATCAGCAGCTGGCCGTCGTAGCGCGCGGCCAGGGCCACCGCTTCGTCCAGGCCGGCGTCGTCGGTCACCCGGCTGATGCCCACGCTGGAACCTTCGTTGGCCGGCTTGACCACCACCGGCAGGCCGAGCTCGGCCGCGTTTGCGTGCACGTTCTCCGCGGTCACCTTGCGGTACTGCGGGGTCGGCAGGCCCAGCGACAGCCACACCTGCTTGGTGCGGATCTTGTCCATGCTCAGCGCCGAGCCCAGCACGTCCGAACCGGTGTACGGCACGCCGAAGGCGTCCATCAGGCCCTGCACGATGCCGTCCTCACCGCCACCGTTGTGGCCGTGCAGGATGTTGAACACGCGGTCGACGCCGCCGGCGGCCAGCGCCTTGGCCAGCGCCGGAATGCCATCCACGGCGAACGCATCGACGCCGCGCGACTGCAGGGCTTCGAGCACATTGCGGCCCGAATCCAGCGACACCTCGCGTTCGCTGGAGCTGCCGCCGAGCAGCACCGCGACGCGGCCGAACACGGCCGGGTCGGTGGCGCGCAGCGACGGGAAGGTCAGCGTGCTCACCCCTGGCCCTCCGCCTTGAAACCTTCCACGGCGATATGGCTGGCGACGGCGCCGATGTCACCCGCGCCCATCATCAGCAGCAGGTCACCGTCCTGCAGCACGTCCGGCAGCACGCTGGCCAGCTCGGCGGCCTTGCCCACCACCACCGGCTCGCTGCGGCCGCGCGCGCGGATGGCGCGGGCCAGTGCATGCGAATCGGCACCGGCAATCGGCTCCTCACCGGCCGGGTAGACCTCGCTCAGCACCAGCGCATCGACGCTGGACAGCACCGCAGCGAACTTGTCGAACTGGTCGCGGGTACGGCTGTAGCGGTGCGGCTGGAACGCCACCACCAGACGCTTGTCGGCCCAGCCACCGCGCGCGGCTGCGAACACCGCTTCCAGCTCGCTCGGGTGATGGCCGTAGTCGTCGATGATGCGCACCTTGGCGCCACTGGCGGTGGTCACTTCGCCCAGGTCGTTGAAGCGACGGCCGACGCCGGCGAAGCTTTCCAGTGCACGCGCGATCGCGTCCGGGGCCACGCCCAGCTGCCAGCCCACCGCCGCGGCGGCCAGCGCGTTCAGCACGTTGTGCTTGCCCGGCAGGGCCAGCACCACTTCCTGGCTGGTGCCCTGCGGCAGGCGCAGGGTGAAGCGCATGCGCGACCCTTCCTGCACCACGTTCTCGGCGCGCACGTCGGCCTGCGGGCTCATGCCGTAGCTCATCACGTGGCGCGGGGTCTTGGCGGCCAGCGCGGCCACTTCCGGGTCGTCGATGCACAGCACGGCCAGGCCGTAGAACGGCAGGCGCTGCAGGAACTCGGCGAACGCCGCCTGCACACGGGCAAAGTCGTTGCCGTAGTTTTCCAGGTGGTCGGCATCGATGTTCGTGATGATCGACATCAGCGGGTTCAGGCGCAGGAAGCTGCCGTCGCTTTCGTCGGCCTCGGCCACCAGCCACTGGCCACCGCCCAGCTTGGCGTTGGCACCGGCGGCCAGCAGCTGGCCACCGATCACGAACGTCGGGTCCAGGCCACCTTCGCTCAGCACCGCCGCGGTCAGGCTGGTGGTGGTGGTCTTGCCGTGCGTGCCGGCCACGGCGATGCCGCGGCGGAAGCGCATCAGCTCGGCCAGCATCGCCGCGCGCGGCATGATCGGAATGCGCTGGCTGCGCGCTTCCATCAGTTCCGGGTTGTCTTCGCGGATGGCGCTGGAGACCACCACGCAGTCGGTGCCCAGCACGTTGGCGGCCGAGTGGCCACGCATGATGCGTGCACCCAGGCCGGCCAGGCGGCGGGTGGCCGCGTTGTCGGCGTTGTCCGAACCGGACACTTCATAGCCCAGCGTCAGCATCACTTCGGCAATGCCGCTCATGCCGGTACCGCCGATGCCGACGAAATGCACGCGCGGGAACGCGCGCACCAGGTCGTTGGTGTCGTGCAGGCGGCGGATCATGCGCGGCCTCGCGCGTGGCAGGCGCAGTAGCGGGCCTTCTTCATACAGCTTCCTCGAGAATGATATCGGCGATGCGCTCGGCGGCATCGACCTTGGCCAGGGCACGCGCGGCTTGCGCCATCTGCATGCGGCGGGCGGGATTTTCGGACAGTTCGCGCAGCAGTGCGGCAATGCCGTCGGCCAGCGTTCCATCCTGCTTCAGCAACACGGCCGCATCGCGCTCGACCAGATACTCCGCATTGCGGGTCTGGTGATCGTCGACGGCAGCGGGGAACGGCACCAGCACGCTGCCCACGCCCACCGCGCACAGCTCGGCCAGGGTGGACGCGCCGGCACGGCACACCACCAGGTCAGCCCAGGCGAAGGCATCGGCCATGTCGGCGATGAACGGGGTGATCTCAGCCTGCACGCCAGCCTCGGCATAGGCCTGCACGGCTTCGCCATGCAGCTTCTCGCCGCTCTGGTGGCGCACCTGTACCTGCACGGTGCCTGCCAGCGCGGCGATGGCCTGCGGCACGCCGGTGTTGAGCGCGCGTGCGCCCTGGCTGCCGCCCACCACCAGCAGGCGCAGCGGCCCCTCGCGGTCGGCGAAGCGCTGTTCCGGCGGTGCGATCGCGGCGATCTCCGCGCGCACCGGATTGCCGACGAACTCCTCGCCCTTGGCGAAGGTGCCCGGGAAACCGGTCAGCAGGCGGCGCGCGTAGCGCGACAGGATGCGGTTGGTCATGCCCGGCGCACGGTTCTGTTCGTGCACCAGCAGCGGCAGGCCGTGCAGGCGGGTGGCGATGCCACCGGGGCCGGAGGCGAAGCCACCGAAGGCGACCACGGCGCGCGGCTGGCGCTTGCGGATGATCATGCCGGCCGCACGCAGCGCGCGCATCAGCCGCCACGGTGCACCCAGCAGGGCCAGCTTGCCCTTGCCGCGCAGGCCGGTGATGGCCAGGGTGTCGACCGGGATGTCGTGCTGCGGCACCAGGCGGGTTTCCATCGCGCCGTCGGCGCCCATCCAGGTAACCGGCACGCCACGCTGGCGCAGCACGCGGGCCACGGCCAGGCCGGGGAAGATGTGACCACCGGTACCGCCGGCCAGGATCATCACCGGGCGGACGTTGGTGTTGTTCGTGGAGGCAGTGCTCATGACAGCCTCCCGAAGGTCGGTTCGATGCGCGACTGCAGGCGGCTGGTGCCACGTGCAGCGGTCGGCGCAGCGGCAGCCACCGGTTCGGCAGCCTTCGGCGCGCTGGTGGCAGCGGCCGGTGCAGCCGGTTCAGCCACGGGCGCACCCGCGGCCTCTTCGCCACCGCCGATGCGCACGGCCTGGCGGCGCTCGGCGCGCTTCAGTTCATAGGACACGCGCAGCAGCAGGCCCATCGCCACGCAGGTCATCAGCACCGACGAACCGCCCGAGGAGATCAGCGGCAGGGTCAGGCCCTTGGTCGGCAGGATGCCCAGGTTCACGCCGATCGAGACGAAGGTCTGCATGCTGATCCACAGGCCGATGCCGAAGGCGATGTAGCCGGAGAAGTGGCGCTTCATTTCCACGCAGCGCATGCCCAGCCAGAAGGTGCGGCCGACCAGCAGCGCGTACAGGGCGACGATGGTGCAGGTGCCCAGGAAGCCGAATTCCTCGGCGGTGACCGAGAAGATGAAGTCGGTATGCGCTTCGGGCAGGTAGTACAGCTTCTGCACCGAGTTGCCCAGGCCCACGCCGGTCCACTCGCCACGGCCCACGGCCATCAGCGCGTTGGACAGCTGGTAGCCGTCGCCCTGCTGGTCGGCCCACGGGTCGAGGAAGGAGGTAATGCGGCGCATGCGGTACGGCTCGATGATCGCCAGCGCGCTCATGCCGACCAGGCCGATGATCACCGGCATCGACATGCGCGGCATGTTCACCCCGCCCAGCACCAGCATGCCGGCGGTGATCGCCAGCAGCAGGGTGGACGAACCGAAGTCGGGCTGCAGCAGCAGCAGCACGACCAGCGCACCGGCCACGCCCAGCGGCTTCAGCATCGCCGGCCAGGTTGCATTGACCTCGTCGCGGAAACGCACCAGGTAGCTGGACAGCCAGACGATGTAGAGCACCTTCACCGCTTCGACCGTCTGGAACTTGGAAATGCCCAGGTTGATCCAGCGGCGCGCGCCGTTGACCGTGCTGCCCAGGCCCGGCGTGAACACCGCCAGCAGCAGCACGAAACAGCCCAGCAGCAGGATCTGGTTGTACTGCTCGATCGACTTCAGCTCGGTGCGGGCGGCCACGACCGCCAGCACGATGCCCACCGCCAGGAAGATCAGGTGGCGGTTGAGGTAGTAGAACGGGCTGCTCATCAGTGCGATCGAGCTGGACGCCACCATCACCACGCCAATGCCCGTGAGCGCGATGATCGCGCCCAGCAGCCACTTGTCGTAGCTGCCTTCGATGGCTTCGAGGCGTGTTGCCTGGCGGGACAGGTCGTTCATTCTCAGCGCACCTTCAGGGTGGCAAGGCCGATCAGCACGAGCACGACCGAGATGATCCAGAAGCGCACGATCACGCGCGGCTCCGGCCAGCCCTTCAGCTCGAAGTGGTGGTGGATCGGCGCCATGCGGAACACGCGCTTGCCGGTCAGCTTGAACGAGGCCACCTGGATCATCACCGACAGCGTTTCGATGACGAACACGCCGCCCATGATCACCAGCACCAGCTCCTGGCGGGTGATGACCGCGATCGTGCCCAGCACCGCGCCCAGCGCCAGTGCGCCGATGTCGCCCATGAAGACCATGGCCGGGTAGGTGTTGAACCACAGGAAGCCGAGGCCCGCGCCGGCGATGGCCGCGCAGATGATGACCAGTTCACCGGCACCTGGAATCTGCGGGATCTGCAGGTAGTTGGCGAACACCACGTTGCCCGAGGCGTAGGCGAACACGCCCAGGCCGCAGGCCACCAGCACGGTGGGCATGATCGCCAGGCCATCCAGGCCGTCGGTCAGGTTGACCGCGTTGGAGAAGCCGACGATCCAGAAGTAGGCGATGGCCACGAAGCTGATGCCAGCCAGCGGCAGCGCGATCGACTTGAACATCGGGATGTAGAAGGTCAGCGCGGCCGGCACGTCGGCGGTCTGCAGCAGGAAGATGCCAGCAGCCAGGCCGAAGATCGACTGCAGCAGGTACTTCCAGCGCGAGGCCAGGCCGTTCGGGTCGCGGCGCACGATCTTGATCCAGTCGTCGTACCAGCCGATGGCGCCGAAGCACAGCATGACGGCCAGCACCAGCCACACGTAGCGGTTGCGCAGGTCGGCCCACATCAGCACCGACAGGGTGACGGTGAGCAGGATCAGCGAACCGCCCATGGTGGGCGTGCCGGCCTTGACGAAGTGGGTCTGCGGGCCGTCGGTACGGATCGGCTGGCCGCCCTTGAACTGGGCAAGACGGCGGATCACCGCCGGGCCGAGCCAGAGCGACAGGAACAGGGCCGTCAGCGCGGCAAGGATGGCGCGGAACGTCTGGTAGTTGAACAGCCCGAACAGGCTCTCCAACTGCTGCAACCATCGAGCCAGTTCATACAACATGCGGGGATTCCTCTCCTTGCGCCAGCAGCGCTTTGACAATCGTGTCCATGGCGCTGCCACGGGAACCCTTGACCAGGCAGCGCACGCCAGCGTGCAGCTCGTCCTTCAGCGCCTGCGACAGCGCGTCATGGGTGGCGAAATGACGGCCGCCTTCGCCGAAGGCGGTGGCGGCGGCGGCACTGAGCGGGCCCAGTGCATACAGGCGCTTGAGGCCGGCGGCACGTGCGCGCAGGCCGGCCTGCGCGTGCAGGGCTTCGGCGTCCGGGCCCAGCTCGCGCATGTCGCCCAGCACCAGCCAGCCCTCTTCCGGGGCGGCAGCCAGGGCATCGATGGCGGCGGCCAGCGAACCGGGGTTGGCGTTGTAGCTGTCGTCCACCAGCACCGCGCCGCTGCGCAGCTGGTGGGCGATCTGGCGGCCCGGCACCGGCTGCGCCGCAGCCAGGCCCGACGCCACCAGGGCCAGGTCGATGCCGGCGCCCAGCGCCAGGCTGGCCGCGGCCAGCGCATTGCTGACGTTGTGCCGGCCCGGCAGGCCAAGTGCAATGCGGACCTCGCCCTGCGGCGCGACCAGGGTGAACTGGCTGCCCTGCGCACCGGCGCGGATGTCGCGCGCGGTGACATCGGCGCTGTGGTCCAGGCCGTAGCGCAGCACCCGGCAGCGCGCCGGGGTACCGACGAAATGCTGTTCGAACCAGCGGCCGTAGGCATCGTCGACATTGATGACGGCCACGCCATCGGCCGGCAGCGCGGCATAGATCGCGCCCTTGGTCACCGCCACGCCGAGCAGGCTGCCCATGCGTTCCAGGTGCGCCGGGGCGATGTTGTTGACCAGCGCATAGCGCGGGCGGGCGATGTCGGTCAGGTAGGCGATGTCGCCCGGCTTGCCGGCGCCCATCTCGTAGACGGCGTAGTCGGCATCTTCCGGGGCATCGATCACCGCCAGCGGCAGGCCTATCTCGTTGTTGCGGTTGCCCGGGTTGGCGTAGACCACCTTGTGCGCGTGCTCGGCCACCTGCTGCAGGATCGCCAGCAGCAGGCTCTTGACGCTGGTCTTGCCGTTGCTGCCGGTGATCGCGAACACCTCGGTGTCGCGGTCGCGCTGCATGCCGGCGGCAATCCTGGCCAGGGCCAGTTCGCTGTCGGCCACCAGCACCTGCGGCACGTCCAGCGGCAGCAGGCGCTCGACCAGCAGCGCGCTCGCGCCACGCGCCTGCGCATCGGCGGCGAAGTCATGGCCGTCGAACCGCTCGCCGCGCAGGGCCACGTACAGGGTGCCGGCGCCCAGGCTGCGGGTGTCATTGCTGACCGCATCGATGGCCACGTCGTCGCCGTGGATCTCGCCACCGGCCCAGTGCGCGATCAGCGAAAGCAGGGTGCGCTTCATGCGATGCCCTCCCCTGCCTGCGCCGCCAGCACACCGGCCTTGGCGGCCAGTGCGGCAGCCGACACTTCGGTGTCGTCGAAGTCGTGGCGCACGCCGTTGACCTCCTGGTAGGGCTCGTGGCCCTTGCCGGCGATCAGGATGATGTCGCCGGCACCGGCGCGCTTCACCGCCAGGCCGATCGCACGCGCGCGGCTGCGCTGCACGGTCACGGCCGAGGCATCGGCGAATCCAGCGAGGATGTCGGCCACGATCACGTCGCCGTCTTCGCCACGCGGGTTGTCGTCGGTGACGATAACCTGGTTGGCCAGGCGCTCGGCGATGGCGGCCATCTGCGGACGCTTGCCGGCATCGCGCTCGCCACCGCAGCCGAACACGCAGTACAGCGTGCCCTGCAGGTGGCCGTGCAGGCTTTCAAGGGCCTGTTCCAGCGCATCCGGGGTGTGTGCGTAGTCGACCACCACGGTGGGCAGGCCGTCTTCGCCACCGAGGCGGTTCATGCGGCCGCGGATCGGCTGCAGTGCCGACAGCACGCCGGCGATGCGCTCGATCGGTTCGCCCAGTGCATGCAGGCTGCCGGCCACGGCCAGCAGGTTGTCCACGTTGAAGCGACCCAGCAGCGGCGACTGCACCGCAGCGCGCGCGCCGTCGATGACCAGTTCAAAGCCGATGCCGCGACCATCCAGCTGCAGGCCTTCGGCACGCACGCTGGCACCGGCGGCACCGCGCGAGCTCAGGCCGATGGCCTGCACGCTGGCCGGCAGGCCTGCGAACAGTTCACGACCGAAGGCATCATCCAGGTTCACCACCGCGGCCTTCAGGCCCGGGCGGTGGAACAGGCGTGCCTTGGCCGCGCCGTAGCTGGCCATGTCACCGTGGTAATCCAGGTGATCGCGGGTGAGGTTGGTGAACACCGCCACGTCGTAGTGCACGGCATCCACGCGGCCCTGGTCCAGCGCGTGCGAGCTGACTTCCATCGCCACCGCACGTGCGCCGTCGTTGCGCAGCTGCGCCAGCAGCGCGTGCATCTGCAGCACCAGCGGGGTGGTGAAGCCGGTCGGCTCGACCGCACCATAAAGTCCGGCGCCCAACGTGCCGATACTGCCACTGGGCGTACCGAGGAGGTGCCAGGCCTGGGCCAGCAGCTGCACGGTGGAGGTTTTGCCGTTGGTGCCGGTCACCCCCACCATCGTCATCGCACGCGAGGGCGCACCATGGAACTGGTCGGCCATGGCGCCGAGGCGTGCGCGCAGGCCCGGCACGGCGATGGCATCAGCCGGTGCCGGCAGCTCGGCCGGAGCCGGCGGTTCGAACAGGATGGCGCTGGCACCGGCCGCGCGCGCCTGCTCGACAAAGCCCAGGCCATGCGCGCCGAAACCGGCGATGGCGACGAAGGCATTGCCGCGGCGCACGGCACGGCTGTCCAGCACCAGGCCGGTCAGAACGGGATCGTTGCCCGCCAGGGCAACATCCGGAAGCAACTGCGAAAGCAACATCGAAGGACTCATTGCGTGCCTCCCGCGGGCGGGGCCGGCACATGGTTCTGCGCGCTGGGCAGCGCGGCGTCGAATTCGGCGGCGGCATCGGCCGGCAGCGCGGCCTCGGCCGGCGGCGCCGGCAGGATGGAGGCCGAATGCCCCATCTTTCCGGACTGCTGGGCAGCCAGCCACGACTGCAGGTCGTCCAGCGGGACGTCCATCAGGCGCAGGGTGCCTTCCATCACGTTGTGGTACACCGGCGCCGAGACCAGGCCGCCGTAGAACTTGCCGCCCTGCGGGTCGTTGATGACGATGACGGTGGCGAAGCGCGGGTTGGTGGCGGGCACCACGCCGGCGAACAGCGAGTTGTAGTGGCCACGCTCGTAACCGCCCGGGCCGGCCTTGCGCGCGGTACCGGTCTTGCCGGCCACGTGGTAGCCCAGCACGGCGGCCTGCTTGGCACCACCCTGGGTCACCACCGTTTCCATCATGGCCACGACTTCCTTGGCCACGTTCTCGTCGATGATCTGCTTGCCTTCGTTGCGCTGGCCCTTGACGAAGGTCGGGGCGATCAGCTTGCCGCCGTTGGCCAGCGCCGAATACGCGGTGGCGATCTGCAGCGGCGTCACGTTCAGGCCGTAGCCGTAGGACATGGTGGTCTTGGTGGCGCCATCCCAGTTGCCCGGGCGGCGCACCACGCCACCGGATTCACCGGGGAAACCGCTGTGCGGCACCGAGCCGTAGCCGAAGCGGCGCACGCCGTCATAGAACGTCTGGTCGGTCATCTTCGCAGCGATCTTGGCGGCGCCGATGTTTGAACTGCGGGTGATCACCCCGGTGACGTTGAGCACGCCGTTGTTGCGCGGCACGTCGCGGATGGTGAAGCGGGCCACCTGCATGTAGCCCGGGTTGGTATCGATGATGGTGTCCTTGGTCACCGCACCGGACTGCAGCGCGGTGGCGATGGTCAGCGGCTTCATCGTCGAACCCGGCTCGACCAGGTCGGTCACGGCGCGGTTGCGGCGCGTGTCAGGCACCGCACCGTTGAGCGAATTCGGGTTGTAGGTCGGCAGGTTGACCATGGCCAGGATCTCGCCGGTGGCCACATCCATGATCACCATCGAACCGCCGGCCGCCTTGTTGGCCACCAGCGCGTTGCGCAGCTCCTTGAAGGCCAGGTACTGGATGCGGCGGTCGATGCTGAGGGTCAGGTCCTTGCCCGGCTCGGCGGCGCGCAGCAGGTCGCTCTCCACCGTTTCGCCCTTGCGGTTGCGGATCACCCGCTTGGCGCCGGCCTTGCCGCGCAGCCATTCGTCGAAGGCCAGCTCCAGCCCTTCCTGGCCGCGGTCATCGATGTTGGTGAAGCCCAGCACGTGCGCCATCGCCTCACCCTGCGGGTAGAAGCGACGGAACTCGCGCTGTGCGGCCACGCCCGGAATCTTCAGCGCGACCACTTTCTCCGCGTCGTCCGGATTGATCCGGCGGCGCAGGTACATGAATTCCTTGTCCGACTTCTGCGACAGGCGGCTGCTCAGCTCGTCCACCGACATTCCGACCGCCTGGGCCAGCTCGGGAATGCGGTCCGGTGCACGCAGCAGGTCCTGCGGGTTCACCCAGATCGAGGCGACCGGGGTGGACACCGCCAGCGGCTCACCATTGCGGTCGGTGATCATGCCGCGCGAGGTCTTGATCGGCAGCTCGCGCAGGTAGCGTGCCTCACCCTGGCGCTGGTAGAAATCGCTGTTGATGATCTGCACGTAGGCCGCGCGACCGACCAGCGACACCGAGCACAGGCCGAGCGCCAGGGCAACCCAGCGCAGGCGCTGGCGCAGGTTGAAGGCGTTGCGCGGGCGGTTGCGGCCGGTCTTGCTCATGGGCGCACCACCACCACGTCGGCGGCTTCAGGGAACTTCATGCCCAGCTTCTCGCGGGCCACGCGGTCGACGCGATTGGCTTCGGCCAGGGTGGCCTGCTCCAGCTGCAGACGGCCGAATTCCAGGTTGATGTCATCACGCGTGCGCTCGGCACGCGACAGCTCGATGAACGTCTGTCGATGACGGTGACGCACGAACACGACGCCGATCGCCGAGGCCACGGTGCAGGCCAACAGGATGATCAGCAGCAGCCGGCTCATGCATCGGCCTCCCGCTTCTGTGCCACGCGCAGCACGGCGCTGCGGGCACGCGGGTTGGCGGCCAGTTCTTCATCGGTGGCCTTGATGGCACCGCCGATCAGATCCAGGGTCGGCACGAACGCCACGGCCTCGGGCAGGCGGCGGTTGGCCGGCGGCGCCTTGGCCAGGCGGTTCATGTACTGCTTGACGATGCGGTCTTCCAGCGAATGGAAGCTGATCACCGCCAGCCGGCCACCGGGCTTGAGGCGTTCCACGGCCGCATCGAGCCCGGCTTCCAGATCGGCCAGCTCGCGGTTGATGTGGATGCGGATGGCCTGGAAGCTGCGCGTGGCCGGGTGGATCTTGTCCTTGCCACGCGGCATCACCGAGGCGATCAGCTCGGCCAGTTCGCCAGTGCGGGTAAACGGCTGCTTCTCGCGACGGGCGACGATGGCACGGGCGATTCGGCGGCTCTGCCGCTCTTCGCCGTAGGTCCACAGCACGTCGGCGATCTCGCGGTCTTCGACGCGGTTGATCCACTGCGCCGCGCTTTCGCCGCTGTCCGGGTCCATGCGCATGTCCAGCGGGCCGTCCTTGCCGAAGCTGAAACCACGCTCGGCCACGTCCAGCTGCGGCGAGGACACGCCGAGGTCGAACAGCACGCCATCCAGGCCTTCGGCCGTCGCATCCCACTGCAGCAGCTGGGCGAAGCTGCCACGGAAGATGGACACGCGCGGGTCCGGCGCGAAGTCGCGCTCGGCCACGGCGATGGCTTCCGGATCCTTGTCCATGACCAGCAGGCGCCCCTCCGGGCCCAACTGGGTGAGCACGCCGCGTGCATGACCGCCACGACCGAACGTGCCATCCAGATAACGTCCGTTTTCGATCACCCTCAGGCCGTCAATGACCTGGGTGTACAGGACCGGCAGGTGCACCGCCGGCGACTGCGACACCGGAAGGTGACCGGTCTGCGCTTCTGGGCGCATCCGGGCACCCCGGCTCACAACTTCAGGTCGAGCAACCCATCACCCAGATCCTCGTCAGACAATGTCTGCTGGATCAGGGCACGATGCGCCTGCTCGCTCCACAATTCGAATTTGTCGCCCATACCGAGCAATACCGCCTTTTTTTCAATGCCCACCGCACCGCGGTGGCTGGCGGGAATGCTGATACGACCGTTGCCGTCGAGCTCGAGATGGGCGGCCGAACCGACCAGCTTCTGCTGCAACAGGCGCACGACGCGCTGGGTGTTGGGCTTGGACATCACGTCGTCGCGGACCCGTTCCCATTCCGACTCGGCATACAGCCACAGGCAGCCGGCTTCGAACGGGTTGTAGGTCAAAACAAGACGGTTGTTGCTGGCACGCGCGACGAGGTCGCGGTAGGCGGTGGGAACCGCCATGCGTCCTTTATCGTCAACTGTGATGGCCGTCTCGCCCTGGAACACGACGCGTGCACCCTTCCTTCGCCCGGTGAAACATTGAACCACGAAAACCCACAAAACACCCGGTTTTCCCTCTGATGCCCACCTTAGCAGCGGCCCTAGGGTTGTCAACAACTTTTCAGCGGGGAAATCGCCAGCCACATCAATGGCTTGCGGCAATGTTTAGAGAATTGTTCAAGGCTTATCCACAAGTTGCTGATCCGTCTCAATTTTTGAGATTGAACAGAAGTTCAGGGGTGTGGAGACGGCGTGAAACATGGCCTGCGCATTCATCCAGGACGGGCTGAAAGCGGCGTCGGACTGCGCAAACCGGGCACAATGACGCCATGTGCCTGCTTGCTCTTGGCTGGTTACGTCACCCGCACTGGCGATTGGTGATGACCGGCAACCGCGATGAGTTCCACGCCCGCCCGACCGCGGCCCTGGCCCCCTGGCAGGACGAGCCGTCCATCATCGGCGGACGCGACCTGCGTTCGGGCGGAGGCTGGGCCGGTGCAGGCCGTGCCGGGCGCATGGCCGTGGTCACCAACGTGCGTGACCCGCTGGCCGCCCAGGCCGGTCCTTCGCGTGGTGCGCTGGTGGCCGATTTCCTGCGCGGCCGCGAACCGGCCGCCGTGCACATGGACCGCCTGGCCGGCATCGCCGCGGCATATGCTCCGTTCAACCTGTTGTTGGCCGATAGCGACAGCCTCGAGTACCTGGGCAACCATCCTGCCGAGCGCCAGACGCTGGGACCGGGCGTACACGGCATGTCCAACGGCGCCCTGGACGCGCCCTGGCCGAAGACCCGCCGGCTGATGGCCGCACTCTCGACCTGGCTGGACGACGACGGGGTCGGATCCGTTTCGCAGAGCGAAAGGGCTCTGACCCCAGACCTGACCCCCTTATGGAATGCCCTCGCCGACGAACACCGCCCCGCCGACAGCGACCTGCCCGACACCGGCATCGGCCTGGAACGCGAGCGCTGGCTGAGCCCGTCCTTCATCCGCGGCGATGACTACGGCACCCGCGCCAGCACCGTGCTGCTGATCGATGCGCAGGGCCATGGGCAGATGCACGAACGCCGCTTCGGCGCGCAGGGTGTATTCCTCGGCGAGAGCAACGTCGCGTTCTAGTAGATCCACGCCATGCGTGGATGACTGCACGCCCAGTAGATCCACGCCATGCGTGGATGGCATCGCCGATCTGAGAAATGGAGGCGGAGCCGGCCGATAAGCCGGGTTCTGTCGTGGACAGTCATTCCTCTAGGCGTTACGTCGCCGCAACGCTCAAGCAACCTACCCGGATCCAACGCGGGCCGCGCCAATGGATCCCTATTTGGTCTTGCTCCAGGTGGGGTTTGCCGTGCCGGTCTGTTACCAGACTCGCGGTGCGCTCTTACCGCACCATTTCACCCTTACCGGCCTTCCGAAGAAGACGTAGGCGGTATCTTTCTGTTGCACTTTCCGTCGGCTTGCGCCGCCCAGGCGTTACCTGGCACCTTGCCCTATGGAGCCCGGACTTTCCTCGGCACCCCCGAAGGGATGACGCGACTGTCTGGCCGGCTCCGCCAACGCGCATTCTAGCCTACGCAGCCCTTTTCTGCCGTGTTGATCGCGGCACGCGGTTCATCCATCCACGCATGGCGTGGATCTACTGGGCGTGCATCCATCCACGCATGGCGTGGATCTACTGGGCGTGCATCCATCCACGCATGGCGTGGATCTACAGTAGAGCCACGCCATGCGTGGCTGCGCCCTCATCAGCTGCCGTACAACGCCTTGCGCGGGGCGCCGGTCAGTTCGGCGGCCAGCCTGGCGGCGGTCGACGGCGGCAGGTGCTCGCTCAGCTTGGCGTAGACGTGGCGGCCGTGCGCCAGCTGCGCTTCGGCATCGTCACCGGCGCCCTGCACCATCACCACGAACTCGCCCTTGCGCTGGTTCTCGTCGGCCTCGACCCTGGCCAGCAGGCCGGCCAGATCACCATCCAGCACGGTCTCGAACAGCTTGGTCAGCTCGCGTGCCAGCACCGCCGGGCGCTCGGCACCGAAGATGGCCGACATGTCCGCCAGCGATTCGGCGATGCGGTGCGAGGATTCATAGAACACCATCGTGCGCACTTCGCCGGCCAGCGCCTGCAGGCGGTCGCGGCGGCCGCTGGCCTTGGCCGGCAGGAAGCCCTCGAAGCTGAAGCGGTCGCTGGGCAGGCCAGCCACGCTGAGCGCAGCGATGGCCGCGCAGGCACCGGGGATGGGGCTGACCTTGATGCCGGCCGCGCGCGCGGCGCGGACCAGGCGGAAGCCGGGATCACTGACCAGCGGCGTGCCGGCATCGCTGACCAGGGCCAGCGACTCGCCGGCCTGCAGGCGCGCCACCAGGCGCTGCGACAGGGCCTCTTCGTTGTGCTCGTGCAGGGCCACCAGCGGCTGCTGGATGCCGAAATGGGACAGCAGCTGGCCGCTGCGGCGGGTGTCTTCGGCACAGATGGCCGCCACCGAGCGCAGCACCTCCTGCGCGCGCGGGCTCAGATCGGCCAGGTTGCCGATCGGCGTGGCGACGACATACAGGGTTGGCACACTCATTTCAGCGGTACTCACGGGGCAAGGGTAGAATCCTAGCGTGTACCTGGCCAAGGCCGCTGCCCTCATCGCATGGACCCGATCATGAACAAGCCCGCCGCACGCATCTCCGCCCTGTCGTTGTCGCTGATGCTTCTGGCCGGTTGTGCCACCACCAGCCTTACCAGCGCCCCCGAATCGCCGGCCCAGAGCCAGGCGCTGGCGCTGATCGAACAAGGCAAGCCGCGCGACGCTGCCCTGCAGCTGGAAGCGCAGGCCGCCACCCTGCGCGGCGGTGCCCGCAGCAACGCCCTGGCCGATGCGGCCTGGGCCTGGCACCTGGCCGGTGACAGCGCCCGCGCACGCAGCCTGCTGGGCCAGCTGACCGCCCGCCAGCTGTCCGGCGCCAGCCTGCAGCGTTTCCAGCTGACCAGCGCCGAGCTGGCCCTGGCCGACAAGCAGCCGGCACAGGTGCTGGTCCTGCTGAAGGACGCGGGTGACAACGTGCACCCCAGCCTGCGCACGCGCTGGTACATGGCCCGCGCCCAGGCGCTGCAGGCCAGCGGTGACAGCTTCGCTGCCGCCGCCGAGCGCGCCCGTGCCCACGCCGGCCTGGCCGGGACCGCCCGCAGCGATAACCAGGCCGCCATTTCCGGCCTGCTGGGCACGCTGGACGACGCCACCCTGCGCAGCCGCGCCGCGGCGCTGCCGGCCAACGACCCGCTGTACAACTTCACCGGCCGTGCGCTGATCGCCCGCGGCCTGCCGCTGCCGCGCCCGTTCGACCGCGACGGCGCGGCCCAGTTCGATACCAGCAAGCGCCCGCCGGCGATGAGCGATGGCTACCGTCCGCCGGCAAAGATGGCCGTGCTGCTGCCGCTGAGCGGCCGCCTGGCTACCGCCGCACAGCCGGTGCGCGATGGCCTGCTGGCCGCCTATTACGGTGAAACCCGCCGTCGCCCGGACATCAACTTCTTCGATACCGCCGGTACCCCGGCCGGTGCGCTGGCCGCGTATGACAAGGCCGTGGCCTCCGGTGCCGACTTCGTGGTCGGCCCGCTGGGCCGCGACGAAGTGGATGCTGTCTACGGCCGCCAGCCGCTGCAGGTGCCGGTGCTGGCCCTGAACCGCGGCAAGGATGCGCCGCCGGCCGGCAGCGCCGGTTTCTCGCTGGCGCCGGAAGACGACGGCATCGTCGCCGCCGAATACCTGCGTGGCCGCGAGCGCAACCGCGCCCTGGTCATCAGCAGCAACGACGACACCGGCCGCCGTGCCGCTGCCGCCTTTGCCCAGCGTTTCGCCCAGCGCGGGGGCCAGGTGGCCGCCACGGTCGCTGTGGTCGACGCGGTGGGTGATGTCAGCGCGCAGGTGCGCAATGCCGGCCAGATCGATGCCGTGTTCCTGGCCGTGCGTGCCCCGCAGGCGCGCCTGCTGGCACCGCAGCTGGCCCTGGCCGGTGCCGGTGGCGCAACGCGCGTCGGCACCAGCCAGCTGACCACCGGCAGCGGCAAGGCCGAGGAAGACGTGGCGCTGGACGGCATCATCTACCCGAACGAAGCCTGGAACGTGCGCAGCGTGTCCGGCCTGCCGTCGGCCGCGCAGGTGGGGCAGACCCTGCCCAGCGCGCGCGGCGCCGCCGGCCGCCTGTTCGCCTTCGGTGCCGATGCGTGGAAGATCAGCGCCTACCTGGAAAAGCTGTCGAACGAGGGCGGCCTGGATGGCGCCACCGGTACGCTGTACCTGGACAGCAACGGCAACATCCTGCGCCAGCCGGCGTGGTCCACCTTCAGCGGTGGCCGCCCGATGCCGATCGTCGGTGGTCGCTGAGCACCTGCAACGGGGCTCGGCGGTGGAAGCCGCCGCCGAGCAGCACCTGCAACAGGCCGGGTTGCAGCCGCGCGCACGCAACGTGCGCTACCGCGGTGGTGAACTGGACCTGGTGATGGACGACGCGGGCACCGTGGTGTTCGTGGAAGTGCGTTACCGCGCACGCGCGGATTTCGGTGGCGGCGCGGCCTCGGTGGATGCGCGCAAATGCCGGCGCCTGGCCCATGCCGCGCTGCTGTACCTGCAGGAGCACCCTGCCCTGGCCGATGCGCCCTGCCGTTTCGATGTGGTGGAGGCCAGTGGCGATCCGCCGCAGCTGCGCTGGCTGCGCGATGCGTTCCGGTTGGATGATTGCTGATGCCGTCGATCATCACCCATGCCGCCGTGCCGCTGGCGCTGTGGTGCGCCGCTGATCGCGGCCGCATTCCGCCGCGACTGCTGGCCGCCGGCGTGATTGCCGCCATGCTGCCCGACGCCGACGTGCTGGCGTTTGCCCTGCACATTCCCTATGCCGATGCGTTCGGCCATCGCGGTGCCAGCCATTCGTTGCTGTTTGCTGGCGTGCTGGCCGCGCTGGCGGCGGTGCTGGCGTTCTTTGGTAGTCGCCGACCTTGGTCGGCGGTTTCGAGCCAACCAAGGTTGGCATCTACGACATCCACCGTGCAGGCCGCGGTGTTCGTCTTCGTCTGCGCGGCCAGCCATCCGCTGCTGGATGCGATGACCTCCGGCGGGCTGGGCGTCGCCCTGGCCTGGCCGTGGAGCGAGCATCGCTTCTTCGCACCGTGGCGGCCGATCCGCGTTTCACCGTTTGCCCCGCAGTTCTTCAGCGCGCGCGGCCTGGCCACGCTGCTGTCCGAGCTGCGCTGGGTGTGGCTGCCGCTGGCCACCGCCGTGGTCGCCTGGAAACTGATCCAACCTGCCCCTGCCGTCCCCCGGAATCCCTCATGAGCACTGCCCTGCCCGCCGCCCTCGTTGCCGAACTGTCCGCCCTGCTGGGCGCGGAGGGCTGGCGCATGGATGACGCTGCGCTGGAAGCCAACGCGCAGGACAACTCCTGGCGCCGGCAACGCCCGGAAGCCGTGGCGCTGCCGGCCGACATCGAGCAGGTGCAGGCGCTGGTGCGCGCCTGCCGCACGCACGGCGTGGCTCTGGTCGCACGTGGCGCCGGCACCGGCACCACCGGCGCGGCGGTGCCGCAGCCTGGCAGCATCGTGCTGTCGTTCACCCGCATGGACCGCATCGTCGAGATCCGCGCCGGCGACCGCTGCGCGGTGGTGCAGCCGGGCGTATTGAACGGCACGCTGCAGCAGGCGCTGGCACCGCACGGCCTGTTCTGGGCACCGGACCCGTCCAGCGCGGAGATCTGCAGCATCGGCGGCAACCTGGCCTGCAATGCAGGCGGCCCGCGTGCAGTGAAGTACGGCACCAGCCGCGACAACGTGCTGGGCCTGGTCGCCGTAACCGGCACCGGCGATGTGATCCGCTGTGGCGGCGCCTACACCAAGGACGCCACCGGCTACGACCTGACCCACCTGCTGGTGGGCAGCGAGGGCACGCTCGCACTGATCGTGGAAGCCACCCTCAAGCTGACCCCGCTGCCGGTCAGCCAGGCCGGCCTGCGCGTGCTGTACCGCGATGCCGATGCCGCAGCCGCCGCGGTATCGCGGTTGATGTCGCAACCGGTGGTGCCCACGCGCCTGGAATTCATGGATGCGCGCAGCCTGCAGCTGCTGCGCTTGAACGGTGCCGACGTGCCCGAGGCCGGCGCGATGCTGCTGGTCGAAACCGATGGCGACCACGACACCCTGCCCTACCTGCTGCAGGCACTGGCCAGCGCCGCTGAAGGCGACGGCATGATCGAACTGGACGTGGCGATGGAAGGCCGCGCCCGCGACCAGCTGTGGTCCGCGCGCAAGGCGCTGTCGCCTGCATTGCGCAGCGTTGCGCCGGGCAAGATCAACGAAGATGTGGTGGTGCCGGTATCGCGCATTCCCGATCTGGTGGCCGGCGTGCAGGCGCTGGCGCGTGAGTACACGCTGACCATCGTCACCTTCGGCCATGCCGGCAACGGCAACCTGCACGTCAACATCCTCTACCACCCCGAGGACGCCGACGAGAACGCACGTGCGCACGCCGCGCTGCCGAAGATCTTCGAACTGACGCTGGCGCTGGGTGGCACGTTGTCCGGCGAGCACGGCATCGGCCTGGCCAAGCGTGATTTCATGGCGCAGGCCTTCACCCCGGCCACGCTGGCTACGATGCGCGCGATCAAGGCCGCGCTGGACCCGGACGGCATCCTCAACCCGGGCAAGGTGCTGCCGGCCGCGTGAGGGATGTCAATCCCGCTTGTCTGGTTTTCAACCTGCGCAACTGACTTAGCGTGGCCGACCTGCAGCAACCCACTCGTTGACCTGCCGCATGGTGATGTAGAAGCGTGAACAATTATGTTCACCCAGATGCTTGAGCTCCTCCTCAACCAAAGCTCCCAGCGGTGCCGCATCGCTTGCCTCAATCTGCAGTGCATTGATGGCCTGCCTGATCGTCTGGCGATCGCGCACTACCAACCCGATCATGTCGTTCATCGCGCCGCGCAGACGAATTCGCGTCGGATCCGGCGCCACGGCGGCTGCGAGTTGGATCTGGTACTTCTGGATGGAACGCGAGTAGGCGATTTCAAAGAGGTCTACCGCCAATGCCACATCGCATCGCTCATAGATCCCCATCATGGCGTAGGCATAGTCATGGGAATCGATGTCCAGGAATGAAAGCGGCGCAAAGTTGTACATCAACAGCGGAATGTTCGCTGCGAGTCGACTGGTGCGCTTGTTGCCATCCTCAAACGGCTGCAGGTAAGCAACATTGACCCACAGGAAGAAGGCTGCTTCGACCGGATTGTTGATCTGCTTTGCCTTGACGATGATCCGGCTGAACATCTCCTGCAGCACCCCCGGTGCCTGTTCGGGGATGTAGCTGGTGTCCCTGATCTGGATCATCCTCGAGCGGATGTTGCCCAGCCCGCTGCTGTCGGCCAATAGATCCCGCATCAGCGTGGCATGCAGGTTGCGGACCACGGGCTCGGTCAGGCCAACCATCGGTACCTCGTTGACGAGGAACTCAATGGCTGACTTGTGATTCAGAAGCATGACCGCATCCAGATCGCCGCTTCTGGTACCGCTCTCGAAAAGCTCTTTGGTCTCCAACAGCGAGTAACGATTGCCTTCCAATCGCGAGGATGACCAGGACAGGTCCAGCAGCAAAGGCTCCATCACGTTGCGCGCATAGGTACCTGCAGGCTGCTGTCCGCTCATGCGCGCGGCCGCGTGCAGTTCATTCAGCAGCCGGTCCGGCAGAAGCTGGCTTTGGTTGGGAACGTAGTCATCGACAAACGGCCGCTGGTAAGCCACGGGTGTGCGCTGCACGAGCGGACGCTTCAGTTCGGCCAGAAGCGCTCTTCCGTCATCGAATCGAGGGTAACCACCCGTGTCACCTGAGCCGGTATTGACTGGCGAGGTCGCCACGCGTTTATAGCGCGTGCTGCGCGCCTTCCCCTCGCGCATGACAGTGCCTGCATTCTGCAGCAGCACAAGCAGTCGCTTGGTGGTTGTCCAGGGAATGCCAGCCTGGAGGGAGAGCTCCCTTGAACTCAGCCCTTCCCAATGGGCTCCCCCAGCTCGCTGTGCTTGATCGAGGACGCGCAACAGCGTGTCTTGGTCGCTCACACGGTCACCTCGGATGAAGTAGATGCTCCCATTATTGAGTAAAGCTGGGCTGATTTGGGCTGATTTGGGCTGATTTGGGCTGATTTGGGCTGATTTGAGCTGATTTGAGCTGATTTGAGCTGATTCGGGCTGATTCGGGCTGATTCGGGTTGTGATGGGACGATTTGGGTGATTGCAGCGAATGCCCCCATCGGCAGCCGCAGCGCATTGCCGCCAACTCTGCCGGACTTGGCACAGCTTTACCCACCTCCACCGCGCAGCTGGTAGAAGGGCGGCACGCGCAACAGCGCGCTCGCTCCAGGCCCCATGACACCTGCCACAGCGTGCCAACCAAGGTTGGCACCTACCAGAGCGATTGCGCGCTTGTCGCGATCTGCCCGTTCGTGCAACCGCCACCGCTCCGCTGCAAGCATTCGTAATTCTTCTACCTTTCCAACTTTTCTCATTGGGCTGCGGGCGCTTGCGGCCAATCATGGACATGCCACCGACAACGGGTGGCACGGGCTTGCAATCCCGTTTGGTAACACTGTTGTTTACGCTTGCCTGCCGGCGTCGTGCATCCCCTGTGCGCGGCGCCGGCTGGCAATCCGTCCGCGCCTTCATGGCGGGCGGTGCGTGGGGGCCTCGTGCCCGCCGGCGTTTTGCAGTGTTACCACCGGTATTGCAACCACGCACCGTCCGCCACCCTCGCCTTCGCGCGCGGGTGGCGTCCTGCTTCATGCACAAGGACGCCGAGATGACCAAGACCAAGTACCCCTTCCTGTTCGCCACGCTTGGCGACGCCGCCGCGCGCCTGCCCGATGATCTGGCGCGCACGCTGGAAAGCACGCTGGCCGCCACTGATGCCGCCAACGCCCCCGAACGCACGCCCGAAAGCATCACCGTGTTGAACTGCCTGCGGCGCATCCGCCAGGTGGAAGCCGCCAATGGCCAGCCGTGGCCGAACGATGGCCACACGCCCGGCCAGAGCATGGCGCTGGCCCGCATCGACCGCGCCAATGCCGGGCAGACGTTCCTGCTGGAGCTGCTGCACGCCATCGAACGCACACGCGTGGATGGTGACGAAGCGGAACAGGTGGGTGATGGCGCACGCGAAGGCATTCTGTTTGCCTGCCGTGCGTTGGCCGAGTACGTGGATGTGCAGCTGCGCGCGGCGTGAGGTTTCGGGGTCAGATCCCTTTGCAGCGCAAAGGGATCTGACTCGGTGCAGTGTCAGGGGTTTGCGTCAAACACGATCGTGATGTCGCCCCGCCATTGCGAGCCGGGGGCTTTTACCATCTCGTCCACGGCCGCCTGGCCGGCAATGAAACGCAGCACTGAGCGCAGGTTGCGCAGGTAGGCCGGTGATGTGAAACGGGGTGCGCCAGCATCCACCGGCGTCAACGACGTGAACTGCGCGGGTCGCCCGTCGCGCTCGTTGACCATGCCCGGCAGGGTGACATCCACATCCACGGGAACGATCGCGCTCCCACGTGTATCGCGGATGCCGCAACGGTCGCCATCAGCGGGGTACTCACAGCGCAGCTTCATGCTGAAATCCATCGAGGACGTCAGGTGGAACGGCAGCTCCTGGCGCAGGCGCGAAGGCCGTCTGCCGTAGTCAACCCATTGCGACCAACCGCCGTCCGGCGCCAGCAGCACACGCGGATGCTCAACCGGGAAACGCACCTGGAAGTCATGCTGTACGTCGAACTCGAAGTTCAACTGGATGGCCTGCACCCCGGTGATGTTGTCGCCCAGGTCGATGTCGGCGTCGGCACCACCGGTGGTCCAGCTTTCCACGGCGGTGTATCGGCCGTCCTGCAAGGTCATCGCGCTGGGAAGCTGCACATCAATGCCGATGCCCACATTGCGATAGCGGTACACTCGGTTGTTGCGAGTACGCGAGCTGTAGCAGGTATTCGCGCCACTGGGGTTGCGCACCGCCCAGCCGCCTGTCGACCACCCGAGGCCTCCGGCACCTGCGATGGAAGTGCAATCACCGGCAACACCGCCGGTGAAGGGATCTGCGCCATTGGTGAAATCCAGCCGCATGGAGAAAGCAACAAAGCTGATCGCGGCCTGGAAGCTGTGCCCGGAATCCACATTGGTGAACGTCACCATTCGCGGCGGCGGAAGGCCAAAATACAGCGTGTTGCGCCGCGAGGCGTTATCGCCAGTGCCTTGTTTGCGCCAATACTCACGATTGCCAAGATCGAATATGTAGGCATTGCGCCGCTGGCAATCGCCCGGCCGCCAGTTGCACAACGACCCGCGCGGCGTGGTGTTCTCAAACCCGGTATTGCCCGGGTCCAGTGCATTGGGCCGGAAGATACCGGTCACCTTTTTTTCCACCACCTGCGCAGTGGCGGTGCCGGGCCACAGGGCCGCGAGCAGCAGCAATACGGTGGTCCACTTCATGGCTCACTCCTTGAAGGATGCAGGACATCGGTTGTTGGCCGCGCGGCCACCTGGGGCGGGCAGCCAATACCGCCCACCATCAACAGGTCGCCCTCGTGGGGGTGCTGACCCTCTTCCAGGGTCAGCGTGCAGGCGATCTTGTCGGGGTACTGCATCTGCACCACCGGCGCGCGCGCACTCAGTTCCAAGGTGAAGAAGCCGTCGTCCTGGCTGACCGTGCGGCCGGCATGGTTGATGACATGCACGCCTCGCACGCCCTTGCCGTGGCCATCGACCACCTGGCCCATCACCGTGTAGGTGCGCAGCACATCCAGCGTGGTGTGCATCACCCCACCCTTGTTGAGGTGGTAGCGCACCGTGGCCGGCTGCAGGGTGGCGGCCGGCGCGTGGCGGCCGTGGAAATCGAACTGCACGTGGCCGGCGCGGTATGCGTTGACTGGTACGAAATTGCGGCCCGGCCGCAGCATCACGCCACCGCCCTGGCTGTCGTCGGCACGCAGCTGCACGTCCGGGAAATCGCTGCGGACATCCACGATCATGCCGGTTTCCAGGTTGCCGCTGCGGCCCTGCCCGATCATGGCGGCATGGCCGCCACCAAACACCACCGTGCTTTCCAGGTTGGCGCTGCCACTGAGGCGGCCTTCGCTGGAGCTGCGATTGAGGTACACATCGCCTTCCAGCAGCGGGCTCTGCAGGAGCAGGCCGGCGCCGGCGCCGAGACCCTGGCTGTCGACAGTGACCATGCCATTGGCGCTGCGCACATAGCGGCTGTCGATCTGCTGGGTAGCCGAGGCCGTCACGTAGCCGTCGCGGCGGCCCGCATCACCGGTGCGGCTGCCCAGGCTGCCGGCATAGCTGCGGCGGTCGCTGCCCAGCGACAGGCTGACAGTGAGGTCGACACCGCGCTGACGGCGGTACTGCGTGGCCACACTGCCGGGCCGGTCATAGGCGGATACCTGCCAGTTAACATCGTGCCGGCCGAACAGCGTCTCGCGGCGGCCATAGGACACATCCAGGCCGGTGCCGCGGGTGTAGCCGGCGGTACGTGCAATGCGGATGCTGGCGTGGTCGCGTGCGCCGAAGCGGTGGGTGATCGACACCGCCGTACTGTCCTGCCAGCCACCGCTGGTCTGCCAGCGTGGCGGCGTACCATCGCCAGGAAACACGTGCCGGCGCTGTTCCACCCAGCTGCGGCCATGGTTGGCCACTACACTGCCGGCACGGTAGCGGTACAGCGCCTGCAGATCCAGGCCACGGCCAGCGTCGCTGGAGGTGTAGAAATTCGTGTAGGTACTCAATGCCGTCGTGGCCTGCCAGTCCAGCGACACACCCGCCGACTCGCGCTCGCCGATCTTCTGCACGGTGGCACCGGCCACCGCGCGCGGATGCAGCAGATAGTTGACCACTGCACCGGCGGCTGCGCCGCCCTTGTTCTGCGAGGACGTGCTGTTCAACAAGCCCTGCTGCTGGCCCGCGAACAGGCTGTAACGCCAGCGCCGGGTGGGATCCGACCAGCGCGTCGGCTTGTGGATGGAGGCGACTTCGCGCGAGGCCTCCTGGCCATCAGCGATCACCCGCAGCTCGACATCGTAGATGCCACCCGGCAGGCGCCGGGTATCGATTTCCTGGATGCCCGGCGTGACGCCCTGCGTGGACAGCAGGCGGCCATCGCGATAGATCTCCACCACGCCTTCGCGGCTGGCGGTGACATACACGGGATACGCACTGGGGCTGCGCGAATCGGCCAACAGCACATCGGACGACCCGAACATGACGCCGAACGCGGTGTCACTCTGCGCACCGGGGGCTCGGGGCTGGCGGATGATGCCTTCGAAGGTGGGCAGGAAGTAGCCGGCACGCACGAAGTGGTCGCCCAGCTCGCGCTGTGCGTACAGCGCACTGAGGTAGTGTTCGCGGCTGGCGGCCTGCGCGTAGTACTGGTAGCTGCCGACCGTGCTCCAGCGGCCCACGCTGCCTCGCAGTTCGGCACTGTAGCGCGCTGCGGTGGGTTGGTCCTGGCCACTGTGCACGGCCAGGCTGTTGCGGACGATCAAGCCATGGCTGCCCTCTTCGGGCAAAGCGACATGGCGCGCCTCGGCGCCGCCGGCATCGGGCGTGAGCAGGGTCAGCAGGGAATTGGAAAGGCTGTAATGCAGGGCCGCAAGGCCACGGCAGGCATCCGCACAGACGCCCAACGGCATGGGCTCGGCCAGCTGCTGGGCCCAGCGCGCGCGTTCGGTTTCCGGCCACGGGCTCTCATAGGCTTCGGTGAAGGCCAGCAGCTGCACGCGGTTGTCCTCGTGCAGCACGACCTCGGCATCACCCAGGTAGCGGCCATCCAGATCCACGCGGACCGTCAGCGGCGCGCCGAACAGATGGCTGCGGAATTCTGCAGGCATGCGATCGCGCTGCTCCAGCAGACTGGGCAGTTCCCCCAGGGCCAGGCCGGCCGCCTGCGTGGAGGCGGCCGTCACCAGTGCAGCCACGGCCGTGGCCAGTGGGCCCATTCGCAGAGCAATGTGACGGGACGCGGCGTGCATGGGGAGCTCCAGGGGCGGCCTGCGGCGATCCGTGCGGCAGGCCGGTGACGCGACTTACGGAATGTCGCTCTCGAACATCATGTGGAATTGGCCCGTATAGGTGCCCTGCACGTAGTCGCCCGCCGGCTTGACCGGTGCGATGGCGAACGCCAGGGACTTGCCCGCAGCGGCCTGTGCGGCGGTTGCGACAGTGATCTTGCTGGCGGCCGTGGCTGGCACGTCGACGTTGTCGAGTTTCACCTTCAGATCCACCACTTCAGCGGCCGACGACATCTGGGCTGCGGCGGTCAGGTAGGCGCTGATCGCCGCCGGCGACTTCACGTTGATGACGCGGCCGGTCAGCTCGCGCAGTTCCTGGCGGGCGGCATCCCAGGGCAGGGTCTGCGGCAGGCCTTCCCAGCCATCCGGGGTGGACACCTGCAGACCGGCGGTGTTCGGCACGTCGGCCTGCACGTTGACGGTGATGCTCTTGGATTCGACGGCGGCCAGGGCAATGCCCGGGGCCAGGGTGAGCGCCGCAGCGGCGGCCAGTGCAACAGTCTTGATCGACATGGGAATCTCTCAGTTGAATGAAGGGGTATCGGGCCAGGAAACAAGGCAAAGCGCTGCCGGCGGCCTCCTGGCGGGACCGCGTGGGGAGTCCGGAAAATGGAGGGGTCGCGCGCTAGCGGCGCGCATCCACCCTGCGCTTGGCGTCACCTTCGAGCAGATCGAAGCGCGCAAATCGGGCGGGTCCAGCGTTCAGTTCGTAGGAGTTGCCGGGCCGTACATGTGCCAGCACGCCGGGAGTGCAGGTGTCGGGGCTGGCCTGTTCGCAATAGCGCAGGTTGTCGAGCACCAGGGTCGCGTTGCCCTGGTTGTGCACGACGTTGCCTTCGATACGGGTGTCGTAGCGCGGGTTGGTGGGGGGCACGAACAGGATGGTGCCGTAACCAGTGAACACGTGGATGGCCGAGCTCAAGCCTGCGGCTTCCTGCGCCTGTGCTTCGCTCAACGAGAATTCATCGGTGGTGGGTAACACGGGAATGAAGCGGAGACGGAAGTAACGCTCTTCGTCCCGGGTACCGCGATAGACCAAACGTGTCGCCTGCTGCCCGTTGGCAGCAATGATCAAACGACCAGGACTGGCGATCAGGCCCTCTGCACCGTCTGCACTGCGCGCCAGTGCCGCCGTATCCACCGGCACCTCCACGGGCTTGCCTTCGCCATTGAAGTGCATCTGTGAAACTTCGACACGGACATAGGCCGTGCCTTCACCGGTATTGCGGATGCGTTTGAGCAGATGACTGCTGTTGGCCGGCAGGTAATCAAACAGAGGGCCAACGCTGATCTGCGGCGTGCCAGCGTGGCTCGATGGCGCGATGGCCAGCAAGAACGACAACAGCAGTGCGGGACGGATCATGGCGGGCTCCTTTCGAGGCGCCATTCTGAATAGTCCGCACCTCCAGACCCATGCAATTAGTTGCAAACATCGCGCTCATTGCGGCGGGACATGACACTTCGCAATCGCGTCGAGAGTACCCATCATTCCCGCCATGGACGACCTGCAGCCGCGCGCCAGGCAGGCGCTTTGCGCCGCTTGTCCCGCACAGTCCCGCGGCACCGGAACTGTGGGAGAGCCCTTGCTTCAACGACACGCACGCGCAGGTTGCAACGATCTCGATATCGCGCCGGTGATGCTGCAGCCGATAGTGCCCGCTTCTTTGAAGGAGTGTTTCGGTGTTGAAGATGATGATGCCGCTCAAGCGCTATGCGCAGTTCAGCGGGCGCGCCATCCGCAGCGAATTCTGGCTGTTCCAGCTGTTCATCGTGATCGTGTCGATCCCGTTGTATGTGCTGGGCTTCGTTGCCGGCTACACCGACTCGCAGACGCTGGCGCTGGCATCGACCGGCCTGGGTCTGGTGGTCGCGCTGATCCTCACTCTGCCCTCGCTGGCAGTCACCATGCGCCGCCTGCACGACACGGACCGATCGGGCTGGTGGCTGCTGCTGGGCGTCGTCCCCATCGTGAGCCTGGTGCTGCTGGTGTTCCTGGTGCTGCCCAGCACCCCGGGCGGCAATCGTTTCGGCGTGTCCGCACCGCGCGATTGATCGCGGCGGGTCACACCCCGAATGGATCATGCGTGCCAACCAAGGTTGGCATCTACCAAGGCAACGTGGTGGCGCCGGGCCTGCCCGGCGCGCCCCTCTATCAAACGAAGTGCTGGTAACCGCCGCTGGCGGCTTCGCCATCCACCTGCACGCCCTGCCCTTCGGTGATGCGGCCGACGCGGGTCAGCGGCACATCCAGCGATTCAGACAGGTACAGCAGCGCGTCGCGCTGGTCGGCGGCGGCGGTGAAACACAGTTCGTAGTCATCACCACCGCGCAGCGCGCACTCACGGGCACCGTCGCGGCCGAGCAGGCCACGCAGCTCCGGCGAGATCGGCAGCACGTCGGCATCGATCTGCGCGGCCACGCCACTGCGTGCCGCGATGTGGCCCAGGTCAGCCACCAGGCCATCGGACAGATCCACGGCGGCATGCGCGAAGGCACGCAGGCGCAGGCCGAGGGTGACGCGCGGGGTGGGACGCAGCAGGCGCAGGCGCAGGGTTTCGTAGTCACCCAGCAGGGTGGCCGTGGCCACGTCCAGCGCGCCCTGCTGCCACAGCTTCAGGGCACCGGCGGCATCACCGATCGTGCCACTTACCCAGACATCGTCGCCAACCTGCGCACGGTCGCGGCGCAGGGCCTGGCCACGGCCGACCTGGCCCATCGCGGTCACGGTCAACGACAGCGGTCCCCGCGTGGTGTCGCCACCAATCAGCGCGATGTCGTGCTGGTCGGCCAGGGCGAAGAAGCCTTCTGCAAAGGCGTCGATCCAGTCTTCGCTGGTGTCCGGCAGGGACAGCGCCAGCGTGCACCACGCCGGACGTGCGCCCATCGCGGCCAGGTCGGACAGGTTGACCGCCAGGGTCTTCCAGCCGATGTCATAGGCCGGGGTTTCCGCCGGGAAATGCACGCCACTGTTGAGCGTATCGGCGGTGACCACCAGTTGTTCATTCGCACGCGGCTGCAGCAGCGCGGCGTCGTCGCCGATGCCGAGCAGGATGTCGTCACGCTCGCTGGTGCGGGAGCGGATGCGGTCAATGAGGGCGAATTCGGCCAGGGACATGGGGCGCTCCGGCGGGTTGCATGGATGGGCGGCGGGCGCGGGCGGATGATGCCGACGAGATGAACCGGCGGGGTGGAACCGACGCGGCGGAACCGATGAGGCGGAACCGATGGGGTAGAGTCGACTGTTAGTCGACTGTTTTCCCGTCCGACACCACGACTGCTGATCGAAAAGCAGTCGACTAACAGTCGACTCTACCAAAGCAGGTTCCCGCGCCGTTCGAAGTCCAGAGCAGGTTCCCGCGCCGTTCGAAGTCCAAAGCAGGTTCCCGCGCCGTTCGAAGTCCAAAGCAGGTTCCCAGCCATGCCAACCAAGGTTGGCACCCACCAGAAGCAGAATCGGGTCAGTGACCCGATTCGACCTTGCGCCATTCGACGGCGGCACGATCCAGCACGCCGTTGACGTAGGTGTGGCCATGCTCGGACCCGAAACGCTTGGCCGATTCGATGGCTTCGTTGATGACCACGCGGTACGGCACGTCCAGGCGGTAGCGCAGCTCGTAGCCGGCCAAGCGCAGCACGGCGCGTTCGATGGCGTCCACTTCTTCGATGCCACGGTCCAGGTGCGGGCCGAGGGCTTCGTCGATGTCGCGGCGGTTGTCCAGCACGCCATGCACCAGGGCTTCGAAATACGCCAGATCGGCGATTTCGCGGGCCTGCTCGTGGGCGAACTG
The DNA here is from genome assembly GCF_003086795.1 of Stenotrophomonas sp. SAU14A_NAIMI4_5. Lineage (NCBI taxonomy): Bacteria > Pseudomonadati > Pseudomonadota > Gammaproteobacteria > Lysobacterales > Lysobacteraceae > Stenotrophomonas > Stenotrophomonas sp. SAU14A_NAIMI4_5. Next base: position 786,692 of record NZ_CP026003.1, on the reverse strand, counting down.
GGCGATCAGCGACTGTGCGTTGCCGCCGGAGATCTGCCAGGCGTACAGGGCCTGCACGGCACGACGGCGGGCGCGCGAGCGCAGCACCGGGTCGATGCCATCACGGCGGACGGGTTTACCGGAGGGCTTGCCCTGGGTGTTCTTGTTCATGGCAGTTGCTCCAGCAGGTTGACCATTTCCAATGCAGCGATTGCGACTTCTTCACCCTTGTTGCCGTGGCTGCCACCGGCGCGGGCCTCGGCATCCTCGGCACGTTCCACGGCCAGCACGCCGTTCAGCACCGGCACGCCGAAATCCAGCTGCACGCGCATCAGGCCTTCGGCGCAGCGGTCGGCCACGTGTTCGTAGTGGCGGGTATCGCCACGGATGACGCAGCCCAGGGTGAGGATGGCGGCGTGTTCATGGGCGGCGGCCAGGCGCGCGGCGACCAGCGGCAGTTCCCAGGCACCCGGCACGCGGATCACGTCGATGTTGGCTTCGGCAATGCCGTTGCCGGCCAGGCTCTGGCGGGCGCCAGCAACCAGGGTATCGGTGATGCGGGCGTTCCAGCGGCTGGCCAGGATGGCAAAGCGCGCCGACTCGGGGGTGCGAAGATCGCCTTCGTAGTGGCTCATATGCGGCTTGGGGGTTCGATAAGGGGGTGATTCTACCGTGGATGGGCCCCGGGGCGCCCGTGGGTAGTGCCGGCCGCTGGCCGGCAAACCCGGGGTCGTGGTTGCCGGCCAGCGGCCGGCACTACCAGGGGGCCTGAAAGCTGTGCCGACCAACGGTCGGCACCTACCGTGGGTGCCGACCGTTGGTCGGCACGCCAGGCGGCTTACAGGGTCACCGTCTCCACCACTTCCAGGCCGTAGCCGGCCAGGCCCACCTGGCGGCGGGGGGTGCCCAGCACGCGCAGCTTGCCCAGGCCCAGGTCGGACAGGATCTGCGAGCCGGCGCCATTACGGCGCCACTGGCCCACGTCCTTGTCCTTGCCCGGCACCACCGGCGCCGGCTGCTGGCGCAGGCGGGCCAGCAGGGCCTCGCCGTCGCGCGGGGCCGACAGCACCACCATCACGCCCGCCCCTTCGGCGGCAATCGCGCGCAGGGCATCGGTGGCGGCCACGCCGAAATCATCGCGGCGCCAGTGCAGCAGGTCGGCCAGCGGGTTTTCCACCTGCACGCGCACCAGGGTCGGGGTATCGGCCGCCGGGGTGCCACGGACCAGGGCGAAATGCAGGTCGTGGGCGATGCGGTCGCGGTAGGTGACCAGCTTGAACGGGCCGAATTCGGTGTCGATGTCGCGCTCGTCCACGCGCTCGACGGTCTTTTCGGTGGCCAGGCGGTAGGCGATCAGGTCGGCGATGGAGCCCATCTTCAGGCCGTGCTCGCGGGCGAACACTTCCAGTTCCGGGCGGCGCGCCATGCTGCCGTCCGGGTTGAGGATCTCCACCAGCACGCCGGCCGGCTCCAGCCCGGCCAGCATGGCCAGGTCGACGCCGGCTTCGGTGTGGCCGGCGCGGGTCAGCACGCCGCCCGGCTGGGCAATCAGCGGGAAGATGTGGCCCGGCTGGTGCAGGTCGGCCGGCCTGGCGTTCGGCTTCACCGCGGTGCGGATGGTGTGGGCGCGGTCATGGGCGGAAATGCCCGTGGTCACGCCTTCGGCCGCTTCGATGCTGACGGTGAAATTGGTCTGGAACTGCGCGGTATTGGCCTGCACCATCGGCGCCAGGCCGAGATCGGCGGCGCGGGTGCGGGTCAACGGCAGGCACACCAGGCCACGGCCGTGGGTGACCATGAAATTGATGTCCGACGGCTTGACCAGCTCGGCGGCCATGATCAGGTCGCCTTCGTTCTCGCGGTCTTCGTCATCAACGATGACGACCATGCGGCCTTGGCGGATGTCTTCAAGGATCTCGGGGATCGGGGCGAAATTCATGCGGCATCCCCCTGCGGCTGCTGGCCATTGGCCGGCACACCGATCAAACGCTCTACGTAACGGGCCACCAGGTCGATTTCCAGGTTCACCGCGCTGCCCTCGCCGGTGGCGGAGAAGGCGGTGTTGGCCACGGTGTGCGGGACGAGGGCGACTTCGAATCCTTCGTCGTCCACTTCGTTGACGGTGAGGCTGACGCCGTCCACGCAGATCGAGCCCTTCTTGGCGATGTAGCGGCGCAGCGCGGCCGGCGCGGCGAAGCGCCAGCGCTGGGCACGTGCATCTTCGTGGATGGACAGGACCTGGCCGAGGCCATCGACGTGGCCGCTGACCAGGTGGCCGCCAAGGCGGTCGGTCGGGCGCATGGCGCGTTCGAGGTTGATGACGGCGCCTTCAGCCAGCTGGCCGAGCGTGGTCAGGCCGAGGGTTTCGGTGGACGCATCGGCCTGGAAGCTGCTGGCGTCGAATGCGATGACGGTGAGGCAGACACCGTTGATGGCGATGCTCTCGCCCATCTGCACGTGGTCGAACGGCAGGTTGCCGACGTTGAAGGTGAAGCGGACATCGCCGCCGATGGCTTCGCGTGCGGCCAGACGGCCGACGCCTTCGATGATTCCAGTAAACAAGAAACGTTCTCCGCGGAAAGTGAGCGAAAAACGCCGCAAGGCAAACAGGCGGGCGCAGGGCCGCGAAGGCCCTGTGGCACCGTCTTCTTTCATCCGGACTATGACCGTCGGCTCCGGCATTGGACCGGATCTGCTGACCCCCGACCATGGGCCGGGGCGCTCGCGGGCTTGTGCTTGCGCACCTACCGCCGGTGGGGAATCGCACCCCGCCCTGAAGACGTTTGTGTACCGGCGAACCGGCGCGGCCAGTGTACCACCGGCAGGCCTGACGCCTGGATGTTCCTTCAGGTGGCGGTGGGCAAAGGCACGGTCAGTGCCAGCCGTCGGGGCTGGTCTCCGGCATGCCGCCCCCCTGCCAGCCGCCGGGCGATTCCCCGTTCGGGCACACCAGCAGGTATTCCTGCAAGGATTTGATGTCGTCCTGGGTCCAATCCTTACCGTACGGATAGGAGGGCGGCTTGCAGTACGGCATCGCCATGTATGGGCCGTTATAGGGGTACATCGGCCTCCAGCAAGGCAAAGGATTCTTCTGCGGGTCCTGGCCCTTCGTGCAGAACAGGAAGGGATCATTCTTGCGGTAGTTGAGTGGCGAATAGAAGCCATCGGCGCCCGCATCCAGTTTCATGGTCAGCAGCACCACGATGCCCAGGCAGATCTTCAGCGCGGTTTTCATCACTAGTCCTCAGGGCCCGCAGCGTCGGCTGACGGGGATGGTGGATCGTCCGTTGTCCCCATGCGGGGCCGGCAAGCCGGCCCCGCATACCTTCCATTTCAGCCGTCAGCGTCCCCGGCTCAGCGCTGCAGGTCGCCCGAATTACGGGCGGCATCCGGCGCCTGCGGCTGGGCCTGCTGCGGCTGGGTCTGGGTCTGCGCCTGTTCCTGCACCTGGTGCTTGGCCCAGGGCTGGCTCAGAGTGGAGGTGAAATCGGTGATGGCCTTCTGCACCGATTCTCCATCGCCATTGCGTGCTGCACTGAACATGCGGTCCAGGAAGCCACCCGATTCCTTGCCGGCCGCAGCCTGCTTGTCCTGGGTTTCGGCGGCCTGCTCCGGTGCGGGCGACTTCAGCGCAGCGCGCGACTGCGGGCCGAACACGCCGTCCACCTTCAGGCCCTGGGCACGCTGCAGGTCTTCCACGGCGTGGCGGGTCGCATCACCATAGATGCCATCGCGTGCCAGCGGCTGCCCCTGCGCATCCTTGTAGCCCAGGCGGCCCAGCTGCTCCTGCAGCTCGGACACAGCCGTGCCCCGGGACCCATCGCGCAGGGTCTGCTCGCCGGCCGGCTTGGCCACATGCTCGCCCGTCTTGGCCGGATGGTCGCCCGCGCCGCGATCTGCACCGCGCAGTTCGGACATCGGGTCGATCTTGCGGCCATTGCGCCACAGTTCGAAGTGCAGGTGGGTATCGCCATGCGACGGGGTGTTGCCGCTGCGCCCCATGGTGCCCAGCTGATCGCCCGCTTCGATGCGCTGGCCGTTGCGCACCGAAATGTCGTTCAGATGGAAGTACTTGGTCAGCGACCCGTCATCGTGGGTGATGTGCACGGTGTTGCCGGCCGCACCATTGTTCGGCTTGACCGTCACACGGCCGCCGCCGAAGGCCACGATCGGATCACCCACGTCACCCTGGATGTCCACGCCACCGTGGGTACGGCCACCATTGCGGGAGGTGCCGAATTCGCCACGGCCTTCGCCGGGCTTGTCCTTGGCATTGATCTGGTCGTTGCCCGGCGCCGGCCAGGTTGCCCCGCCCTCGGCGCGCGCCTGCGGCTTGGCTTCCGCCTGCGGCTGTGCGGCCGGGCGCTCGGTGGCATTGCGCTCGTTCTGCGGCAGGGCCAGCTGGGCCTTGATGGCCTCGCGGGTCTGCTCATCGGCACGGCCGGTCTGTTCCAGCGAATGGGTCTGCTGGAAGTTGCGCACCGCGTCCTGGGTGTTCTTGCCGTAGATGCCGCTGTTGGTTTCCAGGGTGTTGCCCTGGCCGTCACGCACGCCCAGCTGGTTCAGCGATTCCTGCAGCGAACGCACGTCGTTACCGCGCTCGCCACGCTCCAGCACGCCATCGGCCAGGGCCGACGGACGGCCCTGTGCGGCCGGCAGCGGCGCACTGGCGGTGATGCCGCGGTCGGCAATCTCGATGGCCGCGTACTTGGCCTGCCAGTACTGGCTGAACGAGGTGGCCAGCTCGCGATCATCCATACCGCTGATGGACTCGTACGGCTTGCCGGTCACCCGCTCGAAATCGCGCGAGCTGATGTTGTTCACGATGTTGTCGTGGGTGTCCTTGCGCGAGAACTTGCCGGTGTCGATGGCGCTCTGGATGGACGCATAGCCGCCGCCACCCTGCTGGTGCGCCAGGTACATGTCCATGCCGTTGGGCTGGGCCGAACCGGACAGGAACGGGCGACCGGTTTCTGCCGAACGGTCAACGATCTGGTCGCGGTTGCGTTCGTACAGATCCGCTGCGGCACGGGTGTTGGCAACCGGGTCGAATTCGTGGCCGGTCAGGCCGAATTCCTTGGCGGTGGTGGGCACGAACTGGAACAGGCCCTTGGCACCGCTCTTGGTGTTGTTGGCGTCCGGGTTGAAGTTGCCGCCGGTCTCGATATAGGCAAACCGCATGAAATCGTCGCGGGGAATCCCGCTGCGATCGGCCTGCTTTTCGATGATGTCGAGAACTTCTTTACGATCGTGGTTACTGGCCATCATTGGCTCCTCAGGTGAAGTGCGGCCCTCGCGGGCCGTGGGACGTCAACCGGACTCAATCCTTGAGTCATGTGCAGTGCGGTCAACCGATACGTTGGACTCAGGGCGTATAACGCTCTTTGTCCGCATTGAAGGTATAGGTCAGGGTGTCGGCGGCGCCAAGGTCACGCAGCTTGCCCGGGCCGTCGATGGTCTTGCCCGACAGGCTTACGGTCAGCTTCGGCAGGCCACCGGAGACAGCGCCGAAGGCGAGTGTACCGCTACTGACGGCGCACGGTGTGACGGCGCCGTCTTCACAGGACGCCGAATTGTCCTCGCCAGCGTGGATGGAGCCCAGGTAGCCCCAGCGACGGAACGAGAGCTTGTCCACGTTGTCCGGGTCGAACAGGAAGATGGCATAGCCGAACATGGCCACGCCCTCGGTGAAATTACGGGTGGGCACGGCCAGCAGCATGCGGCCGTCATCCAGCGCGTGGGTCTGGGCCTTGCGGGCGGTGTCCAGCGGCTCGGGCTGGTCGTTGCCGCCGAATTCGCCGACATACCCGTCGGTGTCCTGCTGCACCCAGGCCGGTGCATCGGCGGTACCGCCCTGCACGAAGGTGGCCTGGCCGATGGCCACGTTGCCTGGCTCCATCATGCCGGCGTCGGAATCCGGACCTTCCTCGCCCTCACTGCGGCTGGTGAAGCCGGTGAAGTAGTGCTTGCCCTTCAGATCGAACGCCTGGCCATACCAGTAACTGACGATGGCACCGCCATCGACCTTGTAGGTGACCGCGCCATCGCCGTCACGCTGGTAGATCACGTACAGCACGCTGTCCGCGGAAGGGGGTTTGAGTGCAGTCATTGCAGAGTCCTTGTCATGTTCGGCGGCAGCCGGCCCGGCTTCGGGGGCTGCCGTAGTTCCTTTTGCACCCGCATCGGGAGCGTTGCTTCCGCACGCGGCCAGCGCAAGAGCCAGAAGTGCCATCAGCCCTGTTTTATTGATTGTCATGTTGTCTCCTGGTTCTGCGGGCGCGGCGCAGCCACACAGGCGCGCCGGGCCATGAAAAAACGGTCATCCGCCGCCACGGGCCATCTCCATCTGCTCCGGGCCGGGCTGACGCTGCTGGGGTGCCTGCTGCTGCGTCTGCTGCTGGGCGGCTTCGCGCTGGTTGAGCTGCTGCGCCTGCTGGTCGGCCTGCTGCTGCCACATCCGCCCCATCGGTGAAGCGTACAGATCCTGGGTCGCCACGCGCACGCCATCGGGGTCGTTGGCCCGTGCAGCATCCATCAACTGGGTAACGTGTGAATCCTGGCGGACGGTGCCCTGCCCCTTGGACGACAGCGACGGACCGGCAGACAGCGCGCCCTGTTCCTTGCCTGCGGCCGCGGCCGCTTCGCGTGCTTCACGCGCAGCAGGTTCGCCGGCAGGCACGGGGTCGCGGAAGGCATCGACGCTGTCGCGCACCCAGCCCACCGGGCCACCGGCGACGAAGGTCACCCCGCGCCGGAGGTTCATCACATCGCCGCGGTAGTCGGCAATCATGCGCGAATGCTCTTCGGCGCGCGGGCGCGCCTGCGGATCATCCAGCACCGACAGGTGCGGCGTGCCATCCGACGCGGTCGGCATGAAGTTGCTCATGCTGTGCGCGCCCAGCGAGCGCGCCGCTGCGGCAACCGGCAGATCGGGAACCAGCAGGTCGGCAAACCGGTTCTCGAAATAGCCGGACTGATGCAGGACGTCGATTTCCTTGTCCTTCGCGTAGGTCATCACATCGCCGTACTGCGGGCTGGCGGCGCTGACCACGTCGCTGGCCATCACATGGTTGCGCACGCGGTCATTCGGGCCGCCACCAATGCCACGGTCCAGGCTGGCTGCGCCGTAGGCGTTGAAGGTTTCGCCGCGCAGGTCGAAATGATGGGCCGTCACCTGGGCCAGCGTGCCGCCCAGCGAGTGGCCGGTCACGCTCACTTCCGGCGCCGTCGCACCGGGCTCGGCCCCCATGCGCCGCGCTTCATCCAGCGCTTTGCGGGTGAGCGCAATGGCATCTTCGGCCTGCGGATTGGTCCGCCCCAGCACCATCGCGCCATCGGCAATGACGCCATCCTTCCAGACTTCCTCGGTGCCGCGATGGGAGACGATCAGGTCCTGGCCATCGAGCGTTTTGTAGATGGTGCCCTGGTAGCCGGTGCTCTGGTTGTCGACGTGCTCGTAAACGCGGTACTGGGTGCCATTGACCGACACCAGCGCGTCTTCGCCTGTCGGACGGCCAACATCCCTGTCTTCGTAGACATGGTTGGCCAGGTTGGCGTAGTCCTGCGTGGTGACCGTCACGGGCTGATCTCGTGGGCCGCCAGCGTGATGGTGAAGAACTCATCGCGCTTGTCCATCGGCACCGCCTGCAGGTGTTCACGGCCGAAATCGGCCGAGCCGCCCTGCTCGAAGCGCGGGTAATACCCTTTCCAGAAATTGCGGGTCTTGCTGCCGCCGCCCAGCACGTGCTGCGCCGGCAGGCCAGCGACAAAACGGGTGTCGGCCGGATCGTCATGCGCACGCACGCTCACCCGCGCTTCGGTGAGTGCCCAGCGGCAGACGCCGCGCCCGTAGTAGTCCTCATCAAGGATGGCATCGGCATGCAGCGTGCCCACGTACTCGGTGTCCGAAACACGGGTCAACGCGAAAGGCTCGTGGCTGGCGATGGTCGGGACTGCACCGGAAATGGGGTCCAGCCGCCCGCACTGGGCAGCGTTGCCCACGTCGAACTGGGCCGTCGCTTCCACCACCGCGAACGGACCCGGCGCATTGTCCAGCACCACGCGGAATTCGAAGGCGCGCTTCGGGCTCGGATTCAACGTACGCAGCGGCGGGGTAGCGCGGGTGTCCACAGCAGGAACATTCATAGGGGCATCGGCTCGATACGAACCGCCGGAGGCGGCCAAAGGCAGGGACGCAGCGCAGGCGAATACGGACGCCGCCAAACGGGAGTTGCGCGAACGAGAAACGGAGGCGGTCTGCGTGGCCTGCATCGAGGCCGCACGCAGGAAAGCAGCACTCATTGGCGCGCCCCCTGCCCCGGGACGCATGCACGCACGATGGACGCCGGGATTACCCCACCGGCCTCAACACCCTGCTTGTTACATCCGTCCCAGGAATACACAGCCTTGTGCCCTCTCCACGCGCCTACCCCGGCGTACGTGGGTGGAACTCTACCAGTCCAGCCGCGTGGGTCGCGTCAAGAAAAAGTTGCGAGAGTGCGCTTCATCACACTTTTGCAGTTGTGCCAAAGGCTGTAAGCGTCAATATCATCACGCGCAGTTAACTCCTTGGGCATCGGGTGCGGCGGTGGGGGATCAGCGATGCTTTGCGGCCAATGCCCAGTAGTGTCTGCGATACATCAACGGCCCATGGGCGATGCGGAGTGTTCCTGCTGGGTAGCCTGCTGGGTGGAGGTCTGCGCGTGTTCGCGCGCCCGGTCCTCGGCGTTTGCCTGGTTGCGCACCTGGGAATCCAACGCCTGCCCGGCATCGAGCTTGGACATCTGCTGGTTGAGCGCCTTGAACCGATCAGGATCTGCGTTGAGGAGATCGTTCAAGCGCTGTTCCAGAGGGGACTGGGAATGAAAACTGGGGTTCTCCCGCATGGGCCCGCCGTCGGAGCTGGATTCGCTGCGTGCCTTGGCAGGATTGAACGGGTGAGCAGCAAGCTCAGCCGCGCGCGCCTGGCGCTCGGCGTAGGCGCCGGGTTCGTCCGTGCCGCGCAGAATGTTGGCGGCTTCGAGGATCAACGGCCGGGAGGCAACTGTTGCAACAGCGCGCACGGAGTAGACGCTCTCGCGATACGCATCAACGCGGCGCTGATCCTCGGGATCCTTGATGCGTGCCGATGGATCATCCAGAACCGACTTGACTTCAACCCCGTTCTCAACGTGATCGATGAAGTGCTTCATTCGATGTGAATCACCCAGCGCCAGCGCCGAAAATGGCCTGCTGATTTCACCAGCCATCCCACCCATGAGGCGGGACGCAAATTCAGCACTCTGCAACGTCTTCAATTCGGAGGGCTTCGCATAGACCTCCACAGTGCCATAGTGCCCGGCGCCCGCGCTGACGAAGTCGCCGGCCATTACATGATTTACGAACCGGGCGCCGTTCGCTGGCTGGCCGTCCGGAACCCTGTACCCCAGGCTGGCCGCCCCGTAAGGATTGAACGCTTCGCCTGGCAGGTTGTAGTGGTGCGACAACACCTGTGAAATCCCTCCGCCCAAGGAGTGTCCTGCGACCGATAGATGCTTCCCGTCGCGCTCGGCAAGAGCTACGGCCCGGGCGGCGAATTCCAGTGCGTCCTTGATCTGCAGGTTACCTCTGGTGAGCACCATGCCTGCGTCGGTCACGCCATCCTTGACGGGCTCCCGGTCAAACTCGGTTCCCCGGTTAACGAGGACGTAGTCGCCAGTGGTCCTGTTCTTGAAAAGCGTTCCCTGATAGCCGCTGTGTCTATCCATATAATCAACAACAAAAAACTTACCGCCCCCTGCGAGGACATCGGCGGGACTCCCGTCGGGCTTGAATTGCGGAGGCAAGTACCCGGCTGCGGCCAAGTCAGCATTGACGTTCTTGCTCATTAGTCATCCCTTCCCTGGAGTTGTGGAAATAATTATCGAAAAGTAGTTGCTGCGCTGATCCTCGGGGACATCCCTGGTGAAGCCTTCCTCATCCGTAATATTTGCTGGGTATTTTTTGCCGTCATCGATTAGTGGCTGGATATCCTTGCTGGTATAAAGCGTCTCTGAGCCATCCTCCAGCGTTGTTGATGCCGTGAAGTAAGTGAAAGACTTGGTCTTCTCTGTTTCCAAAAATGCTCCGACCAACTCCACTTTCCATCTACAAATACCCCTCCCATAGTAGTCGCGACTCAGGACGCCATCCCGGAAGAACCTGCCTTTGAATGTGGTCGCATTCACTCGCTTGAGCCTGAAGTCGAGCGAGTGCCTGTCCGTCCCGTAGCGGACGCCCTCGAAGTTGTCGATGGGAGGTAGACAGGCCTCGTCCGCAATCTTGTAACTGACATAGGCGCTTGAGGCCTGGATGTCGTCCGGCCCGTCAAGTACGGTGAGGACAAGGTCGTACGGTTCCTTGGGCGAAGGGTTCTTCTGGTAGGGTGGGGGCGCGCGCTCTTTGCCTCCACATGCCGCCAGCAACGGCAACGTCAGGAGCAAGGCATAAAGTGCCCGCGAGACACTAAGTACACGGAACAGCTTCCCTTTACGTGCCTTCATTATCCGGACCAGCATCCTCTAGTACTCAGAAGATAAGGCCGCGGATGGGTGCTTTTCAAATTGGCGCGACCTCATGGTCGAATGCGTGACGCTCATCACCTATCAAGATCCAGATTCAGGCAGTGAAGTCACCGCACCACGTTTGATGCGTCACCCGTCTCTGGCTTCGTGGGCCTGGAATGCCGAGGCCTCTCAGCGAGGTGACCGAGTGCTGTGTAGCAGCGCCTGGTCACTCTTGACGAACGGACGCGGATCGACCAGCGCGAAGATCAGCCCGACAGCGTATTGGTCAAAAATGCGGTCAGGTTGACGCCGGCAAATGACACCGGGGCGCTGCCCGGGCTTGGATGAAGCCGTCCCGGCATCCCCCCACCGCACCGCGGAACTGGGGGATCTCGTATCGCCAACGCCATGTGCGGGCATGAGAACAGTGTTGTACTCCACAGGTCCAGGCTGCTGGGCAAACGAAGCAGCGGAAAGAAGCAGCGAAGATGCAACGAGCAATTTGAGCTTAAAAGTCATGACCTCTCCTTTCCCTCCGCAATTGGCCTGGACGTGTGCAGCGCCCGCCCTTCACCGAGGAAGCCAAGGACAGAACATCTGAAGTCGGCTCAGAATCAGCCCTCAGGGGAAGGCGCAGCCTGCAAAAACAATTTTGCAATCTGCGCCACAGTCTTCAAGCGCTTCACGGCGAGCGGCCCGCTCTCCTTCAGGTGTAATTTGAAACTGGCGACGAGTGGAATTAGCAGCTATCGCAGCGCAAGCATTAAAAAAGGTCTCTGCAACCTTGCAATCGTATGAGCCACGCGCCTCACAGTCCTCAATCGCCAACGCTCGGGCTTCCTCTTCGCTTCTCGCGGAGAACGTCCAACCGTAGTTTGCATCAGCCCCCTTCGCCCAAGCCCCCCACTTTGAATGCTTGGGCGCTCTGGTATCGCCCACACCGTGGGCAGGCAGGTAAACGCTATTGTACTGAGGCGTTCCCGCCTGCTGAGCAAGTGCCGCCAGTGGCGACAGAAAGACCACAGCAAGTATGAGTCTAGATATCGAAATCATCACCCGGTCCCTTTCTTTTTATCTGAGGCGACATTACCGCTACCCACATAATCCTGGTTGAAGTCCGAAGTCTGGCCCGAGCTGTTACGACCCACATTACCGAAGCTCGAGTTCGCCACGAACTGGCCCAGCGTGCCGCTGAAGAACATGTCCGCCATCGGCGGTGCCATGACCATCAGCACCGACATCAGCAGTCCAACACCGCCGGTCGATTGGCAACTGGCGAAGGCCAACGCCACAACCATCCCAACGTTTACTCGCCCCCGTGACCTCCAGCCCAAATAGCCCAACTCCCGCGCATATAACCGCAAGAAGCTGACGCGAGCAATTCGAGCAGGAAGTCCAGGAAGAAGTCAGCCTGAGCTTGAGCTAACTAATTTCAAGGAACGGCACAGCCCTCAAATACAATCTTGCAGTCCGAACCACACTCTTTCAGTGCGGCCTTACGAACCCATTCAAGGCCATTTGCGGAGATCTGCCACCAGCTATTTCTATCACTCTCCGCGAGCGCTGCACACGCATTCACAAAGGTTCTGGACACCTTGCAGTTGCGGAAGCCGCGGGCACTGCAGTCTTCAACCGCCAGCTTACGGGCCTCACGTTCACTTCTTCCTTCGAAAGTCCATCCAAGCATTCCGCCATCACCCTTTGCCCACGCGCCCCAACGGTTCGGAGACTGGCGCTGGGTATCTCCGACGCCATGCGCGGGCAAATAGACACTATTGTATTCAACCGTCCCAGGCTGCTGTGCGAACGCCATGGGTCCCAGAAGAATCGACGAGGCGATCATAAATCTGAAAACAGCGATCATTTCTTCCCCCCGCTAGTTGGTGTCGACTGGTGTGGACTGACATCCTGCGTCACTTGCTTGAAGTCCGAAGTCTGGCCCGAGCTGTTACGACCCACATTACCGAAGCTCGAGTTCGCCACGAACTGACCCAGCGTGCAGTTGAAGAACATGGCCGCCATCGGCGGTGCCATGACCATCAGCACCGACATCAGCAGTCCAACACCGCCCTGCTGAACGGCAGCCGACTTCAGGCCGCCGCCAAAGCCCAGCGAGGCACTCATCCCTAAGATCTCGGTACCGGAAAGGATGTAGGCCGTAACGATCGCAAGCGCCGTACGGGCAACCACTGCGGTGGCCAGCGAGACCATGAAGGACAGGACGGCCATCGAGAACATGGTGCCGATTCCGTACAACAACCAGCGCTTGAACAGGTCTTTGGTCTGGTCGAACAGCAGGCAGAGGATGAACAACGGCCCGAAGCCGACGAACAGTACCAGGGCGATCTTGTACAGCAGCAGCATGGCGCCACCGATCACCGATGGGCCTGCAATGCCGATGCCCGTCAGCGAGGTGACGGTGCGCTGGGTTGCTGCGTTCTGGTCACTCTTGTCTACGGGCAGTGCGTCGACCAACGCGAAGATCAGACCCATGGTGCGCAGGTTGTCGTCGATCGAGTCTTCGATGTCGTCGTCGTCATTGGCGACAACTCTGTGGATCTCGTTCGGCAACGTGTTGGTCAGAACTGCGGTCAGTTTCACGCCGGCAAGGGAAATCGACCAGGCCGCGATGAACTAGCCGGCAATCACCCCAAACCAAGATGAACGTCTCATATCAGGGAAGCGCGCACCCTTCAACAACAATCTTGCAGTCATCTCCACAAGCCGTGAGAGCCTGACGGCGCCCCCAGGGCAGGCCCCGGTTGGAAGTCTGAATGATGCGATTGCTGGGGCCCGCCGCTACCAAGGCACACGTATTGAAGAACGTCTCCATTGGAAGACAATTCTTCGAGCCTTTCGCCTGACAGTCAGCGACTGCCAACGCTTTTGCCTCGTCCTCGGTTCTGCCATCAAAGGTTATACCCAATGTGCGGTCATCACCTCTCGCCCATGCCCCCCACTTGGCAGGGGGCGCCTTGGTATCACCCACGCCATGCCCAGGAAGATACACAGTGTTGTATTGGACTGACCCTGGCTGCTGCGCAAATGTGGCAGCCGACAAGAAGAGAGTGGAGACAATGACAATCTTTGTGAGCGCACTCATCCCTTGGTCCCCTTATTGGCAGTACTAGTACCGCTACCAACATAATCCTGCTTGAAGTCCGAAGTCTGGCCCGAGCTGTTACGACCCACATTACCGAAGCTCGAGTTCGCCACGAACTGGCCCAGCGTGCCGTTGAAGAACATGGCCGCCATCGGCGGTGCCATGACCACACGCTGGAAAAGCACAGCAGCGGGCGGCGAGATGAAACTTGATTCAGTAAACTCCGCTTTTCAGGGGACAGCACACCCCTCGCAAACAACCCTGCAATCAGATCCACACTCTTTCCCGGCCATTGCAGCCAAGGAAAAGGCGTCAGGGGTACGCACAGCCCTCGAAAATTATCTTGCACTCCTTTGAACCACAGTTCTTAAGTGCATCCTTCTTTACAGCAGATAGCCGATCAACAGCCTCCACGTATTTTCGAACACCTGGACGAACCGCAATCGCTGCACACTTGTTTGCAAAGGTTGCGACTACTTCACAATCTCGCGATCCCCGCGCGAGACAGTCTTGCGCAGCCAGCGCGACAGCCTCCCTCTCGGTGCCGGCGCCAACGTACCAGCCAAGCGTGCTGTCGGCCCCCCCTAGCTACAGCGCCCCATTTCTGAATCTGGGGGGTCGTGTCGCCAACGCCGTGCGCAGGCAGGAACACCCTATTGTACTCCGCGCTACCAGGCTGCTGCGCTACCGCCTGGGCCGAGAAGAGGACGCTTGAGATAACAGCACTACGCAGAATGGAGATCATAGGTCTTTTTCGCCTTTCTTCTTATCCACATAATCCTGCTTGAAGTCCGAAGTCCGGCCCGAGCTGTTACGACCCACATTACCGAAGCTCGAGTTCGCCACGAACTGGCCCAGCGTGCCGTTGAAGAACATGGCCGCCATCGGCGGTGCCATGACCATCAGCACAGACATCAGCAGTCCGACATCGCCCTGCTGACCGGCAGTCGACTTTAGGCCGCCGTCATAGTCCAGCAAAACACTCGTGCCCAGATCTCGGTACCGGGAAGGAGATATGCCGAGATGATCACAATGGCCGTAAGGGCGACGACGACGGTCGCCAGCCAGACCAAGGTGCCCATTAAATGCGTCAGCGTTAGATGCGATGCAGCTTCGTAAGGCCCGGGCCGCTTGGGCCCGAGTTGAATCATACGCTTCAGGGTCGGGCGCAGCCCTCAAATAGAATCTTGCACTCAGGCGAACCGCAATTCTTCAGCGCTCTCTTGCGAACAGAGGAAAGACTGGCGGGGGCTTTGGAGTAGGTTCTATTTGCAGGCCCGACTGCTACAGCAGCACAAGAGTTAAAAAACGTCTCCACGCCCTCACAATTTGTCGAACCACGTGCCACGCAGTCTTGAATAGCAAGCTTCACCGCTTCCTGCTCGGTTTGTGCCCCCACGTACCAACCAAGCGTCTTGTCAGCTCCTCTTGCAAGGGCCCCCCATCTAACATTGGGGCGAGCGGTATCACCGACTCCATGCGCGGGCAGGAAAACTGTGTTGTACTCCTGGCTCCCTGGCTGCTGGGCGAACGCGATAGTTGAGATCGTCAGGATAGCCAACGTAGCCGCTCGCAAAAAGAATGTCATACGCCGCTGTCCTTCTTCTTATCCACATAATCCTGCTTGAAGTCCGAAGTCTGGCCCGAGCTGTTACGACCCACATTACCGAAGCTCGAGTTCGCCACGAACTGGCCCAGCGTGCCGTTGAAGAACATGGCCGCCATCGGCGGTGCCATGACCATCAGCACCGACATCAGCAGTCCAACACCGCCCTGCTGAACGGCAGCCGACTTCAGGCCGCCGCCAAAGCCCAGCGAGGCACTCATCCCGAAGATCTCGGTACCGGAAAGGATATAGGCCGTAACGATCGCAAGCGCCGTACGGGCAACCACTGCGGTGGCCAGCGAGACCATGAAGGACAGGACGGCCATCGAGAACATGGTGCCGATTCCGTACAACAACCAGCGCTTGAACAGGTCTTTGGTCTGGTCGAACAGCAGGCAGAGGATGAACAACGGCCCGAAGCCGACGAACAGTACCAGGGCGATCTTGTACAGCAGCAGCATGGCGCCACCGATCACCGATGGGCCTGCAATGCCGATGCCCGTCAGCGAGGTGACGGTGCGCTGGGTTGCTGCGTTCTGGTCACTCTTGTCTACGGGCAGTGCGTCGACCAACGCGAAGATCAGACCCATGGTGCGCAGGTTGTCGTCGATCGAGTCTTCGATGTCGTCGTCGTCATTGGCGACAACTCTGTGGATCTCATTCGGCAGCGTGTTGGTCAGGAAAGCAGTCAGGTTCACGCCGGCGAACGACATCGAGGAAGCGGCGATGACAATGAGGAAGGCGCGCAGCGATCCCACCACCAGCGACATGAGCGAATCACGGCTGCGGCCGGTCACGATCATGAACCCCTGCATCAGCACCCACAGGGTCAGCAGGGTCAGCGCGATGCCACTGACCCACCCCATGGTGCGCGAGAGCAGCCCCGACTGGAAGCTTTCGATACGCCCATTGATGAAATCAAGCAGAATCTCAAAGAATGCCCACTGGGTGAAGCTGCTCAGATCGAAGCCCAACGCACTACCCATTATCTCGACGCTCATCGCACTGCTCCATTCACTCAGTTGCCGCCGAGACCGGACATGCCCGGAACGCTGATGCTGCCCTTGCCGTTCAAGGCATTGCGGGTAAGCGCCTCACGGGTGTTGTTGATATGCGCGACACGCGCTTCATAAGCAGACATGTAGGTGCGGTAGCGATCGCGGTCGTTGTCCATCAGTGCGGTCAGGGCCAACAACTCGTTGGTGTTGTACTGCACGTTGGCGTAGTCCTCGGCCGCCAGGTTGCGGCGGCGGTCCTCGATCTGCTTCAAGCGGTCATAGTTCTTCTGGGCCCGCTCGAACATGCGCATCGAGAACCGGTACTGCGCCAGTTCGGTCTGTGCCGCGGCCATGCACAGCTGCTGCTGCTGCTGGCCCAGCGTGGTGCTTGCACCGGCCGGGCACAGCTGGTCCATGGCGGTGGCGGTGGCGGTCGGCTGGCTCGCGTTGAGCGCCTCGTCACCGGTCGGCGTGGCGATCATTTCCGGTGTCTGCGTGTCCTGGCCGTTGCGCGGCGTGATCTGCAGTTTCCGGTTGAGATCTTTCAGGTTGCCATTGACCGTGCCGTTGTCGCCGATGCGGGTCTTGATCTCTTTCAGCTGCGACGTGACGCTTCCGCCGTCGCTACCGATGTTGCCCTTGATTTCGTCCAGCTTGCGCTGCGTCTGGGTATCGTTGACCTGCCACGCGGCCATTGCGGCGCCGGTGCCCAGCAGCGAGACGATCGCCAGCGAGAGGATGACCCACTTGTTGGAGCGTGGCATGGCCAAGGAAGTACCAAACATCCGCTGCCATGCCTGGCCGAAGCTCTGCTGGCTGCCGTGCTGGCGGTGTGCTTTAGAGTTCATGGTTCACCTCTGCTGTTCTTTATGTCATCTATTGCGGGGCAGGCCGTTCAGCGCGTGGTCGCGCGGCGGTCTGGGGTTGCACTGCTGCGGGCACTGCCGCGTCCGGATCCCTTGCGGTTTTCGTAGAACGCCTGCAGCCATTCCTCTGGCGTCAGTTCATCGCGATCGACTTCCAGGCGCTGCGACTGCTCGCTGAGCACCCGGTCGAGGACTTCGATGTTGTCGGTGCTGGCACTGATGACGGCCAGGGCATCATCCATGCCCCGCAGGTTCAGCTGGCACACCGTGGAACCATGGCCCTGCTTGACCAGGAAACTGCGCGAGCGCTCATCCAGACTGACGACCACTTCAAACTCGGCCTCGGTCAACTTCAGGCCTTCCATGTAATCCTCGCGCGAGGCGCTGGGATTGGGCAGCAGGATGAAGGTCGCGGTCTGTTCGATCAGCGCGGCGGAGATGTCGCTGGCCAAGGCGTCTTCCGGGCTCTGGGTGGCGAAGATGCCCAGGCCGTTCTGCTTACGGATGGTCTTCTGCTTGTTCTTGGCAAATTCCTTCAGGGCGCCGCCGCCATCAAGAATCTTCCAGAACTCGTCCATCACGTAGATCAGCGGCCGCCCGTCGATCAGCTCTTCGAGGCGGTGCAGCAGGTAGTTGATGACCGGCACGCGCACTTCGGCGTTGTCGATGATGTCGGTGTAGTCGAAGCCGATGATGTTGGCCCGCTGCAGATCGATGATGTCGGTCGGGTTGTCGAACACCCAGCCCAGGGTGCCGCTGACGGTCCACTTGCGCAGGCGCGCGTACAGGCCATCGTCGCCCATGTTGGGCAGGCTTTTCTGGAAATTGGACATCGAGCGCAGGTGCATCGGCATGTCGAGCATGCTTTCCACCGCGCGGAAGATGTCCTCCTCCTCACGCGCGGTGTAGACGGTCTTGGCCGCCAGCACCTTGATCAGGTCGCCGAGGAACTGCACGTTTGCATCGTTGCGTTCGCACTGGAACGGGTTGAAGCCGGTAGGCCTGCCGTTGTCCAGCGCAAGGTAGTTGCCGCCACACGCGCGTACGAAAATCTCCGCGCCGCGGTCTTTGTCGAAGAAGAAGATGGTCGGCGCCGGCTGGTATTTCTGCACCTGGCTGAGCAGGAAGTTGATCAGCGCCGTCTTGCCGGTACCGGACTTGCCGATGACCAGGGTATTGCCGATGGCCTTTTCACCCAGCGAGTTCTCGGCCGGATGGGTGGCGTGGAAATTGAAGTAGTACGGCTGGCCGTTGGTGGTCTGCAGTACCGTCAGGCATTCGCCCCACGGGTTGTTGTCGCGCTTGCCGGTGGCGAAATTGTGCAGCGGCGACAGGCCCAGGAAATTCAGCGAGCTGACGTTGGCCAGCCGCGTGCGGTAGCGCCAGTTGGCCGGCAGCTGCGAATAGAACGACGAGCACACCGCCAGGTCCTCCTTGGCGGAGACAAAGCCGGCATTGGACAGTTCAGCGCGGGTGGCAGCCAGGTTCTGCGACAGCGTCTTCTGGTCGTCCGCATACAGGGCCATGATGAAGTGGTATTCACCCAGGACGAAATTGCCCGAGGCGACCTGGTCCATCGCATGGTCCATTTCGGAGATCTGGCTAACCGCCTTGTCGCCGGAGGAGATCATCATGCCCTTGGTGCGATCAAGCACCTTCAGCGCATCCTGGCGCCCCATGGGGCTGAAGGAATGAGTGATGACGTATTCGAAATCCAGGTACTTGAGGCCATTGAGGATGCCCGGGTAGGTGGCCTCGCTGTATTCCTTGATGTTGAGGATGGCGCCGTAGTGGTTGCGTCCGCCTGGGGCGTTGATGACGAAATCACCCGATTTGGCCGAGAACATGTGCCGGGCGACCGGCAGGTAGTCGCTCACCGAGGCACGCAGCACCGGCACCGGCTCGTCGATGCGGTTGAGCAGATAGCCAAAGAAGCTCAGCACTTCAGAGAACACCACGCCGTTGTCGGCTTCATACATCGACAGCCGGTGTGGTGCGTAATCCTTCAGCACCGCCTCGACGTTGCCGGCCAGTTCCATCACCTTGTTGACGGCCTGGTCCTGCTCGGACTGCAGGCGGACCAGGTCACTGGAGCGCTCGACGAACTTTTTGCCGACCATGACCGGGCGATAGATCATCGTCAGGTACAGCTCGTTCTGCATGATCTTCTGCGAGGTCAGGCGATCGTAGTACTCGTCCGACATCTGCTGGTTGAACACGTGGTCGTACTTGCTGCGGATATCCACGCGGCCACGGCGCCGGATGTCATGCACCCAGAAGGCCACGTTGACGAAATCCGGCGCCCGCAGGGTCTGCAGCATGCGGTTGAAGGTGTTGTGCTTGTGCTCCAACTCCCATTCTTCACGCCCCACGAAAGGCAGCCCATCCAGGCGCCAGACAATCAGGAAGTCGCCACCGGTCGTCTTCACCACGTGCGGGGACACGTGGGAAGAGTACGGAATGAACTCGGCGATGGAGGTGTCTGGCGCCTGCATGGGACTAATCCGTTTTCGTGTCTTGAAGGTCGGGGCGGTAGCTGTTCGGAGTGAACACCCACATGCCGTTGTGATGCTTGACGTTCTTCACCTTGGTGCGGAAGCCCAGACGCAGGCCCAGCAACCGGAAGATCATCTCGTCCTGGCGTGCCATCTGCCGCATGACCATGATGACCACCGGCAGCAGCAGCAGGAACCACATGTCGAAGTAGAACGTCATCAGCAGGCAGCCGCCGGCGGCGATCGCAAAGGGCATGTACGGCACCCCCAGGAACATCGCCGGCCGCGTGCACCCGCGGAAGAGTGTGTCCTTACGCATACTTCATCAGGTCGAGCACCATGATGGCGCTGGTGCTGCCGGCGTTGCCGATGTTGCCGACGTTGTCGGGCAGCAGCATGTTGGCCACCTGGGCAGCGGCGCCGATCAGGAAGCCACCGATCAGGACCGGAGCCACGTCGCTGATGCGCTTGTGGTTGAAGGCGATCTGGTAGCCAGCGAAGATCACGGCAATGGTGACCACGGCGATCGAGGCAATGTTCAGCAGGCCGTTGAGGTTGGTGAAGAAGTTGGTCACGCTGGTCTGCGCGCCGGAAGCATCCTGGGCGCTGGCGATGAAGGGCAGCATGCACAGGCTGGCCAGGGCAACGGCGGAGAGCGCGCGGCGGGCGTTGGTGAGGTTGGCGTCGTTCTTCATGGCGGTTCTCTTCTCTTTGATGGGAAAGGGATACAGCGTGGATGCCGGACTGCGGGGGCAGCCCTCGGGTGGTGCTAGAACACCAGCGCAGCGTCGCGCGGCGGCGCTGCAGTTGCTGGCACGGCGGACGCAGGGGCCCCCGCCATGCCGTTGGAACTGGAACCGGGTGCAGCCATCGGCTGCGCTTGCTGGGCCGCCCCCGGCCAGACATTGGGGGCACCTCCCACGGGTTGCACACGCACCGGGGCGTCGCTGGTGGGCACCTGGCCCGCCGTGCGCGGATCGACCGCAGCCGGCGCCTGCATGGCCTGCACGGCCGCGGGTGCCTGCATCTGCTGCATCTGCTGCATCTGCTGCATCTGCTGCATCTGCTGGATCTGCTGCATGGACTGCTGCTGACCTGCCGACGCGGGGAGCAGGCGCGACAGCGCCGCCTCTTCCACACGCCGCGCCAGCCGCTCGGTCGCCTCGTCACGCACGACACGACGGTAGGTGGTGGTGCCGGCCGGTACGCCATTGCGGATGACCGGAATGGCATTGCTGGCGACGGTCTGGGTGGAGTTGCCACGCCAGGAGGTCATCACCTTGTCGACGTAACCATGGCGGAAGCCGGTGGTGAAGTTGCCGGAGTAGTAGCAGCTGAAGGCCTTGCCCCAATCGTTGCCCGAACGCGAATAGCATTCGGCCAGGATGCGCGAGCCGGCCTGCAGGTTCGGGCAGACGTTGAAGGCCTTCTCGTAGCTGTCCAGACCGTGGCGGTTGAGGTTGTAGCGATTGACCTGGGCAATGCCCAGCGAGAAGTTGTAGCCCTCACGCTCAAGCATGCGGGTGGTGGACACGGCCTCGGCCAGGTTCTTCGGCTGGCGCGCCAGGCGGCCGCCCACCACGCCGATGGCGTACGGGTTGAACGACGATTCGACGTTCACCACGTGGCGCATGATTTCGTTGGGCACCGCCAGATCGGTGCAGGCCATCATTTCCAGTCCAGGCAGCATGGCGTCCTCCTGTCGGCGTGGGCGTGGGCGTGCTGGTTCATGCGGCCAGCCCTCGCGCGGGATCGAAATCGATGCCGGTGATGAAACGGCGGCCGGCATGTGCCTTGATGTGCACCACGATGTCGATGGTGAGCTTGAGCAGGCGCTTGATGACTTCAAACTCAAGGCCAGAGCCTTCAGCCGAGGCCTTGACCATCAGCGCGAGCTGGTCCCAGGTCTGGGACGTGCTGCCGGCGTGGCAACTGGTGATGGAACCGGGGTGGCCGGATGCACAGTTACGGATGAAGTAGAACGACTCATCACCACGCAGCTCGGCCAGGATGATGCGGTCCGGCTTCATGCGCAGGCAGGCTTCCATGCACGACTTGGCACTGGTGTTGCTGGTGCTCTGGCCGCCCTTGGAATACAGCAGGTGCACCACGTTGGGCTGCTGCAGGAACAGTTCGCGGGCGTCTTCAATGGTGACCAGGCGCTCGTCGTGCGAGATGTGGTTCACCAGCGACTTCATGAAGGTGGTCTTGCCGCTACCGGTCGCCCCGGCCACCACGATGTTCTTGTGGTACTGCACGGCCTTCTTGAAGAAGTTGGCGTAGTCGCGCTGCGCACGCAGCTCCACCAGTTCCCTGTCGTGGTCACTGAGGGTCGGCGCCTGTTCGAGAATCTCGCCGAAGAAGCCATCCTCCTCGTACTGCTCCAGCGTCTTGCCGAAGCGTGCGGGCAGACGGATGGTGATCGACACCCGCCCGGCGTCACACGCCGGCGGGATGACGAACTGGGCACGCTGGCCGGTCGGGAACGTCAACGACACCATCGGATCGGCGTCGGTGATGCGCTGCCCGGTGTTGCTCTCATTGACCACGGCGGTGCAGAACTGCCGCGCACGTTCAAACGTGAGCGACGGGACCTCCACGCGGTTCCAGCCGGACCGGGTTTCCAGGTACAGCTCGCCCGGCCGGTTGATGCAGATTTCAGTCACGTCCGACGAATGCATGTGCTCGCCGATCCCGAGGATCTCGTACTGGTATTCCAGGAAAGCGTTGGATACCCGGGCGGTGGCGGATTCAGCGTTCATTTCTGCACTGGGTCACTGCTCAGCGGATCACGGACGAGAAGTCGACGTCGCGTGCGACGTAGACGTTCACGATCGTGCCCTGGTTGATGGTCACGGTCGGCGGACGGCTCATGTTGCGCTCCACCGCCATGTTGGCCAGGCGCTCCATGGTGCGCGCGGTGGCGCTTTCATACGGGTTCTGTACGACCGCACCGTTGACCACGGTGGACGTTGCCGGGCCGTTCTCGGCAGCGGCGTACTTGAAACCGTCAGCCAGGATGCTGATCAGCAGCGAGGAGGCGATGCGCTGGCCCCAATGGGCGTTGTAGTAGCCCGGCGAACCGGCCGAACCCAGCATGTCCACGCCCGGGCTGGACATGTTGATATCCAGGCCGGTGGGGGTGGTGATGCGGTCCCAGACAATGGCAACGCGGTTGCCGATCGTGCCGTCGCCACCGTAGGAGCCCTGCACCTT
The DNA here is from genome assembly GCF_003086795.1 of Stenotrophomonas sp. SAU14A_NAIMI4_5. Classification (NCBI taxonomy): domain Bacteria; kingdom Pseudomonadati; phylum Pseudomonadota; class Gammaproteobacteria; order Lysobacterales; family Lysobacteraceae; genus Stenotrophomonas; species Stenotrophomonas sp. SAU14A_NAIMI4_5. The sequence goes on along the minus strand of NZ_CP026003.1, from coordinate 763,906 downwards.
CGACCCGCGCGGCAGCAGCAGGCGCTGGCCATCGACCGAGTACACCGGTTCGGTGACCACGCACGAGGTGTAGCCCGGGAAGTCGGAGATCACCCGCGCCTGCAGCACGCAGCGGATGTAGGTGCCGCGAAGCAGCAGGGTATTCGGCTTGTACAGCGGCTGTGCGCTGGTGGGACCGTCCACGACGCCACGCGATGCCGGGCCGCCCGTCGCACCCAGCGCGCCGGGGATGCCGGACGCAGGCGGCGCGCCGGCCCCACTGTCAGCCTCGGCGCGGGCGTCGCCCATGCGACGTTCCACCAGGCTCGGGCCTCGGTTGGCTTCCTGGCCGCCGGTGCCATTCATCCCGCCCATGCCGAACCCTTGACCGGACGACGGGCGCTCATCGGTGACCGGCAGCGGCGGCAGCTCTTCCATCGCCGGTGCGGCCTGTGCGCTGCGCTCAGCCGGCAGGGCCGGCAGATCGCGCGGTGCCGCCGGGATGACGACTTCCTGGCGCGGGGCCTTGGCCACGGGCTCCTGCGGGGAGGACATGCCACCGGAGAAGATCCAGGCGGCCAGGCCTGCCAGCACGACGACGATGATGCCGAGGAACAGCAACGCCTTGCGATTCAGACGCTGGACGTCGTCGGCGCGCAGGTAGGGGCTGCCTTCGGTTTCATCCAGCTGCGGCTGGGCAGCGGCGCGACGGGTGTACGGGTTGTCGGCCAGGTGCGGCTCCGACGCCGGATCGACGTGGTCATTGGGAGGAATCTGATTCACTGCTCCGGTCTCCTGCGCAGGGCAATCGCATTGTCGCCGTGGCGCACGACGAGGTAGGCATAGGTGCCGTGGACGACAATCGTGTCGCCTTCCACGGTCGAGTTGACGATGAACTCATCGCCGGACTCGCTGTCACGCGCGAATACTGCCGGGAAGTTGCCGCTCGGGAACCGGCTGCGGTCGCCCATGCGGATGTAGGTGAAACTGCGGTCGTCATACACCGAGGAGGGAACCAGCCAGGTCGGCTGGCGCTTCTTGTAGGTGTAGTCGTAGCCGTAGTAGTAGTCGCGGCCCGGGACCAGCTGGGTATCGAGCGCCGACACCGGTGCATCGGGATCCTTGACCTTGGTCGCCGCAAATTCGGTGTCAGCCGGGTAGACCAGGCGCACCTTGTACTGCACGCCGGCGGCCTTGGCTTCATCCAGTGCACGCCAGCTGGTGGCAACCACCTTCAGTTCAAAGATGTAGGAGTGGGCCGCGGTGCGCACCATCAGGTTGGTGTCAACGTCGACGTTCTTCGGCTTCAGGTAGAAGACGTTCTCGCGACGGCTGATCTCCCAGCCGCCACCGAAGCCGCTGCTGTAATCGAGAATCTGCTCGTGCGGGCTCAGTTCGATCTGCGTGGTGATGCCCAGGCCGGTGCGCACCTGGTAGATGCGGTCAGGCGAGTACTCGTAATCCTCGATGACCTTCGCTGCCACGGGCGCGGAGGCACCGATGCAGAGCATCAGCACCAGACCGACGCGCAGCAAAGACTGCAACGTGTTACTCATCGTCCTACTCCCCCTTGTGCTGGCGCATAGCCGGTCTGCTCGGCCGGTTGCGGCGGCAATGCGCCGTTGTTCGCTGGGCCCGGCGGCAGCGCCTGCCCGGACGGATCGGTGGTCTCTGCCGGATACGCGGGTTCCCCCGGCATGCCCGGCATCGGTGCGGTAGCGGCGGCCTGCGCCTGCGCCTGCGGATCAGCGGCCAGCGGCACATCGGCCGGCGCATTCGGCGTGGGCGCGAAGTCGTTGTCCACGCGGTAGTTCATCACCCGGAAGCCGAGCGGATTGAGCAGACGATCTTCGTCGGCCAGGCGCAGTTCGGGATCGTAGGTGAATTCCAGCGTGGCGATCTTGTTGTCCAGCGGCTGCGAACGGCCCGTACTCTTGTCGAAGATGCTGCGCTGGAACCGCACGGTGGCACCACTGGGACGCTTGCCCTGGCCGCCGCCGATCAGCACGATGCTGGTGATGCGGACATGCAGGGAGCGCGACGCACCATAGATGCGGAAGGGCCGCTGCGGGTTGGCCTGGTTGTGCAGGTTCTGGTAGTCCGGCGCCACTGCCGGGCCGGCCATGGCCAGCGTACTGCGCCAGTTCCGCTGGCCGATGAGCCCCGAGTCATAGGACTCGCGCGTCAGCACAAACTGCGCCACGTTGCTCTTGTTGATCGCCTCTTCGGTGGTCACGTCGCGGTCACCGAAGTTGCCGCGCAGGCGGGCGACCGTGGCCGAGCCGGTGTAGGGATCGGCGACGACCAGGTACGGCACGCGCTCCTTCAGCGGCAGGAACAGCAGGTAGCCACCGGCAAGCAGCACCGACATCAGCACTGCGCACCAGGCGACCGTCCACGCGCGGCGCTCACTGCGTCGCGCACGTTCGGCGAGCGTGATTTCGTAGCTGACGCCCTGGGATACGGCATTTTCCACTGCCGCCGTATCGGTCTTCTTCTTTCCAAACATGGGCAGTCCTCAGCGAGCAGGCGCAGTAGGCGCGATGCCGGCTGCGGGCAGCCGATCCACGCTGGTCGCACCGCCGGCCACGCTGACGATGATGCGCGACTGTTCAACCGACACCACCACGCCCTGCGATGCATAAGCGCTGGACAGCGCCGCTGCGGCTTCAACGATGCTGGTCGTGCGGATGTCGCCCACCGGCACGTACAGGGTGTAGTCGTTGGGGTGCAGGTAGGACAGCGTCATGCCACCGTCCTTGGCCCACCGGGTCAGCAGGCCCTTGAGCGTGCTGTCCACGGGCGAGGACTGGTAGACATGGCTCTGCTGCAAGGGGATGGCATGGGTGACGTCCGACAGCCGGTTGACCGGCCTCCACTTGCCACGCGGTTCGGGCGCAGGCGGCGTAACGCAACCGGCCAGGAGAACCGTCATCAACACAACAGCAACTGCAATCAAATTCCGGCTAGGCATCCTGCGGCTCACGAAATCACCATTAACGGGTTACGAATCAGTGCAAACAGACATCGGCGACGCCGAGACAACGGCATCGAAGTCTGCTGAAGGAGCTGTGCGCAGCTGGGGGCCCCAGCGAACGCGTGGATTTTTGGCGCTCTGCTGGTGCTCAGCTGCGCCACGCCCGCAGGTCATCCCTGCCGCGCGTTCCCCGAATCCAAACATGTATTCATGAAACTTCCATTTCGTAGGCTCAGTCCGTTTACCGTTCAGATGATTCCGTTCCGCCGGCCTGTACCTCCCCAGTACCCAGCCGAATGGTCATCATCTACGGGGCGAAGGATATCTTCGGATTTGTCATCGCGTTGTGAACTAGATCACGCAACAGGCGAAATGAAAATGAGAACTCGATCACAAAAGTTATCCGCCACGTTTTGAATTTCAACGGATTTTCGCGCCGCTGTCTACCTCAGACGACGAGTTTTTAACAGTCGGCATATTCCCTACAAATCTGGCAACATTCCCTCCCCCGCCCAAGGGCTGATGACTCAGCAGGTGTGAAGTGGATCAATCAAGGATGGAAGAGTTCGTCACGAACGCCGCCCTGCTCGCTGGGCACCTGACACAACAATGTGAAAAGGCGGCTGCAGCGCAGGATGCGGCTGCGGCGCAGCTGCAGCGCGCGGCGACCGAGGTCGGACAGGGCGTGGCCAGCGGCCGTGCCGAGCTGGCGCAGAGCGCACGCGCTGCAGTGCGCGAGGCGCTGTCGCAGGAAATTCCCGCTGCAGTGGAAGCCATCGGCGATACAGGTGACCGGTTGGCTGCCCTCGCCGAGCAGCTCTCCCGCCAGCAGCTGGCGATGGCGACGCGGCTGCGCATGCTGACGTGGAAGGCACTGATCGCACTGGCATTGGGTGGCGCGGCGATCGTGGGTGGCACCGCATTCTTTGCCTGGAGCAATGTGCAGCGCGCACAGCAGGCCAAGGTGGAAGCGCAGGTGCTTGAAGCCTTGGAACAGGTCTCGATCACGTCCTGCGATGGCCGCCCGTGCATCAAGCTTGAAGACGGTCTGCAGCGCTGGTCCAGGAATGACGAGTACATTCTGGTCGATACACGCAATACGGCCGCAGCGCAGAAAAAGTAATGTCTTTCCTCAGCGGCGGCGCACGCACCGCAGGGCGTGTGCAGCCGATGCTGAGCCTGTAACGAGCCATTGTCCGGGTCGAAGGAACTGCCTTGAAAACCAACCGCCTTGTCATTTCCGCCGTACTTGCCCTGGTGCTCGCCTTCGTGGGCATCTATCTGGCCAGCTACCTGTCCGTGCTGTCGCTGGGACTGGACACGCGCGTCAGCGGCTTCGGCACCTTCTTCGACTACATGCGCAACATCAACCACCCGCGCGTACAGCCCTATGCATGGCGCATCAAGGCAGCCGGGGTGGGCGCCTTCGGCTTGATGTTCCTGCTGTGGGCGGGCCTGACGATCCTGCTTTTCAGGATGCGCAGCGACAGCAACATCCATGGCCAGGCACGCTTTGCCAGCATGCTGGACCTGGCCAGCAAGGGGTTCTTCAAAACTCCCGATGACGGCATCGTGCTGGGGCAGATGAATGGCAAGCTGATGCGCCTGACCGGCCAGCAGTTCGTCATTCTTGCCGCGCCCACCCGGTCGGGCAAGGGCGTGGGCGTCGTCATTCCCAACCTGCTCGATTACCGCGAATCGGCCGTGGTGCTGGACATCAAGCAGGAAAACTTCGATCTCACCTCAGGCTGGCGCCAGTCGATCGGCCACGAAATTTTTCTGTTCAACCCGTTCGCCGAGGACCGCCGCACGCACCGCTGGAATCCACTGACCTACGTGTCCAGCGATCCGGCCTTCCGCGTATCCGATCTCCAGGCGATCTCCGCCATGCTGTACCCCGATGGCGATGACAAGGACAAGTTCTGGACCAGCCAGGCACGCAACGCCTTCCTGGCGTTCACGCTGTACCAGTTCGAACTGAAAGACGCGATGCAGCAGACGCCCTACCCGACGTTGGGTGCCATCCTGCGCCTGTCTTCGGGTGATGGCACTGAACTCAAGCCCTACCTGCAGAAGCTGAACGAGTCGCCGTTCCTCAGCGACCAGGCACGCGCGGCCTTCGCTGGCCTGCTGTCGCAGGCCGATGTCACCTTCGCCTCGATCATCGGCTCGTTCCGGGAACCACTTAATCCGTGGCTCAATCCAGTGCTGGATGCGGCCACCAGCGCTGACGATTTCCGTCTGGACGATGTGCGGCGCAAGCGCATGACGATCTACGTCGGCATCCAGCCCAACAAGCTGGCTGAGAGCCGCCTGATCGTGAATCTGTTCTTCAGCCAGCTGATCAACGTCAACACCCGCACGCTGCCCCAGAACGACAAATCGTTGAAGCACCAGTGCCTGTTGCTGATGGACGAGTTCACTTCGATCGGCCGCGTCGACATCATTTCCAAGGCCGTGGCCTACATGGCCGGCTACAACCTGCGACTGCTCCCGATCATCCAGTCGATGGCCCAGCTCGATGCGGTGTATGGCAAGGAGCTCTCGCGAACGATCATCACCAACCATGCGCTGCAGATCATCTACGCCCCGCGCGAACAGCAGGACGCAAACGATTATTCGGAAATGCTGGGCTACACCACCGTGCGCCGCAGCTCGCGCACCCATTCGCGCGGCAACGCGCGATCGGTGTCGGACAACGAGGTGCTGGAGAAGCGCGCACTGATGCTGCCGCAGGAGCTGAAGGCGATGGGCCCGGACAAGGAAATCGTGCTGTACGAAGGACTGCCCAACCCGGTGCTGTGCAGGAAAATCCGCTACTACAAGGACCGCTACTTCACCAAACGCCTGCTGGAACGTGCCGAAGTGAAGCCATTGACGCTGACCACGCCGGCAGCACCTTCCGCACCGGGATTCAACCAGGCGCGCAGCACCACCGCACCATAGCCCTGTCATCTCTGGCCGCCATGCCGGCGGCCTGCAACGGACCGCACATCAAAAAGGACCCTGCCATGCGAAAGACTCTGCTTGCCACCGCCCTGTTCGCCCTGACCCCGCTGGCCGCCTTCGCTGCCGACAAGAGCCCGAGCTATACCTACGTCGAAGCTGGCTGGACCCAGACCCGGGTCAGTGATGATCTGCTGGATGATCCCAAACTGGATGGCGGTTACATCCGTGGTTCGTATGCGATCGGGCTGCAGGCCTATGTTTTTGGCGCTTGGTCGACGGTGTCGAAGTCGTACCGCGACAACGGTGCCAATCTCAAGCTGGAACTGGACCAGCCGGAGCTGGGTGTGGGCTATCGCTTGCCGATGAGCGACCGCGTGGATTTCACCGCTGACATTGCATGGGTCCGCCAGAACGCCGAGGCACGCCTGAAGCAGGCCGGCTTCGATACCATCCGGCAGAAGGATCACTTCAACGCTGGCCGTGCCACGCTGGGTGTGCGCACCGTACCTACGTCGAACACCGAACTGTGGGTGAAGGGCGGCTACCTTGACGGCAGCGACAGGGACGGCACCTGGGTAGGGGTGGTCGGCGGGCAGCTCAAGTTCACGCCGAGCTGGGGACTGGTCGGCGAAGTGCAGGTCGTGGAAGACATCACCCAGTTCTCGGCGGGTGTCCGCGCCACCTTCTGACGGCTGTTTGAGACGCGCGCGCGCGGCGGGCCCCGCAAGGGGTCCGCACGCTGGTCGGGGGCGGCACGGGGCCGTGACTCGCAATCTGTAAAATTTTCATTAAACTCAAGCCTCGGACGACATGAGGTCGCCACGGACTGCCAACTGGGCGGCCCGCCGATGGACTGCAATTCACAGGAAAATCCATGCGCAAGATCCTGATCGTGGCCGCACTGCTGGCCGCCGCACCGTTCTCGGCCTCGGCCGATGCCCTGAGCTACACCTACGTCGAAGGTGGCTGGACCCAGGCCAAGGTCAGCGACGACAGCCTCGATGATCCCAAGCTGGACGGCGGCTACGTGCGCGGTTCGGTGGCGCTTGCCGAGCAGGTGCACGTGTTCGGTGGCTGGAACTACGGCAGCAAGACCTATCACTTCTCCGATGGCTCGGTGAAGCTGGAACTGAACCAGCCGGAGCTGGGTATCGGCTACCACATGCCCTTCAGCGACCGCGTCGACTACACCGCCGACATCGCCTGGGTGCGTCAGCAGGCCAAGGTCACCGACCGCCTGGATGGTTTCGCTGATGAGACCTTCAAGGACCACACCAACCTGGTGCGCGCCACCATGGGCCTGCGTGGCAAGCCCTCGCGCATGACCGAAGCCTGGATCAAGGCCGGTTACATGGATGGCGGCAACAATTTCGAAGGCACCTGGGTCGGCACCCTCGGTGGCCAGATCAACTTCACCAAGACCTGGGGTCTGGTGGGCGAGGTCTCCGGCTACCGCGACGTCACCCAGTTCTCGGCCGGCGTCCGCGCCAGCTTCTGATTGCTCGATCCTCGTCGTGTAATCGAACGGGCTCCGCAAGGGGCCCGTTTTTTTTGCAACACATCCGATTCCACACGGGCGTTGCAACGGGTTAGGCTTTCGCGCCTGTGCATCACCCCATTGGAACCGGAACTCCGTCATGAAGACCCCCATCCGCACCCTGCTCGCCAGCGCCCTGCTGTGCGCCCCCGTGTTCGCCACCGCCGCGACGGCACTGACGCCGGAACAGACGCTGGACGTGTACGCGCGCGTGCTGATTGAAGACGATGCCGCTGCCGCACGCACGCTCAACGACGCCATGCGCAGCGCGCACGATGGCAAGGACGCGGTGACGCCTACGCCGGGCGCGCTGGCCAAGGCGCTGGCCCAACCGTGGATGGCGCTGCAGGCCAGCGTCGGCGGCACGCCCGACGCGGCCGCGACCGAAGCGCTGTACGCCAAGGTGCTGAAGGCATCGACCTGCCGCGCCACCGGCAGCAGCATCGAAGACAACGAGTACGTGGACGACCAGAAGATCGCCACGGTCGATTTCACCTGCAAGGTGGTGGACCTGGCCAGCGTGCGCCCGCTGTTCGCCGACAGCATGACCAGTGAAGACCCGGCCAGCAGCACGCGCTTCATCGACGCCTATACGCAAGCGTTGAAGAACGGCACGCAGCGCACGGTGAAGGGCAGCCAGAAGCTGTATTCCGGTGCCGGGCAGGCGTACTGGTTCAGCGGCAGCTTCGATGAGCTGGTCACCCCGGTGCTGGAAGCCATCGCGCCGTTCCAGGCGTGGATGGAAGATGCCGAAGCGGCCAGCGCACCGAAGGTGACCGGTGTGCCGGGTTGCGACCTGCTGCTGCAGCAGCACCGCAGTTGCGTGGCGAAGATCGCGCCGGAGCAGATCAGCGGCGTGGACGCGATGGCCGACGAGCTGAAGGCCAAGGCGCAGGTGAAGTCGGCCGACGAGATGACGCAGGAGTGCAAGGCCCTGCGTCCGATCGCGCAGATGATGTGGACCGACGAGTGCGCGTAAGGCGGTAACCGGCAAGCAGGCCACGGCGCCAACCAAGGTTGGCGTCTACCAGAGCACAGTAGATCCACGCCATGCGTGGATGGATCTCACCGCATCACGCGCGCAGCAGCAACCGCAGGTCATCCCCCACCTGGCGCTGGTCGACAACGCGCAGGCGGCGCTGCTGGTCCATCGCCTCAATACCCAGGCCAGCCAGCAGCGGGCGACCGGTATCCCCCAGCAGCGTCGGCGCCTGGTACAGCAGCAGCTCATCCACCCAGCCACCACGCAGCAGCGCGCCGGCCAGGGTGGCACCGGCTTCGGTGTGCACTTCGTTGATGCCGCGCTCGGCCAGCAGCGCCAGCACAGCCCCCAGATCCAGGCGGCCATCGATGCTCGGCACGCTGGCGAATTCGGCATCGGCCGCATCCGGTGCGCTCACCGCAGCATCGTGCACATACAACGTCGGCGCCCCACCCTCGCGCACGCGGCTGCATTCCAGAGAGCGCAGGCGGGAGTCCAGCACTACGCGCAGCGGCGGCATCACCTCGGTATCGGCCAGGCGCACGGTCAGCATCGGGTCGTCGGCCAGCACCGTATCGGCACCGGTGAGGATCGCACCGGCACGCGCGCGCCAGTGCTGCACGTCTTCGCGCGCCGCCGCGCCGGTGATCCACTTCGAGCTGCCATCGGCCATCGCCGTGCGCCCATCCAGACTGGCCGCCAGCTTCACCCGCAGCCACGGGCGGTTGCGCTCCACGCGCGACAGGAAGCCCTTGTTGAGCTCGCGCGCCTGCGTCGCCATCAGGCCCTCGCACACTTCGATGCCTGCTTCGCGCAACAAGTCGAAACCACCGCCATCGACCTTCGGGAAGGGATCGCGCAGCGCCGCGACCACGCGCGACACACCGGCTTCGATCAGCGCCAGCGCGCACGGTGGCGTGCGGCCGAAATGCGCGCAGGGCTCCAGGGTCACGTAAGCGGTGGCACCCCGCGCTTCGCTGCCCGCCTCGCGCAGGGCGAAGACCTCGGCATGCGGGCCGCCGGCACGCTGGTGCCAGCCCTGCCCGACCACGCGTTCGCCATGGGCGATCACGCAGCCGACCATGGGATTGGGGCGGGTGGTATAGGCGGCGCGCTCGGCCAGACGCAGTGCGTTGGCCATGTGCAGGTGGTCGAGGACGGTGAACGGCGTGGTCATGTGGCCATGGTAACGCCGCGGGTGTGGATGCATGCCATCGTGCCAACCAACGGTTGGCACCCACCAATGGACGGCCCATCGGTGCCAACCAACGGTTGGCACCCACCACCCACCCGGGCGTCAGCCCTTCTTCTTCTTGGTCAGGGCGATGACATCGCCCAGCAGCTGCAGCTGTTCGGTGCTGGACGGCAGGTCGCGTTCCAGCTTCTCGATCTCCTCGCGGAAATCGGCCACGTCCTCGAAGCTGCGGTAGACCGAGGCGAAACGCACGTAGCCGACGTGGTCGAGCTTGCGCAGTTCGTTCATGACGAACTCGCCGACCTTGATCGAGGGCACTTCGCGTTCGCCACTGATGCGCAGCTGGTGGACCACGGCGCGTACCGCCGCTTCGATCTTCTCTTCCGGCACGGCGCGCTTCTGCAGCGCGCGGTCGAAGCCGGCGCGCACCTTGCGTTGGTCGAAGGCTTCGCGGGTGCCATCACTCTTGACGATGGCCGGCAGCTTCAGCTCGACCGTTTCCAGGGTGCTGAAACGTTCGTTGCAGGCCTCGCACTCACGCCGACGGCGGATCGTCGCGCCGTCTTCGGAGACGCGCGAGTCGATGACCCGTGTATCGGCATGCTGGCAGAAGGGGCAATACATGGAACGCCTGGCTCAGGGGGAATACCAATCTGTCATCGTCATGACAGCGTCGCAAAGGTACCTGAGAAGGGCTTTTGCAGCAAATCCGGGCGGCGCTCAGCCTTGTGCGGCAAGGGATTGTCGCCAGCGCAGCCACGCCAGATGCGCAGCCGGCAGCAGCAGCGGCGGGCCGTACAGCAGCAGGCCGAAGCCCTCCGCGCGTTCGGTCAGCCCGACCACCACGCCCAGCACGACGGCGGGAATGGCCGCGAAGGCGCCGAGCAGCAACAGGCACCACCACACCCGGCCCATGGCCTGCAGGCCCGATCGGCCCTGCAGCAGGAAATCGGCGCCGATACGCACCCAGGCGACGATGCCGAGTGCACCGGCCGCGCCCCAGCAGACCAGCAGCAGCCGGCTCAGCAGGCGGGTCTCCTGCATCAGGCCGGCGTACACGCCGACCAGGGCCACGATGCCGCCCAGCAGCAGGCCGGGCAGGCCGAACAACACAGGGCCAGTGCGAGCTGCAGGCGTTTGTGCAGGCGCTCATCCATGTGCGTTGCTTCCTGGGTGCCGGGGTCAGAGCCCTTTTCTGCGAAAAGGGATCCGACCCCTGCTTCGATCTGGATGCCCGGGGTCGGATCCCTTTCCGTCAGGAAAGGGCTCTGACCCCAGGATCAATCAACCGTAGACCGGGTACTTGCGGCACTGCGCGCTGACGGCGTCGCGCACGCGGGCGATGACGGCGTCATCGGCCGGGGCGTCGAGCACGTCGGCGATCCAGTTGGCCAGGTCCACGCAGTCCTGTTCGACGTAACCACGGGTGGTCACGGCCGGCGTGCCCAGGCGCAGGCCCGAGGTCACGAACGGCGAACGCGGATCGTTCGGCACCGAGTTCTTGTTGACGGTGATGTGGGCCTTGCCCAGCGCGGCTTCCGCGTCCTTGCCGGACACGTCCTTGCCGATCATGTCGACCAGCATCAGGTGGTTCTGGGTGCCGCCGGAGACGATCTTGTAGCCACGCGCGATGAGCGTGTTGGCCATCGCCTGGGCGTTCTTCACCACCTGCTGCTGGTAGGCGGTGAAGCCCGGCTCCAGCGCTTCCTTGAAGGCCACGGCCTTGGCGGCGATGACGTGCATCAGCGGACCGCCCTGGATGCCCGGGAACACCACCGACTGCAGCTTCTTGACCAGGTCTTCGTCGGCGCCCTTGGCGACGATGATGCCGCCGCGCGGGCCGCGCAGGGTCTTGTGGGTGGTCGAGGTGACCACGTGGGCGTGTTCCAGCGGGCTCGGGTAGACGCCAGCGGCGACCAGGCCGGCCACGTGGGCCATGTCGACGAACAGGTAGGCACCGACCTTGTCGGCGATGGCGCGGAAGCGCGCCCAGTCGATCACCTGCGAATAGGCCGAGAAACCAGCCACGACCATCTTCGGCTTGTGCTCCAGGGCCAGGCGCTCGACTTCGTCGTAATCGATCAGGCCCTGGTCGTTGACGCCGTACTGCACGGCGTTGAACAGCTTGCCCGACGCGTTGACCTTGGCACCGTGGGTGAGGTGGCCGCCGTGGGCCAGGCTCATGCCGAGGATGGTGTCACCCGGCTGCAGCAGGGCGAAGTACACGGCCTGGTTGGCCTGCGAACCGCTGTGCGGCTGCACGTTGGCGTAGTCCGCGCCGAACAGCTGCTTGAGGCGGTCGATCGCCAGCTGCTCGGCGATGTCCACGTATTCGCAGCCACCGTAGTAGCGCTTGCCCGGGTAGCCTTCGGCGTACTTGTTGGTCAGCTGGCTGCCCTGGGCCTCCATCACGGCCGGGCTGGTGTAGTTCTCGCTGGCGATCAGCTCGACGTGGTCTTCCTGACGCTGGGTTTCGGCGGCGATGGCCTTGGCCAGTTCGGGATCGTAGGTTTCGATGCGGACGTCACGCGGGAACATCGGTTACTCCGGCAGGCAGGGAAAAGGGGGTACGGCACAGCCCCTGATTGTAGCCCCGTGGCGGCCTGCCGGGGCCGAAAGGGACGGGGCCGGATCCCCGTGGAGGAGATCCGGCCCCGTATGGTTTTGCCGGTGGGCTCTGGGGTCAGAGCGCTTTCCTGCGGAAAGGGATCCGACCCCGTCAGCGACCCCGTTGCCTGGATGGGGTCAGAGCCCTTTCCTGTGGAAAGGGATCCGACCCCGTCAGCAACAGACTCAGCGGCTGAGCACGTACTGGGCGATGACGCCGGTGGCGATGGCCACCAGCAGCATATTGCCGCGATCATCCCGGATCCACTGGTGGCCGTACGGCGGGCGACGCAGGTGGTAGCGCGGGTAGTCGTTCACCACGTAGACCGGGCCGCGGTAGTAATCGCGGTAGCGGTGGCCGACCTGCCAGCCGTAGCCCGGGCCCGGGCGATAGCCGGGGCGGTAGACCACGCGCGGCGGCGGCGGTGCCGGATGGTAGTAGCGGCGGTCATGGTCGCGGCGCCAGTCACGGCGCGCATCGCGGCGGTCGCGTTCGTAGTCGCGGCGTGCCTCGCGGACGTCATGGCGGTACTCGCGACGATCGTCGCGGCGGTCTTCGCGCCACTCGCGGCGGTCACGGTGGTCGTTGTCGGCAAAGGCCGGGGTGACGGCGCCCAGCGCCAGTACAGAGGCCATGGCCCCGGCCACGATAAGGGTGATGCGCATGACAGACCTCTGTTGAAGTGGATGGTGATGTCCATATTGCGCAAGCGATCTGAACGGTTTCCGGCTGGAAACGCTTCCCGCTGACGCGTTCCACTCAGTATTCAGCCTTCGGCCAGCCCCACGGGGCCCCGGCAGGCGCGGCCGCGAACCGGTTCCGGCTATAATTGAGGGTATTCCATTCAGTCTGTGCCCGCTGTCGTCCGGGATCTTCCCGCTGACGGACGGGTGCAGGGCCGCGCCCCTACGGAGACCTCATGTCCTCGCAATACATCTACACCATGAACCGCGTGTCCAAGGTGGTCCCGCCCAAGCGGCAGATCATCAAGGACATCTCGCTGTCCTTCTTCCCGGGCGCGAAGATCGGCCTGCTGGGCCTGAACGGCGCCGGCAAATCCACCGTGCTGAAGATCATGGCCGGCGTGGACACCGATTTCGAGGGCGAAGCCCGCCCGCAGGCCGGCATCAAGGTCGGCTACCTGGCGCAGGAACCGGAACTGGACCCGACCAAGACCGTGCGTGAAGCGGTGGAAGAAGGCGTGGGCGAAGTGCTGCAGGCCCAGGCCGCGCTGGAAGCGGTGTACGCCGCCTACGCCGAGGAAGGAGCCGACTTCGACGCACTGGCCAAGGAACAGGAGCGCCTGGAAGCGATCCTCGCCGCTGGCGATGCGCACACCCTGGAAAACCAGCTGGACGTTGCCGCCGATGCACTGCGCCTGCCGCCGTGGGATGCCGTGGTCGGCAAGCTGTCCGGTGGTGAAAAGCGCCGCGTGGCACTGTGCCGCCTGCTGCTGCAGAAGCCGGACATGCTGCTGCTCGACGAACCGACCAACCACCTCGACGCCGAGTCGGTGGAATGGCTGGAACAGTTCCTGGCGCGCTACACCGGCACCGTCGTGGCGGTCACCCATGACCGCTACTTCCTGGACAACGCCGCCGAGTGGATCCTGGAACTGGACCGTGGCCGCGGCATTCCGTGGAAGGGCAACTACACCGACTGGCTGACCCAGAAGGATGAGCGCCTGAAGCAGGAAGACAACCAGGAAAAGGCCCGCCAGAAGGCGATCCAGAAGGAACTGGAGTGGTCGCGCCAGAACGCCAAGGGTGGCCGCACCAAGGGCAAGGCCCGTCTGGCCCGCCTGGAAGAGCTGCAGTCGGTCGATTACCAGAAGCGCAACGAGACCAATGAAATCTTCATCCCGCCGGGCGAGCGCCTGGGCAACGCGGTGATGGAGTTCAAGAACGTCTCGAAGAAGTTCGGCGACCGCCTGCTGTTCGACAACCTGAGCTTCCTGGTGCCGGCCGGCGCCATCGTCGGCATCATCGGCCCGAACGGTGCCGGTAAGTCGACCCTGTTCAAGATGATCACCGGCCAGGAAAAGCCGGATACCGGCGAGATCGTGGTCGGCCCGACCGTAAAGCTGTCCTACGTGGACCAGAGCCGCGACGCGCTGGAAGGCAACCACAACGTCTTCCAGGAAATCGCGGGCGGCCTGGACATCCTCAACATCAACGGCATCGAGATCCAGTCGCGCGCCTACATCGGCCGCTTCAACTTCAAGGGCCAGGACCAGCAGAAGATGGTCGGTTCGCTGTCCGGTGGTGAGCGTGGCCGCCTGCACATGGCCAAGACCCTGCTGCAGGGTGGCAACGTGCTGCTGCTCGACGAACCGTCCAACGATCTGGACATCGAAACCCTGCGTGCGCTGGAAGATGCGCTGCTGGAGTTCCCGGGCAACACCTTCGTCATTTCGCATGACCGCTGGTTCCTGGATCGCATCGCGACCCACATCCTGGCGTTCGAAGGCGATTCGCACGTGGAGTTCTTCCAGGGCAACTACCGCGAGTACGAAGAAGACAAGCGCCGCCGCATGGGCGACGACGCCGCGCCGAAGCGCCTGCGCTTCAAGGCGCTGAAATAAGAAAGGAAGAACGGCCGCGCTCTGCGCGGCCGTTCTGCATTCTGGTAGGTCACCACCGTTGGTGGTGACGGAAGGCGTACCGACCAACGGTCGGTACCCACCACCAACGGTTTGAGATTTCCCCATGTCCCTGTTCGAACGCCTGTTCCAGCTGCAGCAGCACGGCACCACCGTGCGCACCGAGCTGCTGGCCGGTGTCACCACCTTCCTGACGATGTCCTACATCGTCTTCGTCAACCCGGAAATCCTGAGCACCACGGGCATGGATGCCGGCGCCGTGTTCGTCGCCACCTGCCTGGCCGCCGCGCTGGGTTCGGCAGTGATGGCACTGGCAGCCAATTTCCCGGTAGGCATGGCGCCGGGCATGGGTCTGAATGCGTTCTTCGCTTTTACGGTAGTGGGCGCGGCCGGCCTGCCGTGGCAGCAGGCGCTGGGCGCGGTGTTCATCTCCGGCCTGGTGTTCCTGGTGCTGTCGCTGACCGGCGTGCGCGCGTGGCTGGTGGCCGGCATTCCGTCGTCGCTGCGCTCGGCCATCGTGGCCGGCATCGGCCTGTTCCTGGCGATCATCGCGCTGCAGAAGTCCGGGGTGATCGTCGGCAACGAAGACACCCTGGTGGCGCTGGGCCCGCTGAACACCGCACCGCCGCTGCTGGCGCTCGGCGGTTTCCTGCTGATCGCGGTGCTGGAAGCGCGGCGCGTGCGCGGTGCCATCCTGATCGGCATCCTCGCCGTCACCGGCGCCGGCTGGGCGCTGGGTGACGTGCAGTACCACGGCCTGGTCTCGCTGCCGCCGAGCCTGGCACCGACCTTCCTGCAGCTGGACCTGCCCGGCCTGCTGCACCACGACGGCGGCGCGCCGCTGGCGGTGCTGCTGCAGGTGGTGCTGGTGTTCGTGCTGGTGGAAGTGTTCGATGCCACCGGCACGCTGTACGGCGTGGTCGGTCGTGCCGGCCTGCTGAAGCTGCCGGGCGCGCAGAAGCGCTTCGGCCGTGCGCTGCTGGCCGACAGCACCGCCATCGTGGCCGGTTCGCTGCTGGGCACCAGCAGCACCACCGCGTTTGCCGAAAGCGCCTCGGGCGTGCAGGTGGGTGGCCGCACCGGGCTGACCGCACTGGTGGTGTCGGCGCTGTTCCTGGCCGCGCTGCTGTTCTCGCCGCTGGCGGCGATGGTGCCGGCGTATGCCACCTCCCCTGCCCTGCTGTTCGTGGCCGGCCTGATGCTGCGCGAACTGGTGGAAGTGGACTGGAGCGACCTGACCGAATCGGTGCCGGCCGCGCTGTGTGCGCTGGCGATGCCGTTCACCTATTCCATCGCCAATGGCCTGGCGTTCGGCTTCATCGCCTACGCCGCGCTGAAGGCCGGAACCGGCCGCTGGCGCGAGGTGCACCCGGCGGTGTGGCTGGTGGCGACGCTGTTCGTGCTGCGTTACGCGTTGGAATAAGAGATCGAGGTTGCCGGCCAGCGGCCGGCACTACCCGCGGTGATCAATGCCGCGGCTGCAGCTGGCCGTCGGCGCCGAAACGCCAGCGGCCTTCGGCCCAGCCGAGGCCGAACAGGCTGAGCATCTGCGTGTAATAGACCGGCGTGGCGGCGCGCTGCTGAACGGCGCTGGGCAGGCTGTCCTGCAGTTGCCGGGCCAGCGCGGTTTCGCCCTGCGCCAGCAGGTAGGGCAGCAATGCCGCACGGAAGCCGTCATTGCCCTCGCCCTGCCCTGCGCCGCTGCGGGTATCGATCTTCTCCCACATCGCCGCACCGCTGCGGAGGCGCTGCAGCGGGCCGGACAATGCCTGCGACTGGCGCTTGAACAACGGGTCGCGCGGTGCGGTCATGCCCGCCCAGGTGTAGCAGCGGATGGCGTCGTAGCTGCCGACCGCACCGTTGACCGGATCGGCCACGAATGCCCCGTTTTTCCATGCAGCCCAGTCGGGCGCGAAGCCGTGCGGGCTGCTCTGCTGCAGCAACGCCACGGTGTTGCCGGCCAAGGCTTTCCACGGGCCGTCGCGATCAACAGCGGCAAAGCGGCGCAGCAGTGGCAGCGGCAGGTAGCTGGGATTGACCCGGGTGACCCCGTCGGCCACGAACCCGTGCGGGCCGGGCAGCAGCATCGGGCCCAGCCCATCAAGGTCGGCGATCTCGCGCTCGCGGACCTGCGCCAGCATGGCCATGGCGATGCGCTGATAATCCGGCATGCGCCACAGGCGCGCCGCTTCCAGCAGGGCATAGGCCAGCCACAGGTCCGAGTCGGATGCGGGATTGGGATCCAGCACCGACCAGCCTCCCTTGCCATCGCGGCCCCACAGCCAGGCTGGCAACCGCGCGGCCATGTCGCCACCGGCGAGGTTGTCCTGGGTCCAGCGCAGCACGCGCGCGAAGCGCTCGGCATCGTTGGCCACCAGCGCGAAGAACAGCGCATAGGACTGGCCTTCGGAGGTGCTGCGCTGGTCGGCCTGGGTGCGATCGATCATGCGACCGTCCTCACTCAGGCTGCTGTCGCACAGCAGCTGCCAGGCCGGCCAGCCACGGCGGCCATCGTTGGCGGCGCAACCGGGTACGGCGATGGACAGCAGCGGCAGTGCGGCCAGCGCCGCCAGCAGGCGGCGTCGGGAGACCGTAGCGACGAGCGGGGTGGCGACAGGCGGCATCAGCATCTCCAGGTGCAGGAGCCGGGGCAGGCACCGGCCGGGCTGCAGGTATAGCGCAGGCAGCGGGCACGCGGCGTGCAGGCCTGCGTGCCCGACCCGCCCACGCTCAAGGCCCGCCGCTGTACGGCGAGCGCAGCACCTGCGGGCGCATGCCCAGGCCCGAACCCAGGCGGTCGAGCAGGAAGCGCAGGTACAGGCTGGTGCCGAACTGGCGGTAGTCACGCGCGTTGTTCAGCTCCATCCGGCCGCCCAGGAACAACTGGCTGGACAGCTGCCACTCGGCGGCGGCGCTGAGGTTGTAGGACACGCCGGTCTTAGTCTGGCCACTGTAGACCGGCGCCACGTACTCACTGGTCAGCCCGAGCAGCGCAGCCATCGACGCGGCGTCATAGGCCGCCTGCTGCAGGGCAGCGTCGGTGGGGAAGTAGTCAGAGGCCTTTTCCTCGAAGTGCTGCACGCCGACGCTGCCATCGACCTGCCAGGCCAGCCGCGCGCGTTCATTGCGGCCGTTCCAGTGCACGGGGAAGCCGACATCGAGATAGCGCTGCGGGCTGAAGTAGCCACCCTGCCCGTAGGTGAAGCCACTCAGGTTGCGCTGGTACTGCAACGCGGTGACATTCAGGCCAGCGGTGAGCGACTGGTTGCTGGTTTCCAAAGCGTGTACGTACACGCCCAGGCCAACTTCGCTGCGTTCGTTGTTGGCCACATTCTCGCCCTGCAGGCGATGCCAGGACAGGTTGGCGTAGCCACCGATGAGCCCGTTGTCGAGCGTGCCGCCGATCTTGGCACCGGTGGCGGTGACGCCGCCCCAGCGCTGGCCGGTGCGGTCGTCCTGTACGCCGGAGAAAGCGAGGACGCTGTCGGTGACGGCGCGGCGCGAGGCTTCACCGGTCCAGGTGAAACCATCGCCGATGCGGCCTTCGTAGGCGACGCCGCCAACCACCTGGTTTTCCGAGAAGCCCAGCGGCGAGGTGCCGACATCCGCGCGCAGGCCGCCGCGCTGATAGCCCACCGAAATACCGGCGCCCGTCGCATCCTGCGCGGACATGCGACGCGCGCCGGCGGCGTTGGCCACCATCGCATACAGCGTATCCTGGAAGGTGATCGGACTCTGGCCGCTGTTGGCACCGCTGGCCAGTGCCTTCAGCTGTGCCTGTTCGGCGCTGGTCAGTCCGCGCGACAGGCCTCCGTTGTTCAACAGCTGGGTCGCGATCTGGCTGATCGGCGTAGTGCCGACATCGCGCGACAGCAGGTACGCCGGCAGTGGATCGGCAAACAGCAGTGCCAGTGCCGCCGTTCGTCGTTCGGCGGCGGTCAGGGCACCATCGGTCTGGTTGTACAGTTCCTGGTAGCGACCGGTATCCAGTGCACGCTGTTCGATCAGGTTGCGCGTGGCGTTGCTTTCACCACGGGTCAGCAGGGTCTGGTAGAGCGAAGAGCCCACCAGATCGTCCACCGGAGTACGGTCAGCGGCCAGTGCGCCGGCCAGCGCCGCCTGCGGGCCACCGCCAAAGCGGCTGGCGTCGACATACGCGGCATCCGGTTGCCCGGCATCGAGCACGACCGGGGTCACGGCCACGATCAGCTTGCCATCGCCCACCGCGAAGCGGGCCTCCATCGGCACCTGCAGATCATCCAGCTTGCCTTGCCCGGGTTCGCCATCGCGGCTGCGGTAACTGGCACCGACGGCCAGGCTGCTGCTGTTCTCTGCCGTGAGGTCACGCAGTTCGGCCAGCACGGCCTGGTTGCCGGTGCTGCCGGTGGCGGCCTCGGTACGGCGGCTGCGGCTGGACTGGCCAGGTACCGGCAGCGCATCGAGCTGCGCCGTCGCCGTGCGCGCGCTGACCGGCTCGGGCAACCCGGACGCATCGAACAACGGCCCCTGCACGCTGCTGCGCGGCAGGCCGCTGCTGCCGACGGGCGCGGCAGCGGCCAGCGCATCGACCGCCGCTGGCAGTGGCAGGTCGTCGCTGCGCAGGGCACGGCTGGCAACGCCGCGGTTCATGCCGGCGAACGGGTTGAACGCACCGGCACCGCCGGCCAGCGCTGCGTTGCGCGAACGCGGCATGCCGGCGTCGGCGTAACCGGACTGGCGCGCGGCAGCAGCCAGCGAGGCCTTGAAGTAACTTTCGGCGCGACGGTTCTTGCCGGCGGCGCGGTAGACGCGGCCGGCACCGGCCAGCACGTCGGGTGAATCGGGCGCCTTGGCCAGCGCCTGCTGCAGGTAGGCCTCGGCGGTATCCATGTCACGCAGCGAGGCGGCACTGCCGGCGGCGGCGACCAGCGCATCGACATCGCCGGGACTGCGCTGCAGCTGCTGCTGGTACAGCGCCAGCGCCTGGCCATGATCGCCGGCGGCGCTGTACAGCCGCGCAAGTGCGGCGATGTTGCGTGGGTCGTCGGGATGCTCTGCCAGCGCCGGGGCCAGCACGCTGTAGGCCGCTTCCAGGTTGCCCTGCTCGCGCAGCGCATCGACCTGGCGCAGCACGTAACCGGAACGCAGATCCTGCAGGCGCGCCTGCTGGGCGGCATCCAGCTGGACCTGTCCCAGCTGGCGCAGCACGGCGGCGACTTCGCCATCACGACCCGCGCGCAGCAGCACCGAAGCGTACTGCAGGCGGGCCTCGTTACTGGGGTTGTCCCCCTGCAGCAGGCCGCGGGCGAGCGTCATTGCGCGTTCGCTGCTGCCGATGTCTGCATAGGCACCGGCCAGGGCCGCCACCAGTTCCGGGTTCTGTGCCTGGTTGCCGAGCGCAGCTTCGGTGCGTGCCAGCAGCAGCTGCGCTTCACCGGTGCGCTGGCGCTGGGCCAGGCTGCGCGCCTGCGCACCCTGCGCCTGCACCAGGGCCACGGTGCGCAGCGCCTCGACCTCGGCCGTGCGCGCGTTGGCCGGGATCTGCTCGAGCAGCGTGAGCATGCGCGGCCACTGCTGGCGTTCCTGCGCGAACAGCGCCTGCGCCTGCAGCGCCTCCACCGACCCGTCAGTGCCCGCAGCAGCCAGCTCGGCCATGACCCGGTCGGCTTCGCCGACCTGCCCCATGCGCTGGTACAGGCGCGCCAGTTCCAGACGCAGCCAGGGATCGTCAGGCTGGGCCAGCAGCGCGTCCTCCAGTTCCACCTGCGCCATCTGCAGGCTGCCAGCGGCGATGGCTTCCTGCGCGCGGGCGCGGGCCAGGTTGGCGCGCAGCACGGCACGGCCGCCGGCCTTTTCCTGCTGCGCGGGGGTCATGCGCTCCATCATCACGGCCGCTTCTTCGGCGCGGCCCTGGCGGCCAAGCAGGCCCACCAGGCCCTGCAGTGCACCTGCGTTGCCGGCCTCCAGTTCCAGGGCCTTGCGGTAGCTGCGTTCGGCTGCAGCGGGGTCAGTGCCTTCCTGCAGCTGCGCCAGCGCCACATAGCCGGCCGGCTGCTTCGGCTGCAGGCTGATGGCCTGCTGCACGCGCGCCAGTGCATCGGCACCGCGCTGCCCGCGCACCTGCTGCAGGGTCAGCCAGTAACGCGCACTGTCGGCGGCACTGCGCCACTTTCCATCGCGGGCCACGGCCTGCTTGAGCAGTTCATTGGCCTCTTCAAAACGTTCCTGGCGCAGGCGCACCGAGCCCAGGCCGCCGAGTGCACCGGCATCGCGCGGACGCGCGCGCAGCACCTGGGCGAAGCGGCTTTCCGCCTGCGCCAGCTGGTTGTTGTCCAGCGCGCGGAAGGCTTCACCGAGCAGACGCTGGTTGGGGTCGACCGCCGCAGCGGCAGTGCTGGCCTGCTCGCGCAGCTGGCCCGCCTTGGCGGCCACTTCGCGATCGTTCGGCTGTGCGGCCAGGAAGGTCTGGTACAGCGGCGCGTCGGCAGGACCTGCATTGAGCCACAGCAGCGCCTGGCGCCACGCCGCCCGGGCGGGGCCACCGGTGTCCTGGCGCTGGCTGAGCGCGCTGAGCTGGCTGATGCCATCGCGGCGGCTGGGCTCGCGGTAGGTCAGCACCTGCGCCAGCGCCAGCCGTGCCGAGGGCGTGTCGTTGCGACCAACCAGTTTCTGCAGGCCATCGCGCGCGCGCGCCCAGCCTTCCGGGGTGCCGGCCAGAACCTGGTAGTACTCCAGCGCAAGATCGTCCGGCGGCGCGCTGCCGGCGAACGCCTTGTCGTAGCTGCGCACCGCATCGACATAGCGGCCGGCCGCCGCTGAACGGCGCGCGGCCTGCAGCGGGTTGTCACCGCCACCGGAACCTCCGCCCAAGGCCAGCCGCAGGCGCGCGGTCTGCGGCGCCTGCGGGTGGCGTGTATGCAGCTGCTGCAGGCGCTTCTGTGCTTCGGCACGGCGTCCCTGGTTGAGGTCGATCAGACCCAGGCCGAGCAGCGCATCGGGCTGGTTGACGTCGGTAGCCAGCAGCTTCCGCCAGGTATCGGCTGCCAGGTCTTCACGGCCCTGGTCGTGCCAGTAGTTACCCTGGTTGACCAGCTGCTGCACCGAGGCGCTCTGTGCCCAGGCTGGCGTTGTCAACACGCACAGGTCGAGCAGGCCGACCAGGCACAGCGGCTTCAGGTGTTTGCGGAACATGGGTTACTCCAGGCAGGCAGCAAGCGCCCGTCGGCGGAAAATCGGAAGCGTCGGTCCATCCAGCCTTTGCCGAACAGGACCAGTGAACGCTCGTAATAATTCAGATCGGTAGCCGCGTGTACGCGGGCCTGCTGCGCTTTCAGCAGCGCAGGCTGCGCGGATGCCGCCAGGTAAGGCAGCAGGGCGGCGGAAAAGCCGGCCGGCGCGGTGCCGGTGCCGACGCCGGTCCGGACCTGGATCTTCTCGGCCAGCTGTCCCTGCTCACGCAGCATGCCCACCGGGCCGGACAGGGCCTGCAGCAGACGGCGACGCAGCGGGTCGGCGTTGTCGACCATGCCCGCCCACAGGTAACAGCGGATCGCGTCGTAACTGCCCAGATCGCCCTTGTCTGCGTCGGTGACGAACGCACGTCCGTTCCATGCGACCCAGTCGGGCGCGAAGCCGACCGGCGCGCTGGCTTCCACCAGCGCCACGCTGCGTTCGGCCATGCGTGCCCAAGGTCCCTTCGCATCGACTGCCGCAAAACGGCGCAACACGAACAGAGGCAGGTAGCAAGGGTTGAGCGTCCAGCGATCGGCATGGATGAAGCCGGCATTGCCAGGCAGCAGCATCGGGCCGAAGCCAGGCAGCTCGGCCACTTCGGCCTTGCGCATCAGCGCCAGCATCTGCCGGCCGGCATCGTGCAGGCCCGGGCGATTCCACAGCCGCCCGGCTTCCAGCAGGGCATAGGCAATCCACAATTCGCCATCGGACGCGGTATTGGGATCCAGCACGCGGAACTGGCCGGCCGCATCACGGCCCCACAACCACGCGGGGAGGTTCAGGTCGGGGCGGCCGCCGCAGAGCTGGCGACGGGTCCAGCCGAGCACCCGGTCAAACAGCACCGGATCGTTGTCGACCAGCGCGAAGAACAGCGCATACGACTGAGACTCGGAAGTACTGCGCAGATCCTTGTTGAGGAAATCCACGACCCGGCCATCGTCCTGCACATGCTTCTGCACGAAGCTGCGCCATTCCCGCCATGGGCCCGCGCAGCGCGGCAGGCTGACCGCCTGCACGGCCGCCGGCAGCAGTGCCATGCCCGCCGTCCCGGCCAACAGCTGCAGGAAACGGCGACGTGCTGCACCGTGAACAACAATGGCCATGCTCAGCCGCCTCCCTGCGCCAGGCGGCGCCGTGCCTGCCACTTCAGCAGCACGCGGGCCAGCAGCGCCAGCAGCAGGCAGCACAGACCCACCAGCAGGCCCAGCCACAGCGGATTCTGTGCAAAATACCAGCGCGCCCAGGTCAGCGGCGGCAGGTGGCCTACGTAATAGGTCTGGTTGCCGGACATGCTGCGCACGGTGTTCTTGTGCAGAAGCACGGCGCTCCCCTGGAAATCGCGCAGCAGAGCCGGTTCGAACCACGCATCGAACAGACGCCCAAGCTGGCCGGGATCGTCGGCGATGATGGCCACCACGCTTCGCCCCTTCCGCAGCGGCGATTCAAAGCCGAGCATCACCACATCATCAGGATCCGGGCGCAGTCCCACCTCGGCCACCGAGGGCAGATCGGTGCGCTGCGCGTCGGGCGACAGGAAGCTGGGCAGGTGGGAGGTCAGCCAATCGGACAACGCGAAGCTTCGTTGCTGCGTGCCCTCGCCGATGGGCATGTCCGCGGCCCATTCGGTGAACAGCGGCTGGGTGCGGCGCGAGCCAAGCACCAGCAGGTCCAGATCCGGGTTGGCGGCTACGTCGGCGGCGCGCAGGAAGCGGTTGCCCAGTGCCGGGTAGCCGGTGGACGCACCCATCCGGCCCAGCACGGTGAGCGCGTTGCCAACGTCCTCGGCAGTGAATGCATCAGGCAGCACCACGGCCGATTCGGACAGGTCGGCCATGCGCGTAAACGGGAAGCCGGCATTGCCGAACGCCGCCAGGTTGGGCATGGCCATGAAGTGGTGGAAGCCGCGCAGGTCGATGCTGGAATCGCCATCGATGGCCGCAGACACATCCGGGAAGGTGTTCTTGCACTCGCCGGCCTGGGGACGGTCGAAGAAGAAATGGAAGCGCAGCTGGCTGCTGGACGAGAACGGGCCGGTGGGCAGCATCACCTTCTGTGCGATCGGCATCTGCCCGCGCACCTTCAGCTTGTTCCACAGTTTTTCCGGCATGGTCTGCGCGCGCGGCAGGCCATCCAGCGGCAGCGTGGTGACAAAGGCATCGTTGATGTTGATGTTCAACGCGGACTTGTCAGCGCCTTCGGGCAGCGTGTAGCGGTAGCGCAGGTCCAGCGGAATGCCCTGCTGGCGCCACACGAACAAGTCCGGCGGCAGCTGCAGGCCGATGCGGATGAGGTCCGGGTGGTAGCCAACCACGTTCAGTTCACTGGTGCGTGTCACCAGCTCGTCGAAACGCACGGGACGATCACTGCGGATCCAGTTGGGTGCGTCGTAGGGCTTGCGCGCGGCGGCAGGCTTGAAGCTGTCGATGCTGGCACTCGGGCCAGACAGCGGTGCGCCCAGCGCCAGCGCCGAAGCGGCAGTACGCAGTTCGGCCTCATCGCGGCCAAGCACCAGCAGCAGCTTGCCGTTGGGGTCGTTGGGATGGGTGACCACGGCCACGGTGGGACCCGCCACCTGCGGCATTTCCAGGCCCGGGATGCTCTTGCCGGCCGTGGCCAGCACAACGGCATTGCCCTGCAACGGCAGCGCATCGGGGCTGGCGGTGAAGCGCGCGCCGCGATAGCCGGCCAGTGCGCCAAACCACGAGGAGACGATGCCGGCGGCCTGCAGCGTGCCGGCGCTGGGCTGGCCCGCGTACACGAATGGCAGATCAAGGCGGCGGGTGTCGCGGGCATCAAAGAACGGCACGGGCAGCAGCGACAGATCATTGTTCAGCTGCAGCGGCAACCACCCCAGCTGCAGGTAACTGCTGCTGTCGATGTTGGCCCACAGGCTGGAATGGTCCGGATCCTCGCACTCGCGCGTGTAATGGCCGATCAGCTGCAGGTTGATGCGGTTGTAGTCGATGATCAGCCGCGGATCGACGTCGATGTCACGTTCGATCACCTTGCCCGCCTCTTCGGTGGCAACCGGGAGCGTCGCCACGGTGACGTCGTTGACCGTTACCTTCAGGTGCGACAGATCGGGGAGCAGCGAGGGCGAATAGCTGTACTTCAGGTGCAGTGATGCACGGTCCACGACCTGGTCGCTGCGCACCGAGAACGGCACGCCCGCCGTGCCCTGCACGCCACGCAGGGTGATTTCGTAGTCGATGCCGAGCTGCTTGAGCGTCGCCCGGCTCTGCTGCATGGACGCGGGCACCGGCGTGACGGCGGACGGCAACGGCATTGCCGGTGCGGTGGCGGGCACTGCGGCCACACCCACGCCGGCGGCGGGCGCGTTCGCGTCCTGTGCCTGCACCGCAGCCCACGGCAGGGCCAGCGCGAAGGCCACCACGGTGGCACGCGGGCGCAGCCACAGGCGGCCAACGCGGAATACACGACGGGTCATGCGGAATCTCCGGTACGCGGTGGGGCGGCATCGCTGCGACGTCCGCCGGTAGTGATGAACCGCCCCAGGCGGTGGAAGCCACGCAGGCTGGCCTTGAACACATCGCCGAACGAGCGCAGCAGCGTGTCACGGTCATGCCGGCCCCACAGCTGCACCCAGATATCTGCACGGGCGAAGGTGCAGGTCACCAGCCAGCGCTCCTGCTCCAGGTCCAGCTCGCCGAACTGCAGGCTGATGCCGGATGCATCGCGGTCGTGGCGGATGATCACCGGCAGCTGCTTGCTGCGGTTGCGGTTGCTCAGTTCGATGTGGGCCACGCTGCCCGGCTGCAGCGGCTCGGGTACGTCCAGCTGCACGGCCATGCCGCCGGTGGAGAAGTTCAGGGTGCGGCAGCGCAGTGCGCGCCCTCCCTCCAGATGCAGAACCGCCGGCATCGACAGCGGTACGCGATGCGAGCGGCGGATCTGCCGCTGCTCGCCGGAGGTAGCGATGACCGCACCGAGCATGATGGTGTTGTACAGCGTCCAGCCCAGGTTCAACCAGATGGTGTTGCTCTGCCCATCGGTATCGGCCATGACCAGGCGCACGATGCCGACCACGATGCCGATCACGTTCAGCAGCAGAAGCACCAGGTAGGGCCGGGCGATCTGTGCGTCGAAGTAGCTTTCCTTGACCAGACCGCCCTTGGCGGTGACGTTGAACTTGCCCAGCTTGGGATTGATGACCGCCATCAGCGTCGGCCGCAGGATATACCAGGCCAGCGTGGTCTCGTAAACCTCGTTCCACAGCAGGTGGCGGTGGCGGCCCTGCACGCGGACGTTGGTGAGGTTGGCCTGCAGGATGTGCGGCAACGCGTAGGCCAGGATCATCAGCGCCGAGGCGTGGATGACGTGTGCACCGAAGAACAGGTAGGCCAGCGGCGCGGTGAGGAAAATGATGCGCGGCAACCCATAGAAGAAGTGCAGCATGGCGTTGGTGTAGCAGACGCGCTGCACGAACTTCAGGCCACGGGTGAACAGCGGGTTGTCCACGCGCAGGATCTGCGCCATGCCACGGGCCCAGCGGATACGCTGGCCGACATGTGCCGAGAGGCTTTCGGTGGCCAGGCCGGCAGCTTGCGGGATGGGAATGTAGGCGCTGCGCCAGCCGGCCTTGTGCAGGCGGATGGCGGTGTGCGCGTCTTCGGTCACCGTTTCCACCGCCACGCCGCCGATGGCTTCCAGCGGCGCACGGCGCAGCACGGTGCACGAACCACAGAAGAACGTGGCATCCCACAGGTCATTGCCATCCTGCAGAAGGCCGTAGAACAGCTCGCCTTCGTTGGGCACCTTGCCGAACGTGCCGAGATTGCGCTCAAACGGGTCGGCCGAGAAGAAGTAATGCGGGGTCTGCACCACGGCCAGCTTGGCGTCGGCAAGGAAACCACCCATTGACATCTGCAGGAACGAGCGGGTCGGAACGTGGTCGCAGTCGAACACGGCCACGAACTCGCCATGGCTCTTCTTGAGCGCGGCATTGATGTTGCCGGCCTTGGCATGGTTGTTGTTGGTACGGGTGATGTAGTGCACGCCGACCTGTTCGCAGAACTCGCGGAACTCATCGCGGCGTCCGTCATCGAGCAGGTAGATGTTGAGCTTGTCGGCCGGCCAGTCCAGCACGGTGGCAGCCAGGATGGTGGTTCGCACCACCGACAGCGGTTCGTTGTAGGTGGGGATCAGCACGTCCACCGTCGGCCACTGTGCCCGGTCCTCCGGCAGTGGCACCGGTGGCCGGTTGAGCGGCCAGGCCACCTGGAAGTAGCCCAGCACCAGCACCACGTAGGCGTAGATTTCCGCCGCCACCAGGCCAGCACCGAGCGTCAGGTCGACCAGCGTGCCGAAGCCGAGTGTCTCGGTCAGCCGCCACCACATGTACCGGGTGGACATGACCAGCGAAAGGCCCATCAGGATCAGCGGAATGAGCCGCCCTTCACGGTTGCGCAGGAGCAGCGCGATGCCGAATACCACAGCCGAGAACACCAGCTGGTAGGTCACGTCCAGCGGCACGGTGGCGACGAAGGCCAGCAGGGCGAGGGCACCGGCGACCAGAACGGCCAGGCCCAGGCGAACCATCAAAGCGCTGCGCGCGGGAGGCGATGTGTGCGTCATGCGGCTTCATCCCGGCCGCGACAATGCGGCCTCTATCGTGGCGGAATCGCGGCCGCCACCTTCCCCGATGCCGGAAGGTGCACCGCAGGTGGCGTTGACTCAGCGCCGGCGCAAGCGCGCCAACGGACTCTGCCCGGCATCCTGCAACGGTGCCTGGGCCAAGCGCTGGAACAGGTGCTGCAGCGGGGTTCCAGCGGCCGCTACGGAGGCGACCGACGGCGGCAGGTGACCCGGTTCGGCTTCAACCGACGGCCCAGTGGTCTCGACGGCGGCCGGCATCGGCACCGCCGGCGAGGTCTCCTGCGGCGCGCCGGCGACAGTGGCCGGCTCATCGGAGAAATCGTGGTATTGGGGTGCTCCGGCACGGGTGCCCAAGCGTTTGAACAAGCCGGCCACATCATCGTGACTGGCAGAATCAACAGACATTCAAAAGCCCTCGATAGACGGTGAACAGAACGCTCAGCTGACCCGGCGCAGGACGTAGCGTGACACATCTGCCGAACTCCCCGGCCCCGGCTCCAGGTCCAGCGCGGGCGACATGCCTGCCTTGCGGAACCAGACCCGGTAGACCCCTTCCAGGAAGGAGGTATTCCACCCGGCATGGTGGGCCAGCAGCGCGGTCAGCGGTGCCGCCAGATGCTCGATGACCACCTCGGTACCGCCATCCCTCAGCGTCACCGTGCCCCAGCTGATGCTGGCCCAGACCGCATTGGCGGCCGCTTCCAGCGCCTCCAGCGTGTCTGCGGCGGGCAGCATATGCGCGCGCGCGAAGCGCTCACCCATGCGTGCCATCAGCCGGGCGACATCCGCGTCTGGCAACGCCCCGGCAAACTCGTCCGCCATGGCCAGAATGAAACCCCGCCACTGCGGCGAACACGCCTGCAGGCGGTAATGGTCCAACAACTCAGATGCGCTCATGTAGGTCCCCAACGGCCCGGCGCAGAACGGGCAAACTCGTTCACTCGTCCCGCAACCGACAAAAAGTGTGAACTACGCCCCGGTTTATTGTGGCACATCCCGAACCGGGATGGAGGCTTTCCTCGGCTCAACCCTATGGATTTGTTGATATTTTTTATGAACGCAGTTTATTGACCGGTCACTGCCGCGCTCAACGGGTATTCGACGGGGACCGACATTCAACCTTCCGGCGGCAGTTCGAAGACCTGGCGCAGGTAGCTGAGGTAGCCCGGGTCGTCGCACATGCTCTTGCCCGGCGAGTCGCTCAGCTTGGCCACCGGCTGGCCGTTGCAGCGGACCATCTTGATGACGATGTTGAGCGGGGTCGGGCCAAGATCGTTGGTCAGGTGCGTACCTACGCCGAAGGCCACCTGACAGCGCCCACGGAAGTAGTCGTACAGGCGCATGACCTTGGTGATGTCCAGGCCGTCGCTGAAGACCAGCACCTTGCTGCGCGGATCGACGCGGCGCTGCTGGAAGTGGGCGAGCATGCGGTCGCCCCAGTCGAACGGATCGCCCGAATCGTGGCGCACGCCGTCGAACAGCTTGCAGAAGTACATGTCGAAATCGCGCAGGAACGCATCCAGGCCGACCACGTCGGACAGGGCGATGCCGAGGTCGCCGCGGTATTCGCGCGCCCACGATTCCAGCGCCGCCACCTGCGAATCACGCAGGCGCGGGCCGAGGGCCTGGAACGCCTGCAGGTATTCGTGGGCCATGGTGCCGTGCGGGGTCATGCCGTACAGACGGGCGAAGTGCACGTTGCTGGTGCCGACCAGCTGCGGGCCGAGCGCATCGCGCAGCAGCGGCAGCAGGCGCGCATGCCAGTCGCGTGAGTAGCGG
This sequence comes from Stenotrophomonas sp. SAU14A_NAIMI4_5, assembly GCF_003086795.1. Classification (NCBI taxonomy): domain Bacteria; kingdom Pseudomonadati; phylum Pseudomonadota; class Gammaproteobacteria; order Lysobacterales; family Lysobacteraceae; genus Stenotrophomonas; species Stenotrophomonas sp. SAU14A_NAIMI4_5. Next base: position 734,470 of record NZ_CP026003.1, on the reverse strand, counting down.
CGGCGGCTGCCGTAATCGGCGATGCGGCACTGTTCGAACCCGGGGGTATCGCGCAGCAGCGCGGCCTTGGCCTGCAGGCGGCGTTCGCCCTCGGCGAAATCAGCGGTGGTGGTGTTGCGGAACCAGACTTCGTTGATGATCGCCAGCAGCGGCACTTCGAACAGGATGGTGTGCAGCCAGGGGCCGGTGATGTCCAGGTCGATCTCGCCCGGCACCGTCGTCGACGGCTTCAGCTGGATGTACTTGCGATCCAGGTGGAACAGGCCGAGGAAATCGGCGAAGTCGGGCTTCACGAAGCGCAGGCCACGCATGTAGTCCAGCTCTTCGTTGCTGAAGCGCAGGCTGCACAGGTGGTCGATCTCTTCGTTGATCTGGTCGATGTAGCTCGCCAGGTCGATACCGGGGGTACGGCACTTGAACCGGTACTGGACCAGGGCGCCGGGGTGCTGGTGCAGCACCGCCTGCATCATGGTGAATTTGTACAGGTCGGTGTCGAGCAGGGACTGGATGATGGCCATGGGGCAATTATGCGCCCGTTCGGGTGAATCGCGTTTCCCGGCCGGGCTGCGGGTAGATCCACGCCATGCGTGGATGCCCCCGCCCCACCCCGCCGTCAGAGCGCCTTGCGCAGCAGCCGCGGCACCAGCATCAGCGCATGCGCCCAGATCGCGCCCCACACCAGCACGCGCACTGGCGCCGAGCGCTGCTTCGCCTCGAACTTGCTGAAGTAGCGCCACAGGCCACGGTGCTTGTGCCATTCGACGAAGAACGGCCGCGAGCGGCTGGACACCCCGCGCACGTGCGTCACCCGCAGATCATTGGCGATGGCCACCACGCCGCCGGCCTCGCGCACGCGGCGGCACAGGTCCAGGTCTTCGGCGTGCAGGCGGTAGCCGGCATCCCAGCCACCGAGGCGATCGAACAACGCACGCGGCATCAGCAGCAACGCACCGGACAACGCCGGCACCTGCTGCATCGCCTGCGCCGGGTCGCGCGGAATGGCCAGGCGCCCGCCACGTCCGGGCGAACGCAGCATGGCCAGGAAATCGGGATCGCGGCGGCGCACGGCGTCGTCGGCAAAGCCATGTTCGTCCACCTGCTCCACGCCCAGCAGGCAGTCACCCAGTTCCAGCGCGCGCAGGCGCAGCGCCGCCAGGGTGTCCTCCTCCACCAGCAGGTCGGGATTGATGAAGGCCAGCCAGGGGCTGCCTGAATCGGCCACGCCCTGGTTGTTGGCGGCGGCAAAGCCGGGATTGTCCGGGTTGCCGATGAAGCGCACCCGCGGGTCGTGACTGGCGTGGCGCTGCACGATTTCCAGCGTGTCATCCTGCGAACCGTTGTCCACCACCCGGATCTCGGCCACGTCCTGCGCCTGGCGCAGGCGCGACAGGCAGGCATCGATGGTGCTGCCGCTCTGGTAGGTGACGACGATGGCGGCGATGGCAGGGTTCAAGCAGGCGACTCCGGCGGCGGTGGCGTGGCGAACAGGTCGCCCTGCTCTCGCGGCATTATCGCCTGCTGCAACCGTTGCTGCAGGTCATCGCGCAGCGCATGCAACGGGTCGTGCATGAGGAAATCGGCCAGCCGCGGCATCCAGCCCGGCCAGCGCGCGGCCAAGGCCTCCAGATCGCCCTCGCGGCTGACGGCCTCGCCGGCGCGGCTGACGAAGGCGTTTTCGCACAGCACGTTGCGCCAGCCCAGCCCCGCCATGCGCAGGCTGAGGTCGACCAGTGCCGCATTCCAGCCAAGGTAGCTGTCGGTGTCGAGGCCACCGGCACGGCGCCGCGCGTTGCCGCGCACCAGCACGGCATGGGTGACCGCCGAGGGCAGTTCCGGGTGCAGGTTCGGCAGGCCTGCACAGGTGTGGGCCAGCAGCGCGGTATCGGCCGGCTCGGGATTGATTTCGCCCAGCCGCGGCCATGCAGCGGTTTCGCCGGCATTGCACCAGGGCGTGGCGGTAGCGATGGCCGCATCGCGGGCGAAGGCCGCCTGCAGCTGCTGCAGCCAGCCGGGCGCGGGCACGCTGTCCGGGGCGAGCACGGCCACGTCCAGTCCCTCGCAGGCGCGCAGCATTTCATCGAGGTGGGCGACTTCGCCGAGCGGTCGCGCGCGGCGGGTGTATTCGGCCTGCAGCGGCGTATGCGCGAGCCAGTGCTCGACCACGGCCTGCGCCCGCGGCCCGGCCTGTGCGTCATCGGCCAACCACACCGCAGTGCCCGCGGCGGTGCCGGCGTCGAGCGCGGCCAGGCAGCGGTCGAGCGCTGCATCGTCCACGCCCAGCGGCAACAACACGATCGCCCCCATCCCGCCTCCGTGGTAGTCGCTGGCGGTAGCGTAGCACTGGCAGGGCTGCGCCCTGCACCTGCCGAGGCAACGGCAACGGCCAGAGCAACAGCAGAAGCTGGGTTCCTGGGGAATGGCGGGGTGGGTCCGGTTGAGGGGGACGCCGTAAACCCCCCTCCGGGGTCCGGCCCAGCCGCTGGCGGCTGTGCGTTCGGGCGCTTGCGAAGCAGTGCTTCGCAAGCAAAGCGCCCTCACCCATGGGGGCTTGGTCGCGGCATCCATGCCGCTCACACCCCCTCAACCGGATCCACCCCGCCTTCGACAGACCTCCGCGATCTGTCAGAGCACGGGGTCGGATCCCGTTGCTGCGCAACGGGCTCCGACCCCATGTTGAATATTGATCTCTGATGGAAAAATCGTGTCGACCAAGGTCGACACCTACCAAAAGCCGCGCGTCCCAGTAGATCCACGCCATGCGTGGATGAATTCATTTCGATATCCGACAGATGTGCCGACCAACGGTCGGCACCCACCAACAGCAGCCGTAGCCCACAGCCGCGTGAAACTGTCGAAGGCGGGGCACTGTGGGTTTGCGGGGTGTGAGCCGCATGGATGCGGCGACCAAGCCCCCATGGATGGGTTTACGGCGTCCCCGCAAACCCACAGTGCCCCGCCATCCCACGGAATGCAGGCTTTTGACGTTGAAGTTGATTCTGCAGGTGCAGGGCTGCAAGCCCTGCATCAAAAAACCCTTACTTCTTGCGCTCGCGGGTGGGGAACGGCTCCATCGCGCGGAAACGGTTGCTGTACTCATCGGTCAACGTCCGCGCTTCCTGCCCGTTGCGCACGATCGTCGGGGTCAGCAGCACGATCACTTCCGAACGCTTGTTCACCCGCGTCTTGTTGCCGAACAGACCGCCGACGATCGGCAGCCGGCTCAGGCCCGGCACGCCCTTGGAACCGTCCTCGTCGGAATTGGTGATCAGGCCCGCCAGCATGATCGTGTCGCCGCTCTGCAGCGCCGCCTCGGTGGAAATCTTGCGGGTGTTGATCGGCGGGTTGCAGGTGGTCTTGGTCGGGTCGCAGCCGGTCGGAATGGCACCGGCCGAGCTGACTTCCTGCACGATGTCCAGGAACACCACGCCATCACGGGTGATGCGCGGGCGCACCTTGAGGATCACACCGGTGTCCAGGTACTGCACCTGGCTGTAGGTGCTGTCGCTGATGCCGGTGTTGACCGACACCGAGTTGATCGGAATCTTGGTGCCGACGTTGAGCTGCGCTTCGGCGTTGTTGCGCACGAAGATGGACGGGGTCTGCAGCAGGCGCAGGTTGGTCACCTGGTCCAGCGCGCTGACCACCGCGGCGGCGTTCTTGCCGAGGAAGGTCCAGCCGGTCTCGGTGCCGGTGATGGCACCAGCGAAGCTGCCCCAGATGTTGCGCCCCTGCGCGCTCGGCAGGGTGGCGCCGCCGGTGGCGCCGGTGTAGCTCTGCCCCTGCACGGCGTTCTCGAAGAACCAGTTGACGCCGTACTTCAGGTCGCCGTTCAAGTCGACTTCGGCCACCTGCGCTTCGATGTGCACCTGCAACGGCATCACGTCCAGCTTCTCGATCACTTCGCGGATCGAGCGCCAGGCCTGCGGCGTGGCGCGCACCAGCAGTGCATTGGTTTCTTCCACTGCCGAGACGCCGACGGTGTCACCTTCCACATCGAGGCTGACGCTGATGTTGCCTTCCTGCCGCTGCGGCAGGTTCATCGTGCTGGTCATGCCGCCGTTGGCGCTGGACGAGGTGCCGGTACCGTTGGTGTTGTTGCTGCTGCCATCGCTGGTGTTGCTAAAGGTGTCGCCACCCCGGCTGTCCAGCTGCATCGGCGTCGCGCCCGGCGCCAGCCCGGCGCTGGACCCCCGGTTGTTGCGGTTGTTGCTGCTCGCGAACGCTTCGGACAGGCGCTGGGCCAGGTCGCGCGCCTTGATGTAGCGCAGCTCGTAGGAGAACAGGCGGGCGCTGCCACCGGCGGTGTCGATGCGGTCCAGCCACTGCTGGATCTGGTCCAGGTAGCGCACCTGCGGGGTGATCACCAGCACGGCATTGGCGTTTTCCAGCGGCAGGAAACGGAACATGCCGGCGCTGGGCGTCTTGCTGTCTTCGCCGAATACTTTCTCCAGGTCACTGGCGACCTGCTCGGCCTTGCCCGACTGGATCGGGAACACGCCCACCGACATGCCCGACAGCCAGTCGACGTCGAAGATCTCGACGGTGTGCAGGTAGTTTTCCAGCTCGGCGCGGGTACCACCGAGGGTGATCACGTTGCGGCCGGTATCGACGTTGACGATGGCGTTGGGCCGCGCGTACGGCTCCAGCACCTTCTTCATCTCGCTGGCGGAAATGAACTGCAGCGGCACCACGCGCACTTCGAAACCGCGGGCACTGGAGGCCGGCGCGGTGCTGGGTGCGACGGTGCCGGCCAGTGCCTGGTCGGCGGCGACGATGTTGTAGCGGCCACCGCTGTAGACCATGCGGGCGTTGTTCCAGCCCAGCACCATCTCCAGCAGGTTCAGCGCCTGCGCCGGCGACACCGGCTTGGGCGTGGCCAGGGTGACCGTGCCCTGCACGCCCGGCGCGATGACGTAGTTCTGCCCCAGCATGTCGCCGAGGATCGCCTTGACCACCGCGTGCACCGACTCGCCTTCGAAGTTGAAGGTGGCGCTGCCGCCGCTGGCCGAATGCAGGGCCGGTGACGGCGCGCGCGCGGCCTCGCGGTTGATCATGGTGCCGCTGCCACGGCGGATCACCGCCTGCGGCGTGCCGGCGGCGGCGTCACCTTCGACCACCTGGGGATCGGCGGCGGCGGCACCGGCTTCCGGTGGCGGCGTGGTGGCACTGCGATGGACATGCGGGCCGGACACGGTGGCGCAGCCGACCAGCAGCGTCAGGGCAAGGGACCAGGGCAGAAAACGCAGGTTCATGCATTCACTCTATCGGTTGGAGCCATCGCCCGGGGGCGGCGACGGTTGTTGCTGCTGTTGCTGCAGCTGACGGCGACGGGCCTGGATGCGTTCGCGGATGGCCTGCATCTGCGCTTCGCTGGGGCCGTTGTTGGCGGGGGCGGCCGGCGATGGCGCGCTTGCTGCGGCGGCAGCCCTGGTGGCATCGGGGCCGGGGCGGGCACTGGGCACGACCGTGGTTGCTGCGGGTGGCGGTGGCGGTGGCGGCACGGCACCGGCGGGCGGAACAGCGCCATTGGCACCGCGCAGCACGGTCGGCGGTTCACCGCCCTGCCCGTTGAAGGTGGCCAGTTCCAGCACCTGGCTGCCGCTGGGGCCGATCACCGTGGCCTGGCGAGGCTCCAGTGCGACCAGCTGCCAGCCATCGACCGCCTCACCATTCAGGCGCAGGCGCACCGAGCGGTTCTGCTCCGTGGTGAAGGTGGCCATGCTGAAACTGTCGGTGAGCAGCACGCCGGTCAGGCGCAGCGCGGCATTCGCGGCCGGTTCGCTGCCGCCCAGCAGATACGGGCGCGGCCGCCGGTCTTCGGCAAACAGCGGGCGTTCGCCGATGGCGCTGAAGCTGTCGGCCGCAGCCATGCGCTCGGCGGCCATCGGCGGCAGGGCCGGCAGCGTGGCCTGTGCGGCGGCATCGCTGTCGGCGGCAGGCAGGCGACCGCCCAGGCCGAAGCCGGTGGCCAGCCATGTAGCGCCCGCCCAGCCGGCCAGGGCCAGCAGGAAGCCGGTGCGCAGGGTGATCGGGTCACGTTTCATCGGTGCCCTCCGCTTCCACCGGCGGCTCGGCCGGTACAGGGCTGGCATCGGCGGCAGGCGCCGCTGCAGGGGTATCCGTCGCAGGCGCGGCGGCGGCATCGCCACCGGCCCCGGGCAGCAGGTAGCCGGCCAGTTCGAACGACACGTCCAGGCCAAGGCCCGATTCGTTCGCCGATTGCTGGAAGCGCTGCGCGATCATGTTGAGGTTGTCGACGAACAGGCGCGGGCTGCCGGTTTCCAGGCTGTGCAGGACGGTGGCCAGTTCGGCCACGCCACAACGCAGGCGCACCTGCATGGCCACGCGCACGAACTCGGCATCGCGGCGGTTGTCGGTGAGCGGCGTGCGGTTGCTGATGGTGCAGCTGCGGTTGCCCGGGCTGGCCGTGGCCACCGCATCCTGCACGCGCGCGCCGAGGGCCGCGGCGGCGGCTTCGGCGGTGGCTTCGCGCAGGAAACCGGGGCGCTGCTGCAGGGCCTCGCGGGTCTGCTGCAGGCGCTGTTCGATCTGCGGCTGCTGCTGCAGCTGCGCCTGCACGCGCTGCTGGCGCTCGCGCAGCGCGGCGACGTCGTCGTTGATGGCCAGCAGTGGCTGGGTGAACCACGGGTGCACCAGCAGCAGGTAAGCCAGGCCCAGCACTGCCACCAGCAGTGCCAGCGCCAGCCAGCGGTCACGGCGTGCGCTTGGCATCGGCATCGGCCGCCTCCTTGGCTGGGGCGGCAGGGGCGGCGGCCGGGGCCACCGGCACCGGCTGCAGCTCTGCGGTAAGGGTGAAGCGGTCACGGCCGCTGCCGGCGCCGTCGGCCTGCAGCACGCCCGTCAGGTTGACCTTGCGCCACTGCGGTGCGTCCTGCAGCAGCTGCACCAGCTGCGAAGCTTCGCTGCTGAGGCCGATCAGCTGCAGGTTGTTGTTCTCGATGGCCAGTTTTTCCAGGTAGGTGCCGTTGGGCAGGCGCTGGGTCAGTTCGTTCCACAGCTCCACCGTGCTGGCGCGCTGGGCGCGCTGCTTTTCCAGGAACGCGGCACCGTCCAGCAGCGCCTGCAGTTCGCTGCGCTCGCTGGCCACGCCACGCGCACTTCGGGCGCTGCGCTCGACATCGTCGCGCAGCGCGTCGGCGGCCTCGCGGCGGTTGTCCAGCAGCTGTGCGGCAGCCAGCACCAGCATCACCAGTGCAGCCAGGCCAAGCAGCAGGTTCCAGCGCCGCATCGGGTCATGACGCGGCTGGCGCTGGGCCTGCGGCAGCAGGTTCACCTGCAACGGCTGGCCCTGCGCGTCGAGGGCATCGACACCGGACAGCGCATCGGCCCAGGCGCCCACCTGGCCGCGCCAGGCATCGAGCTGGCGCAGCGGCCAGGCCACCAGTTCAACCTGCAGCAGGCCTTCGCCGGCACTGCCGCGTTCGCGTACGTCATAGCTGACCTGGCTGGATTCGAATGGCGTCTGCCGATCAATCTCATAGCCGACCACCGCACGCAGGCGGTCGCCGGCGGCCATCGGCAGGCGCAGGTTGCGGCGCAGGACCTGCGGCTCGGCCAGCAGCCAGACCCGCGGCAGGCTGCGCAGGCGCGCGTCGAGGACACGGTCCAGTTCAGCCGGCTGGGTCGGCCATGGCAGGCTGGCCACGGGTTCCAGGCCCTGCCCGGCTTCGCGCCAGACCTGCAGCAGGTCACCCTGCCGCTGCAGCAGCAGGCGGGTCTGCGACCAGCCCAGCGCCCACTGCCAACGCGCCGGTACCCAGGCCAGCAGGGACTGCCGCCACCAGCGCAGGAAACGGCCCGCACCTGGGCCGATCCGCCCCTGCACCTGCCGCAGGCTGTCCTGCCATGCCGTCATCTTGCTGCCATTCCCTGCTCCCAGCGAAGCACCGTGTAGGTTCGTCCGGGCACACCGCCCGATCCATTGCGTACCACCGCCTGCAGGACCGACAAGCGACCGCTGCCGTCGATGGCACGGGTCTCGATACTATAGGTGCCGCTGCCGCTGGCAAGCATTGACGGCGCCGCACCGGAACCTTCGTCACGCTCCAGCTGGGCACGCTGCGCCAGCACCTGCTCGGCATCCAGGCCCAGTGCGGTCAGCACCGGCGCTCCCGCCACGCGAGGATCCGGCCGCGCCTGGCGGCTGTACAGCGTCAGATACGGCAGCATCGCCGTGTACAGCGAAGCACGCATGCCAAGCACGCGCTGCAGTTCGCCCAGGGTTTCGAAACGCTTGTTGCGCGGCCCATACGGCAGACCCGCCGCTGCATAGTCCGGCGCCTCGGCGCCACCACCGGGCTGCAGCAGGCTGTCGGCGTCGCGCCAGTCGATGATGGCACCGGCCAGCTGCCGGGCCTGCTCGGCGGGTTCGCCCAGCGCCTGCAGGAATGCTGTCAGCAGCGTCGCGTCGGCCAGGTTCAGGTTGATCTTGCCGTTCTCGTCCAGCACCCGGATCTCGACCGGGACATCGTCGTACTGCCAGCGGTAGGTGCGTCCATCGGCCTGCCAGGCCGGCCGTTGCGGGTCCGGGCGCAGGCGCAGCAGTGCATATTCCAGCCCGGCACGGGCACGTTCCTGGCCGCGCGCGTCATCGTCGAGCACGCGCTGCTGCAGGTGCTCCACGCGTGCGGTCAGCGCAAAGGCACCGACCAGCGCGGTCATCAGCGCGATCAGCCACAACACCAGCACCAGGGCGGCCCCGCGCTGTGCCTTCATCGTGCACCGCCCATGCCGCCGCTGCGCGGTGCAACCACCAGCGGCGGCCACGGCGCGCCACGCTGCGGCACGATCTGCACTTCCACCAGCAACGGCAGCCGCCGGGTGTCGTCCCAGCGCGGCAGCCAGTCGCTCATCTGTCCGTTGGCCGGGTCGATGCCGCGGTAGCGCAGCTTCACTTCTTTCAGTGCATCGGCCAGCACTTCGGGTGGGCGCGGCGGTGTTTCCGGCAGGCGTTCTCCTTCCTGCAGCAGCACCAGGTCCAGCAGCAGGCGGCGCTGGCCGGGCGCGCCATCCACCTGCAGGGTATGCAGGTAGGGCCCGCCGCGACCGAGATAGCCGGGCAGATCGGCGACGAACTGCATGCCTTCGTCATCGCCCTGGAAGAACACGGGCTCGCGGGTCGGATCGGGTACCTCGATCGGGCTGCGCAGCGCACCGCCCAGCTGGCGCCGCAGCAGCGCCTGCACCGCGCGCATGCGTTCGCTGTCGGCCGCGATCTGTTCGCCACGCTGGCTGACCGCCATTGCCGCACGCACGCTGGCGAATGCCAGGGCCAGGCCACCGGCCAGCAGCACGGTGGCCAGCATTACTTCGACCAGGGTGAAGCCGGCAGCGCGACGCTTCATCGTGCGCCCTCCAGGTCCGGCGGCAACAGGCGCAGGCTGCGCCACTGCAGTTTCTCGCGTTCGCCGTCACCCCAGCGCACCTGCAGCTGCAGTTCGGCCAGCCACGGCGCACCCGGTGACTGCGTCGGCGCGACATCGCCGGCACGCGGCTCGCTCCATGGCTGCACCTGCAGCTGCCAGTGGTAGCGGCCCTGTTCCCATTCGCCACTCTGGCTGCCGACCTGCAGTGGCGCGTCAACGCCGGCGCTGGCCAGCAGCGACTGCGCATGCAGCACCGCACGGGTACGCAGCTCGCCATCGCGAACCTGCCGCGCGCCGCCGGACAGGCTGCCCAGCAGCAGGGTCAGGGCCAGGCCCAGCAGGGCGAAGGCCACGATCACTTCGAGCAGGGTGAAGCCACGCGCCGACGGTTTCATTGCGCCCGCCACGGACCGGAACGGACCTCGCCGGTCAGCCAGCCGACATCGATGCGCCATTCGGCGGCGTCGCGCTGCAGGCGGATGCGGCCGCCACTGGAGCCGCCATCGGGATGGAACTCGATCACGCCCTGCCCCGGCACATCGCTGAGCTGCGCGGCGCCTTCAAACACCACCTGCACCGGTTCGGGCACGCTGCCACGACGCTCGTTGGCGCCCTGCCAGCGGTGCTCGGCCGGTTCGATGACGAAGCGCTGCGGTTCGCCGCGGGCAATCGCCTGCGCGCGCACCATGCGCAGCTGGCTGGCGATGTCCTTGCCCGCGCTGCGCAGCTGCATGCCGGCGAAGCCACGCGACAGGCCAGCTGCCGTGATCAGGCCGATGGCCGCGATCAACGCGATCACCAGCAGCATCTCCAGCAGCGACAGGCCGGTCGCGCGCCTGCCGTGCAGGCGCGGGCTGGGCAGCCGGCGCGGCAGGTACGGTGTCATGCAGGATTACGGCTCGTAGCGGATATCGGCGTCGACGCTGCTGCCGCCGGTCTTGCCGTCCTTGCCCAGGCTGATCAGCTCGTAGGCCTGGCCTTCGCCCGGTGCGCGATATTCGAGCGCGTGGCCCCACGGGTCGTTCAGATCGGCAGGCTTGGCATACGGACCCAGCCAGCCACCGACACCGGCCGGCGAGGTCACCAGGTCATTCAGCGAACCGGGCAGCTTGCCGGTGTCGATCTGGTAGTTGTCGATCTTCGAGGCGACGGTCTGCACCTGCGCCTTGGCGATGTTCGCCTTGCCGCGGTCGGCGCCGCCGAGCACGCGGCTGGCGACCAGGGTCAGCACCGCGCCGATCAGCACGATGACGATGATGATTTCCAGCAGGCTCATGCCGGTCTGGTGGCGTGCGCTGGCGAAGGACAGGCGGATCGGGCGACGGGAAGCAAGCATGGTCGGTCCTTTCAGTTGCGGTGAGTCGGGGTTGCGGGGAAAGCCATCGTCAGCCGATGGCGTTGGTGAGGTCGTACAGCGGTACCAGCACGGCCACGATGACCGCGCCGACCACCGAGGCCAGCACCAGGGTGATGGCCGGCACCATCGCCGCCAGCAGGCGGTCGATGCGCCGGGCGCTGTCCTGTTCGAAGGTATCGGCGGCCTTCAGCAGCATGGTGTCGAGCGCGCCGGATTCCTCGCCGACCTGGATCATCTGCAGGGCCAGGCGCGGGAAGCGCTTGCCGCGCGACAGCGCCAGCGACAGGCCGGCGCCGTTCTTCACTTCGTCGGCGGCGGTGTCCAGATCGGCGGCCAGTGCGCGGTTGCCCAGCACGTTGCGGGCGATGCCCAGCGCGCCCAGCAGCGGCACGCCGTTGCGCAGCAGCGTGCCGAGGGTGCGGGCCAGGCGTGCGGTTTCCAGCTCGCCGAGCAGGCGGCCGATGCCGCGCCGCTGCAGCAGCCATCCATCCAGCGCAAGGCGCGCGGCGGGCTGGCGGAACTGCCGTTCCAGCAGCAGCGCCAGCACCGCCGGCACCACCAGCAGCAGGATCCACCAATCACGCACGAACAGGCCCAGCTGCAGCACCGCGTTGGTGAACCACGGCAGGGCCACGTCCAGGCTTTCATACATCTGCGCGAACTGCGGCACCACGTAGCCAAGCAGGAACAGCAGCGCGCCACCGACCACCACCAGCAGGATGGCCGGGTAGACCAGTGCGTTGATCACCTTGCCCTGCAGCGCGCGGCTGCGTTCGAGGTAATCGGCCAGGCGCTGCAGGGTCTCGTGCAGGCTGCCTCCGGCTTCACCGGCGCGCACCATGTTCACGTACAGGCGCGAGAACAGGCCGTGCTGCCGTTCCAGCGCGGTCGACAGCGGCGCACCGCCGCGCACCACGTCGCGGATGTCGGTGATCGCGCGCCGCGAACGTTCGTCCTCGGGCAGGCCGAGCAGGATCGACAGCGCGCGGTCCAGTGGCTGGCCGGCGCCGAGCAGGGTCGACAGCTGCTGGGTGAACTGCAGCAGCGCCGCGCCCTGCAGCGGACGCGGGCGGAACAGGTTGCCCAGGCTGCTGCCCCCTACCCCGCTACCCTCGGCAGCCAGGCGCGTTTCCATCGGCAGATGGCCCTGGTCCTGCAGGCGGGCGATCAGCTCGGCCTCGCTGGCCGCTTCCATCTGCCCGTCGAAGACTTCGCCGTGCGGGTTCAGTGCCTTGTAACGATAGGTGGGCATGTCAGCGTCGATCTCCCGCGCGCATCAACCCTCCTCGGTCACGCGCAGGACTTCCTCGATGGTCGTCTGCCCGCTCAGGGCCTTGGACAGGCCGTCTTCGTACATGGTGCGCATGCCGGCCTCGCGGGCGATGCGTTCGATCTCACCCATGCCGTCGCGACGCATCACCGCGCGCCGCAGCGCGTCGTTCATCACCAGGAATTCCATGATGGTGGTGCGGCCCAGGTAGCCGGTCGGTGCCAGTGCCGAGGGCTTCGGACGGAACAGGTGGATCGGCCCCTGCGGCTGCAGGCGGCGCAGTTCGAAACGTTCGATCTCCTCCGGCGAGGCTTCGTAGCGCTCGGCGTGGGTGGGTTCCAGGCGGCGCACCAGGCGCTGGGCGAGGATGCCGTTGATGGTGGACGTGAGCAGGTAATCCTCCACGCCCATGTCGAGCAGGCGGGTGATGCCGCCGGCCGCGTTGTTGGTGTGCAGCGTGGACAGCACGAGGTGGCCGGTCAGCGCCGACTGGATGGCGATGCGCGCGGTTTCCAGGTCGCGCATTTCGCCGATCATGATGATGTCCGGATCCTGGCGCACGATGCTGCGCAGCGCGTTGGCGAAGTCCAGGCCGATCTGCGGCTTGGCCTGGATCTGGTTGATGCCTTCGATCTGGTACTCGACCGGGTCTTCAACCGTGATGATCTTGACGTCGGCGGTGTTGAGCTGGCTCAGCGCGGTGTACAGCGTGGTGGTCTTGCCCGAACCGGTCGGGCCGGTGACCAGCAGGATGCCGTGCGGCTGTTCCAGCACCTTGCGGAACTGCGGCAGGAACGCATCGGTGAAGCCGAGCCGGTGGAAATCGAACACTACGGTTTCGCGGTCCAGCAGTCGCATCACCACGCTTTCGCCATGCGCGGTCGGCACCGTGCTCACGCGCAGGTCCAGTTCCTTGCCCTGCACGCGCAGCATGATGCGGCCGTCCTGCGGCAGGCGGCGCTCGGCGATGTTGAGCCGGGCCATGATCTTGATGCGGCTGATGACCGCAGCGGTGAGGTTGGCCGGCGGGCTTTCGCCTTCCACCAGCACGCCATCGACGCGGTAACGCACCTTCAGGCGGTTCTCGAAGGGTTCGACGTGGATGTCCGAGGCGCGCAGTTCCACCGCACGCTGGATCACCAGGTTGACCAGGCGGATGACCGGCGCTTCGGAAGCGAGGTCGCGCAGGTGTTCGATGTCATCGACCGCGCCGCCTTCGCCGTCGGCGGTTTCCACGATCGCGCCCATCGCGCTGCGGCCCTGGCCGAACCAGCGCTCGACCAGGTCGTCGATCTCCGCGCGCATGCCCAGCACCGGGCTGACCGGCACGCCCAGCGCCAGCTGCACGGCCTGCTGCGGGTAGGCATCGTGGGCATCGGCCAGCCACAGGCGGACGCCGTGTTCATCCAGCGCCAGCGGGCAGACGTGGAACTGCTTGAGGAAACGCAGCGACAGCGGCAGGCCGTCGGCCAGCGACTGCGGTGGTGCCTCGGGCAGCTGTTTCGCTTCCAGCAGCGGCAGGCCCAGCACATCGGCGCTGGTCTGCGCCTGGTCACGTTCGGACACCAGCCCCAGCCGCACCAGCAGGCCCAGCAGGCTGCCACCGGCTTCGGCATGCAGCGGGCGTGCACGCGCCAGGTCCCCTTCCTTGAGGCGCCCGCGCGCCAGCAGCGCATCGAGGATGCGGCCTTCGGCGTCGTCGATGGCGGTGGCAGCGAGCGCGTTCACATGACTCTCCTGTCGATCCTCCCGACTTTAGCAGTTCAGCCCGGACTTCCGCTGCCTTGTGCGTGCAGGACCACGAAAGACGACGCCCGTCACCTTCCGGTAACGGGCGTCGCCAATTCACTTACGACATTGCGTGCAACCGTGGCCCTTACTGGGTGGCCAGGATGGTCACGCCGTTGAAGGCCGCTTCGCCCACCACCTTCACGTAGTAGGTGCCGGCCACCGGCTTGGCCACGCGCACGGTTTCGGTGTTGCCCGGACGGCTGGACTTGGCGTCGTTGTCGGTGGCGGTCGGCACGCGGCCCTGCGCCACGTACACCGAGACGTTACCGGTGCCGCCGTAGGTCAGCACGCTCAGCTGCTTGCCGGCGACGGCTTCGAAGGTGTACACGGTCTCGCTGCCGGTCGCGCCGGCAACACCGGCGAGGGCCACCTTGTTGGTCAGCGGGATGCCTTCGGGTTCGCAGTTCTCGGTGCACGGTTCGGCCAGGGCCTTGGCCAGCGCGGCCTTGGCGTCGACGATGCCGGTGCCGATCGGGGTCGATGCCGGAATGGTGACCGGGAACGGACGCGCGGTTTCCTTCAGCAGCGTGCGCATCGCCGCCGGGGTCAGCGGATCCTTGCCACTGGCGATGAGCGCGCTCTGCACCAGTGCAGCGACGCCGGCCACGTGCGGCGAGGCCATCGAGGTACCGCCCATGCCCATGTAGCTGTAGGCGCCCGAATCGGGGGTGGTTGCCGCATCCGAACCGGCCTGCCAGATGAAACCACCCGGGTTGCCGTCCACGCTGCCGCCGCCGCCCGGACCGGACAGGTCCACGCGCGTACCGTAGTTGGAGTAGTAGGTGATGCCACCGGTGATGCGCGTCGCACCCACGGTCACCACGCCGTCGCAGCTGGCCGGGCGGTAGTTGGCGGCGTTGTCGGTGTCGTTGCCGGCGGCCACCACCACGGTGGTGCCACGCGAGATCGCGCCGCTGATCGCATCCTGGTAGGCGCCTGCGCAGGCACCGCTGCCGCCCAGGCTCATGTTGATGATTTCAGCCGGATTGGTGTTGGCGGGAATGCCGGCGACGGTGCCACCGGACGCCCAGGTGATCGCGTCGGTGATGTCGGAGAGGTAGCCACCGCACTTGCCGAGCACGCGCACCGGCAGGACCTTGGCCTTGTGTGCGACACCGGCCATGCCGACGCCGTTGTTGGTCTGCTCGGCGACGGTGCCCGCCACGTGGGTACCGTGCCAGGAGCTGTCTTCCGGCTGCGAGCCGTTGTAGCACTCGTTGGCGTTCTCGACCCAGTCACCGTAGTCCTGTGCACCCGGCACGCGGTCGTCGGTGGCACGGCGCGAGGTCTCGGCGTCGCTGATGAAGTCGTAGCCCGGCAGCAGGTTGCCGACCAGGTCCGGGTGCTGCGGCAGGATGCCGGTATCGAGCACGGCAACGACCACGCCCTCGCCCTGCGAGACGTCCCACGCCGACGGCGCGTTGATGCCACCGGTCGGGTTGCTCAGGTGCCACTGGTACTGCGCGTAGTAGGGATCGTTCGGCACCAGGGCCGGCTTCACGTCGCCCGCGCGCAGCTCGGTGCGGCGCAGCTTGACGTCGGCTTCGGCGTACTTGACCGACGGATCGGCCTTGAGCTCCTTCAGCACGCGCTGCAGTTCCGCCGGGGCCAGGCGGCCCTTCAGGCGGATCACGTCGGCGCCGATGCCGAGCTTGCGCACCACCTGCGGGCCCATCGCGCTGGCGCGGCTGGTGCCACCGGACAGGCTGGCGCGGGTGAGTGCGGACTGTACGGTGGACAGCTTGGCCGAGCGGTCGCTGGCGGCCAGGGTGCCCTTCTCATACATCACGATGATGCGGTCGGTGCCCGCTTCGGCGGTGCTGGCCTGGCGCACCGGCTCGCGGGTCGGCAGGCCGGCAGCGTGGACCGCGCCTGCGGCGGTCACCGACAGCAGGGCGGCGGCAAGCACGTTGATGCGAAGGTTCTGCTTATTGATCACGTCACATTCCTCTTCTGGGTCATGGTTGGATCCAACACTGCGGCCATCAATCCTTGACGGATCCCGGCTGGCCGAGCCGGGGTTGCCGAGACCTCCCCTCAGGCCCTGTAGCAGAAGCAGCGCCGGCGGCGTGACCGCCGGCGCGTTGTTGCCTTACCAACCGAAGCCGGCACCGACGCCGACCGAGGCGTCATCACTGCTGAACGCACCGCCGAGGGTGACCGTGGCGCGATCACTGATCGCACGCTGGTAGCCCAGCGACATCGCCGATTCGCCGCCCTGGAAACCGATGCCGACACCGACCCGGTTCTGGGTGCGGATGCCGGCGGCACTGGTGGCCATGTTGAGCATGGCCGCGCTCATCGCGCCCTGGCGGTCGATGCGGCGATCCATGTGGCGCAGGCGGCCATCCACTTCGCCCTTGAACACATCGAAGCTGTCGGCGACGGCCTGCACGCGGCTGTCGGTGTAGCTGTTGGCGGTGGTGATGCCGCGGTCCAGCTGGCCCTTGTTCACCGCGTCGGTGGCCGCGGTACCTGCGGCCACGTTGGTGACCTGGCGTTCGTTGCCTTCGCTGCCCACCGACACCGTGTTGGCGCGGTCGGCGACCGAGCCCTGGCCCAGTGCAACCGCGTTGGCGGCGGTGGCCGATGCGCCCTGGCCGATGGCCGTGGACGAAGCGCCGCTGGCGACGGCGCCGTCACCCATGGCGACTGCATTGGCACCGACGGCCGGCTGCGCCGCCGTGGCGCCTTCGACGCTGGGCTTGGCCACCACGTTCGACCGCGAGGCCACTGCATCGGCCTCGGCCACGGTGGCGACCTGGGCGGTGCTCGCCTGCACGCTGGCGCTGCGCAGGCTGGCCGTTGCCGTGCGGCTGGTGCCACCGGCAGTGCGCTGGTCAAGCTCGCTCACCTTCCTGTCCAGTGCGCCCAGTGCGTCGCCGACATTGCTGTAGGTCGAGCCCTGGATGACGTAGTTCGGCGCGATGAACACCCCCTGCATGCCGACGCTGGCACCGCCGCCAAGGATGCTGGCGGCATCGCTGAGCGACTGGAACAGCTGGCCGCCGTTGATCGCCTGGCGGCTGCCGGACGCGATGCTGCCGGCGCCGACGTTGTTGATGACGGTGCCTTCGATGCCGGACAGGGTCAGCTGGTCGCGGCTGGCATCGTCGTAGGCCACCGCGTTGGCCGAGGTGGACTCCACCGTGGCGATGCGCGAGTCGAAATCACCGACGCGGGTTTCGACCGCACCCACACGCTGGTTGGTGACGTTGAGCTGCGAACCGGTGACCGCGTCGCTGCTGCCGGCGGCGATGCGGCCATCGGCCACGTTGACGATGCGGCGGGTGGCTGGACCATCGGTGCCGTTGCCGCCACCGACCGAGACCACGTTGGCCTCCACCGCACGCGCGCCGGCACCCAGGGCCACCGAGTTGTTGCCGCTGACCGCGCTGTTGGCACCCAGCGCCAGCGATGCATTGCCGATGGCGTTGGCGCTGCTGCCCACGGCATTGCTGCGGTTGCCGCTGGCAGTCGCGCCCGAACCCACGGCGACAGCATCAGTGCCGCTGGCGGTAGCCACGCCACTGCCATTGGCCTTGAAGCGCTGGCCGACCGCATCGGCGGTAGCGGCCACAGCGTCGAGCTGGCCCTTGTTCACCGCATCGGTGGTTTCAGTACCGGCGGCCACGTTGGTGATCTGCCGCTGCGCGGCCGCGTTGCCCACCGACACCGTATTGGCGCGGTCGGCCTGCGAGCCGTTGCCGAGCGCGACGCTGTTGGCCGCACTGGCGGTGCTGTTGGCACCCAGCGCGGTGGCATCGGTCGCGTCGGCCCAGGCGTTCCAGCCGATGGCGCTGGCGTAGTCACTGGTCGCCCAGGCGCCGGCACCGAAGGCCGCCGCGCCGGTACCGCTGGCACGCGCCGGGATCAGGCCGAAGTAGGTGCTGCCACCGATGGCCACGCTTTCATCACCCGTGGCTTCGCTGGACTGGCCCATCGCCACCGCGTTGGCACCGGCCGCGGCAGCACCGAAGCCGACCGCAGTGGTGTTGGCGCCGGTGGCCGCCGAGCCATAGCCCAGTGCGGTGCCGAGGCGGCCGCTGGCTTCGCTGTAACCACCGACGGCGGTGGTGCCATCGGCGGTGGCGGAGGCGCGGAAGCCACTGGCCAGCGACTGCGCGCCGCTGGCGATGGCTTCGGCACCGTTGGCCGTGCTGTAGACACCCGTGGCCTGCGCCGCGTTGCCGGTGGCGGTGCTGCTGATCTCGCTGGCCACCGCGCCGCTGCCGTAGGCCGCACTGTTCTCGCCGGTGGCCTGCGCCTCGTTGCCGACGGCCGCGGCATTGGCGCCGGTGGCCAGGCTGTTGAAGCCGACTGCTGTGGCATTTTCAGCCAGGGCGGTGGCGCCGCTGCCCAGCGCGGAGGCGCCGTTGCCGATGGCGTTGGAGGCTTCACCCGCAGCCAGTGCGTTGTCGCCTTCCACATAGGCACCGGCATCGCTGTCGGCGCTGCCACTGGCCTGGAAGTACTTGCCGGTGTTCTCCGCGGTGGCGGCGACGGCATCCAGCTGGTTCTTGTTCACCGCATCGGTGCCTTCGGTACCCGCTGCCACATGGGTGACCTGGCGTTCGCCGCCCTCGCTGCCGACGGCCACCGTGTTGTCACGGTCGGCCGTGGAGCCTGCGCCCAGCGCGACACTGTTGATGCCGTTGGCGGTGGCACCGGCACCGAGCGCGGTGGACTGCACTGCGCCGGCCCACGAGTTCCAGCCGATGGCGGTGGCGTAGTCGTCGGTCGCCCAGGCACCGGCACCGAAGGCCGCCGCACCGTAACCGCTGGCACGCGCCGGGATCAGCCCGAAGAAGGTGCTGCCGCCGATGGCCACGCTTTCATCGCCCGTGGCTTCGCTGGAATCACCCATGGCCACGGAGCTGGCGCCGCTGGCGGTGGCGAACACGCCGGCCGCGGTGCTGTTGGCACCACTGGCCAGGGTGCCGTAACCCAGCGCGGAGCCGAGGCGACCGCTGGCTTCGCTGTAGCCGCCGACGGCGGTGGTGCCATCGGCCGAGGCCGAGGCACGGAAGCCGCTGGCCAGTGACTGCGCGCCGCTGGCGATGGCTTCGGCACCGTTGGCGGTGCTGTAGACCGCCGTGGCCTGCGCGCCGGCACCGGTGGCGGTGCTGCTGGTTTCGCTGGCGACCGCACCACTGCCGAGGGCGGCGCTGTCTTCGCCGGTGGCCTGGGCGTTGTTGCCCATCGCCGCGGCGTTGCCGCCGGTCGCCAGGCTGTTGAAGCCAACCGCGGTGGCGTTGGCCGCTACTGCGGTGGCACCACTGCCGAGCGCGGTGGCACCGTCGCCGATGGCATTGGCGGCCTCACCGGCGGCCAGTGCGTTGTCGCCTTCCACATAGGCGCCGGCATCGCTGTCGTCGCTGCCGCTGGCCTGGAAGTACTTGCTGGTGTTCTCCGCGGTGGCGGCGACGGCATCCAGCTGGTCCTTGTTCACCGCATCGGTGCCTTCGGTGCCGGCCGCGACGTTGGTGATCTGGCGGGTATTGCCAGCACCGCCGACCGAGACCGTGTTGTCGCGGTCTGCAATCGAGTCGGCGCCCAGCGCCACGCTGTTGGCGCCCTGTGCTTCGGCGGCGTTACCCAGCGCCGTAGCGTTGGTACCCGGTGCCCAGGCACCACCACCAACCGCAGTGGAGTAATCACCCGACGCTTCGGTGGCGAGCAGGCCGAACAGCGAACCACCGATGGCCACGCTGTTCACGCCAGTGGCCAGGCTGCCCTGGCCGGTGGCCGTGGCATAGGCACCGGAGGCTTCCGAATCGCCACCGAGCGCCACGCTGTTGGAACCGGAGGCGTTGGCGAAGTTGCCGAACGCGGTGGCGTTGAAGGCCGACGCGCTGGCATAGCCGCCGATGGCGGTGCTGTAGCCACCGGTGGCTTCGGCACCGATGCCGAACGCCGCCGAAGCGGTACCGCTGGCGACGCTCTCGCTGCCGACCGCGGTGGCGGCTTCGCCGCTGGCGCTGCTGAAATAGCCCACTGCCACGGCTTCCTCACCGCTGGCTTCGGACAGCACGCCGGTGGCGGTGCTGCCGGCACCACTGGACACGGCCGCAGCACCGAAGGCGGCACTCTGCTCGCCGCTGGCTTCGCTTTCCGCACCCTGCGCGGTGGCGTACTCGCCGGTGGCCTGCGCGTTGGCGCCGATGGCGCTGGCGTTGTCCGCCGTGGCCAGGGCATTGAAGCCGATCGCCTGCGCGTTGGTGCCGATGGCATTGGCACCGCTGCCCAGTGCGATGGCACCGTCACCGATGGCGTTGGCGGCTTCGCCGGCAGCCAGGGCGTTGTCGCCTTCCACGTAGGCGCCGGCATCGCTGTCGTCGCTGCCGCTGGCCTGGAAGAACTTGTTGCCGGTGCCTGCGCTGGCGGCCACGGCATCCAGCTGGGCCTTGTTCACTGCATCGGTGGCCTGGGTGCCTGCGGCGACGTTGGTGACCTGGCGTTCGCTGCCGGCGCTGCCGACCGACACGCTGCGGTCGCGGTCAGCCACCGAGCCTGCGCCGAGAGCCACGGCATTTTTGCCGTTGGCGGTGCTGCCGGCACCGAGCGCGATGGCGCTTTCGCCACCGGCAACCGTGTTCGTGCCCACCGCGATGCTGTTGACGCTGTTGCCAAGTGCCTGGAAGCCCAGCGCCAGGCTGTAATCGCCGTAGCTGAAGGCACCGCGGCCGACGGCGGTCGAGCTGACACCGTTGGCCCAGCTGTTGTAGCCGATGGAGGTCGCGCCGTTGGCACTGGCCCAGGCCGCCGGGCCGAAGGCCGAGGCGTTGGTACCGGTCGCCCACGCACCTGCACCGAAGGCGGTCGCGCCTTCCTCGCTGGCGGTGCTGTAACCACCGACGGCGGTGCTGTCATCGGCCTTGGCGAAGGCGCTGTCACCGATGGCGACGGCATAGCTGCCGGTGGCGCGCGACTTGCCGCCCGCGGCGAAGCTGTTGTCACCGGTCGCCTGCGCGGCATTGCCGAAGGCGCTGCTGCTGGCGCCGGTGGCCTGTGCGGCATTGCCCACCGCAGTGGAACCGGCCGAGGCGGTGGTGCCGACCTGCACCGGATTGCCTTCGTCGTCCAGCAGCGGCTGGTTGTACTCGTCGTACGCCTGGCCGAGGCCACCGATGGCGACGGCACCATCGCCGTCGGCGAAAGTGTTGCGGCCCAGGGCCACGGTGTCGGCGCCGATGGCACCGGCACCTGCGCCCTGCGCAAGCGCGCCTGCGCCGATCGCATTGCTGGCCGAACCCGCAGCCACCGCACCTTCGCCTTCGGCGTAGGCGCCGGCATCGCTGCCCTCCTCACCCTGCGCCTGGAAGAAGCGCGCGGTGGTGTCGGCGGTGCTGGCCACCGCATCGAGCTGGCCCTTGTTCACCGCATCGGTGTCTTCGGTACCGGCGGCCACGTTGGTGATCTGGCGATCGTTGCCTTCGCTGCCGACGGCCACGCTGTTGTCGCGCACCGCTTCGGAGTTGGCACCGAGGGCGACGCTGTTGGCGCCACGCGCGGTGGCGTAGTAGCCCACGGCGGTGCTCTGCGCACCACTGGCCCAGGTCTGCGCACCCAGCGCACTGGCGTTCTCGCCCGGCGCATAGGCGAAGTAGCCCACCGCCGTCGATTCGGCGCCGGAGGCTTCGGTCAGGCTGCCGTTGGCCACGGCGTAATCGCCGCTGGCGATGGCACCGGCACCGACGGCCGTGGCGGCTTCGCCGCTGGCCTGGGTCTGCACGAAGAAGCCCAGGCCCGGGATCAGGTCGGCCGGGCCACCGATGGCCACGCTGCTGGTGCCGGTCGCGTTGCTCTGCGTACCCAGCGCGGTGGAGTAGTCACCCACGGCGTTGGCCACGGCACCGAAGGCGGAGGACTGCGCGCCGGCGGCATAGGCACCGACACCGTAGGACGAGGCGGCAAAGCCGCTGGCTTCGGCGCTGGCACCCACGGCGGTACCGCCGACGCCGGCACTGGTCGCGCCGGTTTCCACCGGCACGCCACCGCTGGTGATCAGCGGGTTGCCGTCTTCATCGACGGCGGCGCCACCGACGGCGACGCTGCCCGGGCCGGCGGCCTGGGCGTTGTTGCCGAAGGCGGCGCTGTTCTGGCCGCTGGCCAGTGCGTTGTAGCCCACGGCCGTGGCGTTCTGGGCGACGGCGGTCGCGCCGGCACCGACCGCAGTAGCGCCGTTGCCGATGGCATTGGCGGCCTCGCCGGCAGCGAGGGCGTCGTCACCGTCGGCCAGTGCACCGGCATCGCTGTTGCTGCTGCCGGTGGCCTGGAAGCGCTTGGCAGTGGTATCGGCGACTGCAGCCACGTCCTTCAGCTGGCCGACGTTGACCGCATCGGTGTCTTCGGTGCCTGCGGCGACATGGGTCACCTGGCGTTCGTTGCCATCGCTGCCGACGGCCACGGTGTTGTCACGGTCGGCCTGCGAGGCCGCGCCGAGGGCGACGCTGTTGCTGCCGTTGGCGGTGGCGCTGGCACCGAGCGCGGTGGACTGCGCGCCGTCGGCCCAGGCATTCCAGCCGATCGCGGTTGCATAGTCTTCGGTGGCCCATGCACCGGCACCATAGGCCGATGCACCGTAGCCGCTGGCGCGCGAGGTGATCAGGCCGAAGTAGGTGCTGCCGCCGATGGCCACGCTCTCGTCGCCGGTCGCTTCGCTGGCTTCACCGACGGCGACGGCGACGGCGCCGGCACCGGTGGCCGTGGCGAACACGCCCGCAGCAGTGCTGTTGGCGCCGCTGGCGACGGTGCCATAACCCAGTGCCGAACCGAGGCGGCCGCTGGCTTCGCTGTAACCGCCGACGGCGGTGGCGCCGTCGGCCGAAGCCGCCGCGCGGAAGCCGCTGGACAGCGACTGCGCGCCGCTGGCAACAGCTTCGGCACCGTTGGCGGTGCTGTAGACCGCCGTGGCCTGCGCACCGGCGCCGGTCGCGGTGGTGCTGGTTTCACTGGCCACCGCACCGCTGCCCAGCGCGGCGCTGTCGCTGCCGCTGGCCTGTGCGTTGGTGCCCACGGCCGAGGCGTTCTCGCCGGTAGCCAGGCTGTTGTAGCCGACCGCCGTGGCCTGCGCGGCGATGGCCACGGCACCGCCGCCAAGCGCGGTGGCACCATCGCCGATGGCGTTGGCTGCTTCACCGGCAGCGAGCGCGCTGTCGCCCTCGGCCAGGGCGCCGGCGTCGCTGTCGTCGCTGCCACTGGCCTGGAAGTATTTGCGGGTGTTCTCCGCGGTCGCGGCGACCTCGTCCAGCTGGTCCTTGTTCACCGCGTCGGTGCCTTCGGTACCGGCAGCGACGTTGGTGATCTGGCGGGTGTTGCCGGCGCCACCGACCGAGACGGTGTTGTCGCGCTCGGCGATCGAATCGGCACCCAGCGCGACGCTGTTGGCGCCCTGTGCTTCGGCGGCGTTGCCCAATGCGGTGGCATTGGTGCCCGGTGCCCACGCGCCGCCACCGACGGCGGTGGAGTAATCGCCCGAAGCTTCGGTCGGCAGCAGGCCGAACAGCGCGCCACCCACGGCCACCGAGTTGGTGCCGGTGGCGAGGCTGCCCTGGCCGGTGGCGGTGCTGTAGGCGCCGCTGGCTTCAGCATCGCCGCCGACGGCCACGCTGTTGGAACCGCTCGCGTTGGCGGCGTTGCCGACCGCGGTTGCGTTGAAGGCCGAGGCGCTGGACAGGCCGCCCAGTGCGGTGCTGTAGCCGCCGCTGGCTTCGGCACCCACGCCGAAGCTGGCCGATGCGGTGCCGCTGGCGGTGCTGCCTGCGCCGACGCTGGTGCTGCCGCTGCCCGAGGCCTGCGACTGCGCGCCGACGGCGGTGGCTTTGTCAGCGGTCGCCTGTGCGCTGTGGCCCAGCGCCGTGGTGTCGTCGCCATCGGCGGTGGCCGATGCGCCGGCGGCCAGTGCGCCCTCGCCATCGATCTGCGCGGCGTCGCTGTCATCGCCCGCACCATCGGCCTTGAAGTAGCGGCGGCCCTGCGCGGCGGCGGTGGCCAATGCGGCCTGGGTGGCCTGCGCCTGCGCATCGAGCTGCGCGCGGTTGACCGCATCGGTGGCCGCCGTACCCGCGGCCACGTTGGTGATCTGTCGTTCGCTGCCGGTTGCGCCCACCGACACGGTGTTGGCGCGGTTGGCAGTGGAGCCGGCACCCAGCGCGACGCTGTTGGCCGCGCTGGCGGTGCTGCCGGTGCCCACGGCCACCGCGTTGCGGCCGCTGGCGTTGGCGCTGCCGTCAACCACGCACTGGTCGATCACGCTGTTGCTGAGGGTCACGCAGTTGGCGTTGCCGCCCACTTCCACCGACTGTGCGGCAACGAGGCCGGAGCCTCCCAGTCCCATGGCCAGGGCAAGCGCTGCGGCCAGGGTCACCGGCCGCACGTGGTCGGCATCGCGGCGCTGGTCGACGACCCCACCGCGGGTGTTGGAAGAGGCCAGTTCCGAGGCGACCACCAACTGACCCCGTGCTTTGTTCCAGACCTTGCGATAAATCCGATTCATCGATACGGCTCCTGATTTCTGGGCTGGTTTTGGGCAAAGCAACGCCATCGCCGGACCTTCTGGTCCAACGTCCCCCCTGGGGGCGTTATTCGCGTGATTTACTGCGGGTATTGCCGAACGCCGCGCAGCGACAGAAAACCGGGCGCAGAGCGACGTGCGGTTACTGCGATATGAACAGATTTGAAACAGGGCCCAAGTGTTAACGGGAACTTTCCAGATCGTCAAGACTTTGACGCAGGAAAAGCGGTTGCCGTGAGCCAGTTCACGTTTTCGCCTATTTATTCTGCGATTTTGTTATTTACTTGTGACGGGATATCGACGCCATGTAAATGCATGTAACTCACCGCTGCGGCAGGATTTTCTGCCCGCGTAAAGAAAAACCCGACAGTCGCCTGTCGGGTTTTCCGTACGTCATCGCATTGCAGCCTGCGCGGCAAATGCGCCGTCAGCCGCACCACACCCGCGCGTTGCGGAACATGCGCATCCACGGCGAATCACCCTGCCATTCGGCCGGGGCCCAGCTCAGGTTGAGCGCACGCGGCGTGCGTTCCGGGTGCGGCATCATGATGGTGACGCGACCGTCGGTGCTGGTCAGGCCGGTGATGCCGTCCGGCGAACCGTTCGGGTTCAGCGGGTACTGGCTGGCGACGTTGCCGTTGCCATCGATGTAGCGCAGCGCCACGCGTGCGGTGGCCTGGTCCACGGCGTTGTCGAACACGGCCTGGCCTTCGCCATGCGCCACCGCCACCTGCAGGCGCGAACCGGCCATGCCACGCAGCAGGATCGACGGCGACTCCACCACTTCCAGCAGCGCGGTGCGGGCTTCGAACTGCTCGCTGGCGTTGCGGCGGAACTGCGGCCAGTGCTCGGCACCGGGGATGATGTCCTTCAGCTGGCTCATCATCTGGCAGCCGTTGCACACGCCCAGGGCGAAGCTGTCCTCGCGGGCGAAGAACGCGGCGAAGGCATCACGCAGCGCGCTGCGCTCGAGGATCGAGGTCGCCCAGCCACGACCGGCACCGAGCACGTCGCCGTAGCTGAAGCCGCCACAGGCCACCAGGCCGGTGAACTCCTGCAGGGCGACGCGGCCTTCGATGAGGTCGCTCATGTGCACGTCGTACGCGCGGAAGCCGGCACGTTCGAAGGCGTTGGCCATTTCGATCTGGCCGTTGACGCCCTGTTCGCGCAGCACGGCCACGCGCGGACGCGCACCGGTGCTGATGAACGGCGCGGCCACGTCTTCGTTGAGGTCGAAGCTCAGCTTCGGCTTCAGGCCCGGCGCATTGAACGCACGCGCCACCTCGCGCTCGGCATCGGCGTTGGCCGGATTGTCGCGGCGCTTCTGCATCGCGTGGGTGACCGACCACCAGGCGTCGAACAGCGCTTCCCAGCGCCATTCGGCCAGGTTCTCGCCGCCCAGCGACACGCGCACCACCGGTGCGGTGGTCGGCTTGGCGATGCGCTGCGCGCACTCGATCAGGGCATGGCGCTCGACCAGGTCGGCGAAAGCCGCACGGTCTTCGCGGGCGATCTGCACCACCGCACCCAGTTCTTCGTTGAACAGGCTGCGGAACGGATCATCGCCCCAGGCATCGAGGGTGATGTCCAGGCCGAGGCGCGAGGTGAAGGCCATTTCGCACAGTGCGGCGAAGGCACCGCCGTCGCTGCGGTCGTGGTAGGCCAGCAGCAGACCGGCCTGGCGCGCATCGCGGATCAGTTCGAAGAAACCACGCAGGCGCTGCGGGTCATCCAGGTCCGGGGCGGCACCGGCGAAGGCCGGCAGGTCGCCGTGGTCGGCATGCACCTGGGCCAGGATCGAACCGCCCAGGCGCTGCTTGCCGGCACCGAGGCCGATCAGCCACAGCTCGCTGTCCACGTCGCGGTCGAGCAGCGGGGTCAGCTGCTGGCGCACGTCGGCCACCGGCGCGAACGCCGAGATGACCAGCGACACCGGCGACACGCTCTTGTGCGCTTCGCCCTGGTCGTGCCACTGCGCCTGCATCGACAGCGAGTCCTTGCCCACCGGAATGCTGATGTCCAGCTGCGGGCACAGCTCCATGCCCACCGCCTTCACCGCGTCGTACAGCAGCGCGTCTTCGCCCGGGTGGCCGGCAGCGGCCATCCAGTTCGCCGACAGCTTGATCTCATCCAGCGCATCGACCGGAGCCGCGCACAGGTTGGTCAGCGCTTCGCCCACGGCCATGCGTGCCGAAGCAGCAGCATCGAGCAGGGCCAGCGGGGTGCGCTCGCCCAGCGACATCGCTTCGCCGGCCACGCCGTCGAAGTCGGCCAGGGTGATGGCAACGTCAGCCACCGGCAGCTGCCACGGGCCGACCATCTGCTCGCGCGCGGTCAGGCCACCGACGCTGCGGTCACCGATGGTGACCAGGAAGTTCTTCGAGGCCACGGTCGGGTGCGCGAGCACGCGCAGGCCGGCTTCCTGCAGGTCCAGGCCACCGGTCTTCAGCGCCGGCCAGCGCGGGGCCGGCGGGTGTGCGGTGTCGCGATGCATCTTCGGCGGCTTGCCGAACAGAACGTCCATCGGCAGGTCGATCGGCGCATCGGCCGGGGTGTGGCCCGGCACGGCGCCGTAGGCCACGACCAGGTGTTCTTCGGCGGTGGCCACGCCGACGGCGGCGAACGGGCAGCGCTCGCGGGCGCACAGCGCGGCGAACTCGGCCAAGCGCTCCTGGGCTACGCCCAGCACGTAGCGTTCCTGCGATTCGTTGCACCACAGCTGCATCGGCGACAGCGACGGATCATCGGTGGGCACCTTGCCCAGATCGATGACGCCGCCGACGTTCGAGTCGTGCAGCAGTTCGGGGATGGCATTGGACAGGCCACCGGCACCGACATCGTGGAAGAACTTGATCGGGTTGTTGGCCCCCATCGCCACGCAGCGGTCGATGACCTCCTGGCAGCGGCGCTCCATTTCCGGGTTGTCGCGCTGCACGCTGGCGAAGTCCAGGTCCTCGGCGCTTTCGCCGGAGGCCACCGAACTGGCGGCACCGCCACCGAGGCCGATCAGCATCGCAGGGCCACCGAGCACGATGACCGCATCACCGGCCTGCAGCTGGATCTTGTCGACCTGGATGCGGTCGATCGCGCCCAGGCCACCGGCCAGCATGATCGGCTTGTCGTAGGCGCGGACCAGATCGGCGCCTTCAGGCAGCTCGAAGCTGCGGAAGTAGCCGAGCAGGTTCGGGCGGCCGAACTCGTTGTTGAACGCGGCGCCGCCGAGCGGGCCGTCGGTCATGATTTCCAGCGCCGGTGCCATGCGCGGGTTCAGCGCGCGCGGCGCTTCCCACGGCTGCGGCAGCTCGGGAATGCGCAGGTGCGAGACCGAGAAACCGGACAGGCCGGCCTTCGGCTTGCCGCCACGACCGGTCGCACCCTCGTCGCGGATCTCGCCACCGTTGCCGGTCGAGGCGCCCGGGAACGGTGCGATCGCGGTCGGGTGGTTGTGCGTTTCCACCTTGATCTGGAAGGCGCTGGGCACCTGCGGTTCGCGGCGGTACTCGCCACTGGCCGGATCGGGGCGGTAGCGCGAGGCCGGGTGGCCTTCGATCACCGCGGCATTGTCGCTGTACGCGCTGAGCGTGTGCTGCGGGGTCTGCTGGTGGGTGTTCTTGATCATCCGGAACAGCGAACGGTCCTGTTCCTGGCCGTCGATGGTCCAGCTGGCGTTGAAGATCTTGTGGCGGCAGTGCTCGGAGTTGGCCTGCGCGAACATCATCAGTTCGACATCGGACGGCGAGCGGCCCAGCGCGGTGAAGCGTTCGCGCAGGTAGTCGATCTCGTCCTGGGCCATGGCCAGGCCGAGGCGCTGGTTGGCGGCCTCCAGCTGGTCCACCGGCACGCGTTCCAGTTCACCCCGCGCCGGGGTGGTGAACAGCGCCTGGCCCTGGTCGACGGTGTCCAGCACCGACTGGGTCATCGGGTCATGCAGGGCCTTGACCAGCGCCTGCTGGGCGGCGGCCTCGGTCGGCCAGCCCTGCACGTCGATGCGCAGGCCGCGCTCGACCCGGCTGACCGGCTGGCCGGCACCGCGGACCAGTTCGGTGGCCTTGCTGGACCAGGGCGACAGGGTGCCCAGGCGGGGCACGACGATGCGGCTGACGGCACCGTCGGCGATGGCCTCGGCCTGCGGCTGGGCTTCCAGGATGCGGCACAGGGTGGCCACGTCGGGGGCGGCCGTGCCTTCTGGCTGCACGAAGTAGACGTGCCAGGCACCGCTGATGCGCAGGGAGGGAGCGATGGACTGCAGGCGGGATTCAAGGCGTTCGCGGCGGAACAGCGACAGGGCGGGCGCGCCCTCGAGGACCATCATGTCCGGGGAACCGTAGTTGGGAAACGGGCCCGACATTGTACCGGAACCGGGGGGAGGGCTTTGGCCGGGCGGCGCCCGGCACCCGCAGAGGCGCCCAGGCCACGGCAACGGCCGGAGCAAGAGCCGGAGCAACGGCAACAGCGGGTTTTCTGGGGGATGGCGGGGTGGGTCCGGTTGCGGGGGACGCCGTAAACCCATCCATGAAGTGACCCCCAAAAGTTGGACAGTTGGGGGATCAGGCGGCCAACGCGGCCTGCTGCCGGTACTTTACCGGGCTCAGGCCCTTTAGTTTCAATCGGATACGGTCTTCGTTGTAGTACCGGATGTATGGAGGTCTTGCAGGCCTCTTTGGCCACCTGCAATTTGAAACGAACCTCATATCTATTCATATAACCCTCTGGGTTGGATCAGGTGTCCAACTCCAGGGGGTCACTTCACCATGGGGGCTTGGTCGCGGCATCCATGCCGCTCACACCCCCGCAACCGGACCCACCCCGCCTCCGACAGTTTCCCGGTGGCCAGTAGATCCACGCCATGCGTGGATGCCGCCCGGTAGTGCCGGCCGCTGGCCGGCAGCAGGGAAACAAAGCAAAAGCAGGAAATCAGGCATCCAGAGCGCAGCGACCGGCTTTTGCTTTTGAATTTTCTTTTGTCTTTCGTGGCTGGCGCGCGCAGGAACCTGTCCGTGGCCGGGCGGGTGGGTTGCGCAGGGGCGCAGGCGCCATGGATGGCGCCTACGAGCTTACATGGACGTACTTGCAGCGTCCCCTGCGCAGCCCACCCGCCCGGCCTCCCCCAGAAATCCGCTCTTCGCGGAAATCCCCAGCCACGAGGGGGCCCCGCCGATGGCAGCCAACCGCGCGCCAGCGCCGCTCTTCGCCGAAATGCCGGAACCATGCACTCGCTCACGGATTGACCGGGCAATTGATGACAACGTTGTCCCCACCTGGCCCCGGACTCTCTCCCCGGTAACCCAGGTACCCCGTCCGCCCCCACCGTCGCCCCCCTCCCGGGCGACGTCCGGACCTGCGTCACGCGCGGCGCCATCCGGCCCGCGCGCCACCGGAAGTCGGAGACACACCATGTACGACAAGCTTGTGCAGAGTGCCGATGTACGCAGTGCCGAACGTTCCTCCCGCTCACCCCGCCCGCGCCGCCTGGCCTGGCTGCTGGCCCTGGCCGCCGGGGCGGCCGCCCTGCCGGGCCTGGCCCAGGCCGCCAGCTGTGCCGGTGTGGCGCAGTGGGACCAGGCCAAAATCTACCGGGCCGGCGACACCCTGCAGAAGGGAGGGGTCCTGTACCGGGCGAACCAGGACATCTGGAACGCACCGCCGGACCACCCGGCCGGGGCGCCCTACTACACCAACCTCGGCGCCTGTGATGGCAGCGGCGCCAACCAGCCGCCGGTGGTCAGCCTGACCTCGCCGGCCAATGGCGCCACCTTCAGCGCCGGCAGCACGGTCACCGTCAGCGCCACGGCCAGCGACCCGGACGGCAGCGTCAGCAAGGTCGAGTTCTTCCGCGATGGCAGCTCGATCGGGGTCGACACCAGCGCGCCCTACAGCG
Source organism: Stenotrophomonas sp. SAU14A_NAIMI4_5 (assembly GCF_003086795.1). Lineage (NCBI taxonomy): Bacteria > Pseudomonadati > Pseudomonadota > Gammaproteobacteria > Lysobacterales > Lysobacteraceae > Stenotrophomonas > Stenotrophomonas sp. SAU14A_NAIMI4_5. The sequence continues at coordinate 704,272 of NZ_CP026003.1, read as the reverse complement.
CCAGCTGGGCCAACGCCAGCGCCGGCAGCCACACCCTGCGCGCGGTGGCCACCGACAACCACAACGCCACCACCAGCACGCCTACCATCACCATCACCGTCAACGCGGCCAGCGGCGATACCATCGCGCCCAGCGTGCCCGGCGGGCTGGCCGTGGGCACCCGCACCGCCAGCAGCATCGCGCTGAGCTGGAGCCCGTCCACCGACAACACCGGCGGCAGCGGCCTGGCCGGCTACGACGTGTACCGCAACGGCAGCCTGGTCGGCTCGCCGTCCAGCGCCAGCTACGTCGATGGTGGCCTGACCGCCTCGACCACCTACCGCTACCGCGTACGCGCCCGCGACAACGCCGGCAACGCCTCGGCGCAGGGCACCGAGATCAGCGCTACCACGCTGGCCGGTGACAGTGGCGGCACCGGCAAGCGGGTCATCGGCTACTTCACCCAGTGGGGCATCTACGGCCGCAACTACCGGGTGAAGAACATCGACAGCAGCGGCTCGGCCGCGCGCCTGACCCACATCAACTACGCCTTCGGCAACGTGCGCAACAACCGCTGCGAAGTGGGCATCACCCAGGCCTCGGACCCCAACACCGGCGCCGGCGGCGATGCGTTCGCCGATTACAGCAAGGCCTTCGGCGCGGGTGAGAGCGTCAGCGGCGGCGCCGACACCTGGGACCAGCCGCTGCGCGGCAACTGGAACCAGCTCAAGCAGCTCAAGGCCAAGTACCCGAACCTGAAGGTGCTGATCTCGCTGGGCGGCTGGACCTGGTCACGCGGCTTCTCCAGCGCGGCACGCCCGGAAAACCGCCAGGCCTTCGTGGCCTCCTGCATCGATGCCTACATCAAGGGCAACCTGCCGGTGACCGACGGTGCCGGTGGTACCGGCGCGGCGCTGGGTGTGTTCGACGGCATCGACATCGACTGGGAATACCCGGTGGCCTGCGGCATCGAGTGCGGCAAGCCGGAGGACAACGCCAACTTCACCGCGCTGATGGCCGAGTTCCGCCGCCAGCTCGATGCGGTGCGACCGGGCCTGCTGCTGACGGTGGCCGTGGGTGCGGGCATCGACAAGGTCCGCGTCACCGACCCGGCGGCGTACCACCCGTACCTGGATTACATCAACGTGATGACCTACGACTTCCACGGCGCGTGGGATGCGAAGACCAATCACCAGTCGGCGTTGTTCGATTCGCCGGATGATCCGTCCACAGGCGACCAGAAGCTGTACAACAGCAACGACGCCATCGAGGCCTTCATCAGCCGCGGCGTGCCCGCAGCCAAGCTCAACCTGGGCATTGGCTACTACGGCCGTGGCTGGACCGGGGTGGCCAGCGGCAACAACGGCATGTACCAGACCGCCGGCGGCGCCGCACCGGGTACCTACGAGGCCGGCATCGAAGACTGGAAGGTGCTGAAGAATCTGGCCTGGCAGGGCTATACCGACAATACCGCCGGTGCCACCTGGATCTACAACGGCAGCACGCTGTGGAGCTTCGACACCCCGGCCAACATCACCCGCAAGATGGGCTACGTGAAAACGCAGGGCCTGGGTGGTGCGTTTGTCTGGGAGTTCAGTGGTGACGATGCGCAGGGCACGCTGACCAAGGCGGTCAGTGATGGCCTGAAATAAGGAAAAAGCCGGGGACGCATCGCGTCCCCGGCTTTCCCCATGGATTCAACATCCGCCGGGCATGGCCCGGCGCTACCCGGCCATCCCACGGTAGCGCCGGGCCATGCCCGGCGATGTTGCGGTCAGCGCTTGGCGGACAGCTTTTCCAGCGCCGCACGCAGCTGCGCCGGCGGCAGATAGCCGCCCAGCTGGGTGCCATCGGCCGCGAAGATCGCCGGCGTGCCATTGACGCCCAGCTGCTGGCCCAGCGCGTACTGCATGGCCACCGGGTTGGTGCAGTTCTTCGCCGGCACGCTGCCGCCACGTTTGGCGTTGGTAAGTGCCTGGCGACGATCGGCGGCGCACCAGACCGAGATCATGTCGACGTAATCCTTGCTGCCCAGGCCCATGCGCGGGAACGCGAGGTATTCAACGGAAATGCCGTTGCGGTTGAGTTCGGCGATGTCCTGGTGCAGCTTGCGGCAGTAACCGCACTCGATATCGGTGAACACGCTGATGGTGTACTTCGCATTGGGCGCGGCGAACACGATGCGGTCACCGTGGTTGGCCTTGGCCAGCAGGTCGCGGCGGTAGCCGAGCAGGCCCTCGCTGTTGGCCGGGCCCTTTGCCTGGATGTCGTAGGGCTGCGACTGGAACAGGTAGCGACCGTCGTCGGACACGTACAGCAGCTGGCCGGACACCAGCACTTCGCGGAAGCCGGGGAACGGCGCCGAGCCGATGTAATCCACCTTGGAACCGGGGATGAGCGTGGCGAGTGCGGCGCGCACCGTCTGTTCGGAGGCGCCGTTGGCGCCCGGGCTGGCCTTGGCGGCCGCGGCAGCCGGGGCCTTGGCGGCGGGCGGAGCCGGTTGGGCACAGGCGGTCAGGCTGACCGCGCTGAACAGTGCAGCGATGGCAAATCGGAACATGGGCAATCCGCTGGGAATCAGACCCCGGATTCTGACACAGGCCCGTGTGACGGGCCGCGACCGCGCGCACGCCCCGGGTGACGCGCCGCGCGCTCCGTTCAGCCGCGCGGGTGATGCCGCGCGTGCAGCTTCTGCAGGTGTTCGCGCGCCACCAGGGTGTAGATCTGGGTGGTGGACAGTGAACTGTGGCCCAGCAGCATCTGCAGCGCGCGCAGGTCCGCGCCCCGGTTCAACAGGTGGGTGGCGAAGCTGTGGCGCAGGCCGTGCGGGCTGATCCGCGCCGGATCGATGCCGGCCACCTGCGCATGACGCTTGACCAGGTGCCAGAACGCCTGCCGGGTCAGCGCATGCAGGCTCGGCTCGATGAACAACGGCGTCTGCCCATCGGCCAGCGCGTGCACCTTGCCCTTGCCCACCAGCTGCGGCCGCGACTGCTGCAGGTAGCGTTCCAGCCAATGCTGCGATTCCTCGCCCAGCGGCACCAGGCGCTCCTTGCTGCCCTTGCCGGTCACCCGCAGCACGCCCTGGCGCAGGTTGACCGCGGTGGCCGGCAGCAGCACCAGCTCGCTCACGCGCAGGCCGGCGGCATACATCAGTTCCAGCATGGCGCGGTCGCGCAGGCCCAGCGGACTCTCGATGTCCGGCGCGGCCAGCAGAGCGTCGATCTGGCTTTCGGCCAGCGCCTTGGGCAGCAGCCGGGGCAGCTTGGGCGGGTCCAGCAGCGCGCTGGGGTCTTCGCTGCGCTCGCCGCGGCGCACCCCATCGGCGAAGAACGCGCGCAGCGCCGACAGCAGGCGCGCGTTGCTGCGCGGCGACCAGCCATGGCGGGTGCGCCAGGCCAGGTAATCGAGCAGGCCCGGGCGTTCGATGCCGGCCAGGCCGCCCTCGCGGCCATCCATCCAGCGCGCGAGCCCTTCCAGGTCGCGCCGGTAGCTGTCCAGGGTGGCGCGGGCCAGGCCGTTCTCGGCCCAGATCGCATCGAGGAAGCGCTGGATGCGCACGCTGTCGTCGGCGCGCAGTTCCGGCAGCTGGGTAACCAGCTGGCGGCGTTCGGCAGGGGTGGAAATGACGGCCATGCGTGCAGGATACGAGGGCCACTGCGGGCGCGGCCAGCTTTGCGTATGCTCGGCGCATGTCCCGCCCTGCCCCCGACGCGGCCACTGCGGCCGCCACCGAAACGCCCCGCCCGCGTGCGCTGCTGCCGTGGCGCGTGCTGGCGATGGTCTATGACGCATTGCCGGTATTGGCGCTGTGGATGCTGGCCGGCACGCTGTTCACCCTGGCCTATACCTTCAGCGGCCATGCGCAGCGCGAGAACATCGCGCCTTTCAGCGCCTGGCAGTGGCTGCTGTGGGCGGTGTGCTGGGCGGTGACCGGGTGGTACGCCACGGCCAGCTGGCGCCGCGGCGGGCAGACCCTGGGCATGCGGCCGTGGCGGCTGAAGCTGGAATCGCGTGATGGCACGCCGCTGCGGCGCCGCCAGCTGTGGCTGCGCTTCGCGGTGGCCACGCTGTCGCTGCTGCTGGGTGGGCTGGGGTTCTGGTGGGCGTGGCTGGACCGGCAGCGCCTGACCTGGCACGACCGCGCCAGCGGCACCCACGTGGTGCGGATGCCGAAGCGCTGAGAAAATCCGCCGGGCATGGCCCGGCGCTACCCACGTAGAGTCGAGCTTGCTCGACTGCGGTGCACGGCCGTCGAGCAAGCTCGACGCTACGGGTCAGCCTTCCGGCAGGATCACCGCCGGCTGTGTCCAAAGCTCGAAGAACTGCGACGAGAACGCCGTCGCCTTGACGTCGTCGGCGACCGGGATCTTTCCGTTCAAGGCCGCGCGGGTCGCGCCGAAGTCCTGCCACAGCTTCAGGCTGGCCTTCTTCAGGCGCTTCTGCTCACCGGCATCGCTGGCCGCCAGGTACTGCGCATACAGTTCGCGCATCGGCTTGCCCTTGTCCTCGAAGGCGGCCGGCAGTTCCGGCAGGGTGGCCGCGGTGTACTCGACCGTCGCGTCCGGCGTCCGGTAGCCATCCGGGCCAAACGCTTCCTTCAGTTCGTCCTCCGCTTCCAGATACTCGAAGAAGCCGGGCACGTTGAAGAGCTTGGTGCGGTAATCCGACGAGGTATCCGGGCTGTTGGACACCACCGTGGTCGGCAGTTCGCCCAGCAGGCCGACATCCCAGCGGCGCGGAATGAAGAAGCCGGTCACCTTCACGTACGGGCCGTCGATCACCACGTCATTCAACTCGACCTTGGACACCAGGCCACCGGAATTGGTTTTGCTGGTGACGTACTGCTCGGTCACGATCACGTACTCGCTCAGCGTCGGGTTGATCAGGCCACCGATGCCGCCGGCGTAGACCACCATGCGCACGCTGCCGATCTTGCTGCTCTGCAGGCGGTACTGGCCCGGCTCCAGGCTGATGGGCACCGCGGTGTGCGGCGGAATCAGATGCGGCTGCGCGTCGATCGACAGGGTCACCGGCTCATCGGTGGGGTTGTCGATCTCGAAGTCGACCGAGCGGCTGCAGCCGGCCAGCAGGAACAGGGCGGCAACAGCAGGAAGCAGGCGTTTGAAGAGCATGTTCATCCTTGAAAGTGTTCATCCTTGGGGTGGAGCGTGCGGGCGCCGCATGCGCCCGCGCGGTGAAGACCGGCGCTGCTACCTGCGCCGGAACAGCCAGCCGGACACCGCCAGCATGACGATGGGCGGCAACGCGTACGCAATGCGGTAATCGAATTTCAGCGCACCGGCCATACGCCCGAAGAACAGCTGCAGCAGCCAGAAGCCCAGCGCGAACAGGATGCCCAGGAACAGGCGCTTGCCCATGCCGCCGCTGCGCAGCGAACCGAACGCGAACGGCACGGCGGCCAGGCACAGCGCCAGCACATTCAGCGGGTAGAACCAGCGGCTCCAGTAGATATCCTCGAAATCGCGGGCATCCAGGCCGTTGCGCTCGCGGTATTCGATGCTGGTGCTCAACTCGCTCAACTTCAGGTTGCGCGGCTTGGCGATGCCGGTCGCCAGCGCGCCGGCATCCAGCTTGGAATCCCAGGGCTCGCGTGCGGCTTCCTCGCGGGTCGCGCCACGCTCGGCGAAGGTGTCACGCTTGACCCCCGTCAGCACCCAGCCGTCTCTGTCATGCTCGGCAGTGGCGGCGTGGGTCAGCGAGGCGATGTTGCCGTCCTCGGCGATGCGGTACAGGCGCACGTCACGCAGGATCAGCCGCGTGCCCTTGTCACCGACCAGCTGCTCTTCGCCGCTGGCAGCGTTGAGGAAGGTGTCACCCTCGCGTGCCCACAGGCCCGAATAACGGGCCGTGGTCACATCGGTGCCCCACTTGGCGCTCATCTTCAGCGCATCGGCGCGGTTCTGGCCCCACGGCCCAAGGGTCTCGGCACTGATCACCATCACGCCGGTGAGCAGCGACAGCGCGATCGCCACCGACACACTGAGGCGCTTGCGCGACAGGCCCAGCGCGCGCAGCGCGGTCAGCTCGGAGGTGGCGGCCAGCTGGCCCAGGCCCATCAGCGCGCCGATCACCGCGGCGGTCGGGAAGAAGGTGTAGGCCCGGCGCGGCACGGTGTACAGCACCCAGGCCGCGGCATGGCCCAGTGAATAGCCGTTCTTGCCGATGTCCTTGAACTCACCGGAGAAGGCCATCACCACGTCCAGGCCGGTCAACACCGCCCAGGTGAGCAGCACGGTGGTGAACACCGCACGGCCCAGGTAGAAATCGAAACGCATCGGTCGCAGCTTCATGCGCGGGCTCCCTTCGGGCGCGCCAGGCGGCCATCGCGGAAATACATCCACAGCGCGAAGCCGAGCAGCGGCAGGGTCAGCCACCACAGGCCGACGGCAGGCGGAATCCTGCCGTTGGCGATCCAGCCACTGCCGATGAACATCAGGTTGGTGCCGACCATGTAGGCCAGCAGGGCCAGCATCATCCGGCCATAGCGCTGCTGGCGCGGCGAGCTGCGGCCCAGCGGCACGGTCAGCAGGGCGAAGGCCAGGGCGATCAGCGGCGGGGCGACGCGGCGGTGCAGCTGGGCCTTGGCCTCGGCGCGGTCGTCACCCAGCAGCTGCAGGGTCGGCATCAGCTCGGGGTCATCCTCCTCCTTGGCCTGGGCGCCGTCGGGCAGAGCCACATCATTGCGGGCGAAGGTCGCCAGGCGGTAATCCAGCGCGCCGGCCAGCGGGCCCTCCACCTGGTGGCCGTCATCCAGCTCCAGGAAGCGCTGCTGCTTGCCCTCGAAGAACATGCGGCCGCCGGCGGCGGACACCACCTCCAGGCGGTCATCCTTCTGCCGCTGCAGGAACACGCGGCCCAGCTTCGTGCCATCGGGCGAAATCGAGGACAGGTAGACCACCCCGCCATTGGGCAGCGGGGTGAAGCGGCCCGGCTCCAGCCCGGCCATCAGCACGCTGCGGTTGGCGTCCTGGATCATCTGCTCGGCGGTGCGGCCGGCCCAGGGGCCCAGCCACAGCGAGCAGGCGCCGACCAGCAGCACCACCGGCACCACCAGCATCAGCAGCGGCCGCAGCAGACGCTTGGGCCCCACGCCAATGGCGGTGATGACCGCCATTTCCGAATCGCGGTACAGGCGGGCGATGGACAGCAGCAGGCCCAGCATCAGTGCCAGTGGCAGGATCAGCGGCATGTAGGCGATGAACTGCAGGCCCAGCTGCGAGAACAGCAGCTTGGCCGGCAGCCGTCCGTCGGCGATGTTGCCGAGGATGTCCACCAGCACGCCGCCCACGCTGACCACCAGCAGGACGATCAGGGTAGCCAGGAAACTCTGGACGAAATCGCCCAGCAGGTATCGGTCGAGCTTCAGCATGGGGCGGTGGTTTAAACTCTGGGGTTCGTTCGCGGTGCCGCCCAGTCTACTGTCTGGGCGTAAACGGCCTGCGATTGTACGGACTCGCCAATGGAATCTGCTCAATGGCCCTCGAATTCACCCTGAACCACCTCGCGCCGGCCGCCGCCGGCGTCGACTGCCTGGTCGTCGGCGCCTATGCCGACCACTCACTGACCCCGGCCGCCCAGGCCCTGGACGCCGCCAGCGGTGGCCGCCTGGCCGCCCTGGCCCAGCGCGGCGACCTGTCCGGCAAGACCGGCGCCACCACCCTGCTGCATGACCTGCCGGGCGTCAGCGCCCCGCGCGTGCTGGTGGTCGGCCTCGGCGAAGCCGCCCGTTTCGGCGTGCCGCAGTACCTGAAGGCCGTCGGCGACGCCGTGCGCGCGCTCAAGGCCGGCGCCGCCCGCAGCGCGCTGTTCACCCTGTCCGAAGTGGCCGTGAAGGACCGCGACGCGGCCTGGGCGATCCGCCAGGCGGTGATCGCCGCCGACCACGCCGCCTACCGCTACACCGTCACCCTGGGCAAGAAGAAGGCCGATGACGCCGGCCTGGCCCAGCTGGCCATCGCCGGCGACGACGCCCAGGCCCTGGCCCAGGGCCAGGCCATCGCTGCCGGTGTCGAGTTCGCCCGCGAGCTGGGCAACCTGCCGCCGAACTACTGCACCCCGGCCTACCTGGCTGAAGTGGGCGTGAAGTTCGCCGGCGAGCACGACGGCGCCGAAGCCGAGATCCTCGACGAGCACCAGATGGAAGCGCTGGGCATGGGCTCGCTGCTGGCCGTGGCCCGTGGTTCGGCCAACCGCCCGCGCCTGGTCGTGCTGAAGTGGACCGGTGGCGGCGACGCCAAGCCGTACGTGCTGGTCGGCAAGGGCATCACCTTCGATACCGGTGGCGTCAACCTGAAGACCCAGGGCGGCATCGAGGAGATGAAGTACGACATGTGCGGTGGCGCCAACGTCATCGGCACCTTCGTCGCTGCCGTGAAGGCCAAGCTGCCGCTGAACCTGGTGGTGGTCGTGCCGGCGGTGGAAAACGCCATCGACGGCAATGCCTACCGCCCGTCCGACGTGATCACCTCGATGTCGGGCAAGACCATCGAAGTCGGCAACACCGACGCCGAAGGCCGCCTGATCCTGTGCGACGCGCTGACCTACGCGCAGCGCTTCGAGCCGGCCGCCCTGGTTGACGTGGCCACCCTGACCGGCGCCTGCCTGGTTGCCCTGGGCCACCAGACCGCCGGCCTGATGAGCAAGCACGACGACCTGGCCAACGAGCTGCTGGCCGCCGGCGAGCACGTGTTCGACCGCGCCTGGCGCCTGCCGCTGTGGGATGAGTACCAGCCGATGCTGGATTCCAGCTTCGCCGACGTCTACAACATCGGCGGCCGCTGGGCCGGCGCCATCACCGCCGGCTGCTTCCTGTCGCGCTTCGCCGAAGGCCAGCGCTGGGCTCACCTGGACATCGCCGGCGTGGCCAGCGACGAAGGCAAGCGTGGCATGGCCACCGGCCGCCCGGTCGGCCTGCTGAGCCAGTGGCTGCTGGACCAGGTCGCCCGCGCCTGATGCCGTACCTGCCCCTGGCCGGCGCCCGCCGGCCGGGGCATCCTCCGGCCTGCCCCTGCCCGGCACGCCGGGCCCCTGCCCGACCCGGACCCTGCCATGCCCCGCGCTGATTTCTACCTGATCGCCAAGCCCCGTTTCCTGACCGAGCCGCTGCGCCTGGTCTGCGAACTGGCGCGCAAGGCCAACGATGCCGGGCTGCCCGCCCTGGTGCTGGCCCGCGACCAGGCCCAGGCCGAAGAGCTGGACGAACTGCTCTGGTCGTTCGACGAGGATGCCTACATCCCGCACCAGATCGTCGGCGAGGACGTGGACGAGGAAGAGGCCGTGGTGCTGATTTCCATCCCCGGTGACGAGGCGCCGATGCGCCCGCTGGTCATCAACCTGCGCGACGAACCCTGGCTGGGCCAGTGCGAGCGCGTGCTGGAAGTGGTGCCGGCCGACCCGGAAGCGCGCGAACCGCTGCGCGAGCGCTGGCGCCAGTACAAGACCGCCGGCTACGACCTGAACAAGCACGACATGTGAGCGCGGCGTGGCCCCCTTGATGGGCCGTCCCGCTGCCCTGATCCTTCAACGATTACCTTCTGGTTCCCCCGCATGACCCAACTCGCCTCCAGCTACGACCCGAAGTCCTTCGAGACCGACCTCTACAAGACCTGGGAGGACGCCGGCCACTTCAAGCCGTCCGGCAAGGGCGAGCCCTACACCATCCTGCTGCCGCCGCCGAACGTGACCGGCACCCTGCACATGGGCCATGCCTTCCAGCAGACCCTGATGGATGCGCTGGTGCGCTACCACCGCATGCGCGGCTACGACACGCTGTGGCAGGTCGGTACCGACCATGCCGGCATCGCTACCGAAATGGTGGTCAGCCGCAACCTGGCGCTGGAAGGCAAGGGCGAGACCCGCGATTCGCTGGGCCGTGAAGGCTTCATCGGCAAGGTGTGGGAGTGGAAGCAGCAGTCCGGTGACATCATCGAGCGGCAGATGCGCCGCCTGGGCACCTCGGCCGACTGGTCGCGCAGCACCTTCACCATGGACCCGCAGCCGTCCGAAGCGGTGATCGAGGCCTTCGTGCGCTGGCACGAACAGGGCCTGATCTACCGCGGCCAGCGCTTGGTCAACTGGGATCCGGTGCTGAAGACGGCGATCTCGGACCTGGAAGTGGAGAGCGCCGAGGAAGACGGTTTCCTGTGGTCGATCGCCTACACGCTGGACGAAGGCCTGAGCTACGAGCACGTCGAGCGCGATGCCGACGGCGTGGAAACCCTGCGCGAAACCCGCGATTACCTGGTCGTGGCCACCACCCGCCCGGAAACCCTGCTGGGCGATACCGCGGTGATGGTGCACCCGGAAGACGAGCGCTATGCGCACCTGATCGGCCGGAGCGTGGTGCTGCCGCTGACCGGCCGCCGCGTGCCGGTGATCGCCGACGACTATGTCGACCGCGCGTTCGGTACCGGCGTGGTCAAGGTCACCCCGGCGCACGATTTCAACGATTACCAGGTGGGCGTGCGCCACAGCCTGCCGATGATCAACCTGTTCACCCCGGTGGCGGCGCTGAATGAAAACGCGCCCGAACGCTTCCAGGGCATGGACCGCTACGAAGCGCGCAAGGCCGTGCTGGGCGAACTGGAAGACCTGGGCATCCTGGTCGAGACCAAGGCGCACAAGCTGCAGGTGCCGCGCGGCGACCGCACCGGCCAGGTGATCGAGCCCTACCTGACCGACCAGTGGTTCGTGAAGATGGACGAGCTGGCGCGTCGTGGCCTGGAGCTGGTCGAGAACGGCAGCATCGCCTTCGTGCCGCCGAACTGGATCAACACCTACCGCCACTGGATGAACAACATCCAGGACTGGTGCATCAGCCGCCAGCTGTGGTGGGGCCACCGCATTCCGGCCTGGTTCGATGCCGCCACCGGCAGCTGCTACGTGGGCCGCAGCGAAGACGAAGTGCGCGCGAAGAATAATCTGGGCAGCGACGTGGTGCTGAGCCAGGAAAGCGACGTGCTGGAGACCTGGTTCTCCTCGCAGATCTGGCCGTTCTCCACCCTGGGCTGGCCGAACGCGCAGGCCATGGCCGAGCGTGGCTTCGACCGTTACCTGCCGTCGTCGGTGCTGGTCACCGGCTTCGACATCATCTTCTTCTGGGTGGCGCGCATGATCATGGCCACCGACAACCTGACCGGGAAGATCCCGTTCAAGGACGTCTACTTCACCGGCCTGATCCGCGACAGCGAAGGCCAGAAGATGTCCAAGTCCAAGGGCAACGTGCTCGACCCGCTGGACATCATCGACGGCATCAGCATCGACGACCTGGTTGCCAAGCGCACCAGCGGCCTGATGCAGCCCAAGGCCGCGGAGAAGATCGAGCGCCGCACCCGCAAGGACTTCCCGGACGGCATCGCCGCCCACGGTGCCGATGCGCTGCGCTTCACCATCGCCGCGCTGGCCACCCACGGCCGCGACATCAAGTTCGACATGAACCGCGCCGAGGGTTACAAGAACTTCTGCAACAAGCTGTGGAACGCCAGCCGCTTCACCCTGATGAACACCGAGGGTGCCGCGTTCAACGGCGTGCCGCAGCCGCGCACCGATGCCGAGCGCTGGATCCTGGCGCGCCTGGCCGCGGTCTCCGCCGAGGCGCAGGGTCACTACGCCAACTACCGCTTCGACCTGCTGGCGCAGTGCCTGTATGAGTTCGCCTGGAACGAGTTCTGCGACTGGTTCCTGGAACTGAGCAAGCCGGCACTGAACGGTGGCGACGCCGCCGACGCCGACAGCACCCGCCACACCCTGCTGTACGTGCTGGAAGCGCTGCTGCGCCTGCTGCACCCGCTCACCCCGTTCATCACCGAACAGCTGTGGCAGCAGCTGGCCCCCCGCCTGGGCCTGGCCGAAACCACGCTGTCGCTGCGCCCGTACCCGACCGCCGACGAATTCGCCGGTGATTTCGCCCAGGCCGAGGCCGACGTGGAATGGCTGAAGGCCGTGATCAGTGCCGTGCGCCGCGTGCGCAGTGAACTGAACGTGGCCCCGTCCAAGCTGGTGCCGCTGCGCCTGCAGGCCGGCCTCGAGCTGGACCGCGTGCGCATCGAACGCTTCAGCGCCTCGCTGTCGTTCCTGCTGAAGCTGGACAGCATCCAGTGGCTGGGCGAAGGCGAAAGCGCGCCGCCGGCCGCCGCCGCGATCGTGGGCGAGCTGAAGCTGCTGGTGCCGCTGGAAGGCCTGGTGGATCTCGACGCCGAGCGTGCGCGCCTGGACAAGGAGATCAAGCGCGTGGAAAGCGAGAAGGAAAAGAGCGAGGCCAAGCTGGCCAAGTTCACCGACAAGGTGCCGCCGGCCGTGGTCGAGCAGGAGCGCGTGCGCCTGGTCGACTGGAACATCCAGCTGGCCGGCCTGCAGGAACAGCGCGCGAAGCTGTAACGCCTGCGGTCCGGGTGCCAACCAAGGTTGGCATCTACCAACGCGGAAATGGAAACGCCGGGCATTGCCCGGCGTTTCCATTTCTGCCACATGGCATCATCGGGTGATGCCGCTTTCCCTCTTCCTGCTGGTCCTGGCCGCTGCTGCCCTGCATGCCAGCTGGAACGCGATCGTCAAACGCGGGCCGGACAAATTTCTCGGCACGGTGCTGGTGACCGGCAGCGCCGCGCTGCTCTCAGCTGCCGCCCTGCCCTTGCTGCCCATGCCCGCGGCGGACAGCTGGCCGTGGCTGGCGGCGTCGGTGCTGCTGCAGGTGACCTATTACGGCCTGGTCGCACGCTGCTACCAGCAGGTGGACATGAGCCTGGCCTACCCGCTGATGCGCGGTTGCGCGCCGATCCTGGTCGCATTGGCCGGCAGCCTGTTCGGCCAGTCGTTGCCGCCAGCGGCGTGGCTGGGCGTGGTCCTGGTCAGCACCGGCATCCTGTGCATGGCGCTGGGCGCACGTCGCGGCCAGCTCGGCCTGCCACTGCTGACGGCGTTGATGATCGCCACCTACACGCTGGTCGATGCACAGGGCGCACGCCAGTCCGGCAGCGCGCTGGCCTACACGCTGTGGCTGTTCCTGCTGTCAGGCCTGCCGCTGCCGGCATGGGCGCTGTACACCCGACGTGGCGCAGTGCTGGCCTACGCGCGCCAGCATTGGCCGCTGGGCCTGGCCGGTGGTGTCGGCACCACCGCGTCCTATGCGATGGCGCTGTGGGCGATGACCCAGGTGCCGGTGGCGATGGTGTCGGCACTACGCGAATCGTCGATCCTGTTCGCGCTGCTGATCTCGGTGTTCGTGCTGCGCGAGCGCGTGCCACGGGTGCGCTGGCTGGCGGCGGGCTTGATCGTGGCTGGCGTGCTGGCGCTGCGGATGGCGTAAACCACCCATCGGTAGTGCCGGCCGCTGGCCGGCAATCCCTCTCCGTTACAGCGGCGGCATCGTCTGCAGGTCGTCGTTGACCAGCTCGATCGCCATCACCAGCGCATCCTCACGACCGTTGGCGGCCGGGTAATAGCGCGGGCGGCGGCCGATCTCGTTGAACCCTTCGCTGTGGTACAGCGCCAGCGCCGGGGTATTGGACGGCCGCACTTCCAGGAAAACGCGCTGCGCGCCACGGTCACCGGCCAGGCGCACCAGTGCGCGCATCAGCTGCCGGCCGAGGCCATGCGACTGCTCCAGCGGATCGATGCAGATGTTGAGCACGTGGGCTTCATCGGCGGCCAGGCTCAGCACGCCGTAGCCGATCAGCAGGCCGTCGCGTTCCATGGCCAGGCCGGGGTAGCCGGCGCGCAGGCAGTCCAGGAAGATGCCGCGGGTCCAGGGGTACGGATAGCCACGCACTTCGATGGCCATCACCGCATTGAGGTCGCTTTCGCGCAGGGCGCGCATCGACACCGGGCCCGGCCGGGCGACCGCACTCACGGCGCGCCCCGCTTGCGCAGCGCGCGCAGCTGCGGCCACAGCGCGCGCTTTGCCTTCGGATCGCGGCGCAGCTGTTCCAGCGGCCAGCTGTCCATCAGGGCCTGCGTGGCCGGGTCATTCGGGTTGCAGCCCGATGCGCGCAGCAGCGCGATCTGCAGGCGGTCAGGCAGGCGTACCGACGGCTGCCGGGCGTTGCCGCCGGGCAGCGGCCGCGATGCGGCCGGCGCCGTATCCGGCGCCGCCACCGGGGTGGTGCGAACGGGCGGTGCCGGGCGTTCGTACGGGGCCGGTGCGCGTTCGGTCGGCGCATCGGCCTGGCGTTGCGGCTGCCGTGGCGCTTCACTGCGCACCGGTGCGGCCGCGGCTTCGGCCTCGGCCACGCTCAGCTGCAGGGCCGCGTCCAGCTCGGCGGCCAGCTGGCCATCGTGGAAGACGGTGTAGCCCATGGCCTGCAGCCAGGCCTGCTGGGCCGGGGACCACAACACGGGCAGGTCCTCGCTCACGCCGCCTCTGGCTTCTTGCGCAGGCGCTGCAGGGCCCACATCACCGGGCCGGACAGCGCGTAGAGGATGCCCACCACGAACAGCACGCGCGGCAGGTCGATGACCGCGATGGCGATGGCGATCGGCACCAGCGCCAGCACCAGGAACGGCACACGGTCGGAACGGGTGCCCTTGGCGGCACCGCCCTTGAAGCTCCAGAAGCGGATGCGGCTGACCATCAGCAGGGCCGCGACCACGGTGACGGCCAGCGCGACGAAGCGCAGCTCGTTGCCATTCCAGCCCAGGCCGCCATCGGCGAAGGCCCAGACGAAGGACATCATCAGGCCGGCCGCGGCCGGGCTGGCCAGGCCGACGAACCAGCGCTTGTCGACCACCGCCACCTGGGTATTGAAGCGGGCCAGGCGCAGCGCCGCGCAGGCGGCATACAGGAAGGCGACCGCCCAGCCGAGGCGGCCGAGCAGTTCGCCGTCGTACTTCAGCTCCGACAGCGACCAGTGGTACATCACCAGCGCCGGGGCCATGCCGAAGCTGACCAGGTCGGCCAACGAGTCGTACTGCACGCCGAACTCGCTGCTGGTGCCGGTCAGGCGCGCGACGCGACCGTCCAGGCCATCCATCACCGCTGCCACGAACACGGCGATGCTGGCATTGACGAAATCGCCATTGGCCGCCGCGATGATCGCGTAGAAGCCGGAAAACAGGCCGGCGGTGGTGAACAGGTTGGGCAGCAGGTAAATCGTGCGCGAGCGCGGCGGCGGTGTGATCGGGTCCATGGAATCCAGTTTAATCGACTTGCCAGCCGTCGGCGGCAATGCTGCAATCGGCGTTCTACGCCCATTCTGCGGAGTTTGCCATGCGTGCCTTGTCCTGCCTGGGATGCCTGCTGCTGTTGGCCAGTGCCAACGCGGTGGCCGGGCCCGTCTACAAATGGAAGGATGCCAAGGGCGTGACCCAGTATTCGGAGACGCCGCCGGCCGGGGGCAAATACGAAACCCGGGAGCAGGCCCGCGGCGGCCAGGCGCCCGCGGCAGAGGCCAGCGAGGCCAAGCCGGTGCCGGAGAAGTGCAGCACCGCCCGCGCCAACGTGGCCCTGCTGGACGGCAACGGGGAGGTCATGCAGGACACCGACGGGGACGGCAAGGCCGATACCGCGTTGACGCCGGAGCAGCGCAGCGCGCAGAAGGGGTTGGCCGAAGCGGCGATCAAGGCGTACTGCCCGCCGGCGGGTTAAGGGGTTTTTCGGCAGGGCTTGCAGCCCTGCACCTGCTTGCAAGCCAAGGCAACGGCCAGAGCCAGAGCGGCATTCCGTGGGATGCCGGGGCACTGTGGGTTTGCGGGGACGCCGTAAACCCGTCCATGGGGGCTTGGTCGCCGCATCCATGCGGCTCACACCCCGCAAACCCACAGTGCCCCGCCTTCGACAGTTTCACGCGGCCGTTGGTAAGGGCGATGTGCAGCTTTTGGTAGGTGTCGACCTTGGTCGACACGATTTTTCTCTCAGATATCGATATTCAGATGGGGTCAGAGCCCGTTGCGCAGCAACGGGATCCGACCCCGTGCTCCGACAGATCGCGGAGGCCTGTCGAAGGCGGGGTGGGTCCGGTTGAGGGGGTGTGAGCGCCATGGATGGCGCGACCAAGCCCCCATGGGTGAGGGCGCTTTGCTTGCGAAGCACTGCTTCGCAAGCGCCCGAACGCACAGCCGCCAGCGGCTGGGCCGGACCCCGGAGGGGGGTTTACGGCGTCCCCCTCAACCGGACCCACCCCGCCTACCCACGGATAGCCAGCTTTTGACGTTGACGTTGATTCTGCGGGTGCAGGGCTGCAAGCCCTGCCGGTACAAACCCCCGGCCGGGCTGGCAGAATAGGCGTCTCTGCCGTTATCCGAAGCCGCCGATGCGCCTCTCCCAGTTCCACCTGCACACCACCAAGGAAACCCCCAGCGATGCCGAGCTGACCAGCCACCGGTTGATGCTGCGGGCGGGCATGATCCGCAAGCTGGCATCGGGCCTGTACACCTGGTCGCCGCTGGGCCTGCGCGTGCTGCGCAAGGTCGAGCGCATCGTGCGCGAGGAAATGGACCGCGCCGGCGCCGTCGAATTCCAGATTCCGACCATCCAGCCGAAGGAACTGTGGGAGCAGACCGGCCGCTGGGAGAAGTTCGGCCCGCAGCTGCTGAAGATCAAGGACCGCAAGGAACAGACCTTCTGCTACAGCCCCACCGCTGAAGAAGCGGCCTGCGATTTCGCGCGCAGCGAGCTGTCCAGCTACAAACAGCTGCCGGTCAACTTCTACCAGATCCAGACCAAGTTCCGCGACGAGATCCGCCCGCGTTTCGGCGTGATGCGCGCGCGCGAATTCCTGATGAAGGATGCGTATTCGTTCCACCTGCACGATGACTGCCTGGTGCGCGAATACGAAAACATGAAGGCGGCCTACAGCCGCATCTTCACTCGCCTCGGCCTCGATTTCCGCATGGTCCAGGCCGATTCCGGTGCCATCGGTGGTGATGCCTCGCAGGAATTCCACGTGATCGCCGATTCGGGCGAAGACGCGCTGGTGTTCTCCACCGGCTCGGATTATGCCGCCAACATGGAAGCGGCCGTGGCCGCTGACCCGGCACCGCGCGCGGCTGCCACTGAAGCCATCCGCAAGGTGGAAACCCCCACGCAGAAGACCTGCGAGGACGTCGCTGCCCTGCTCGGCCTCGACCTGACCCGCACCGTGAAGTCGGTGGCGCTGATGACCGAAGCCGGCTTCGTGCTGGCCCTGGTCCGCGGCGACCATGACGTCAACGAGATCAAGCTGGGCAAGGTCGCCGGCCTGGAAGACCAGCGCTTCGCCAGCGAGGCGGAGATCGCCGAGTACCTGGGCAGCGTGCCGGGCTTCCTCGGCCCGGTCGCCCCGGCCAAGGCCATCCGCGTGATCGCCGACCGTGAAGTGGCGGCCATGGCCGACTTCGTGGTCGGCGCCAATGAGGCCGGTTTCCACCTGGCCGGCGTCAACTGGGGCCGCGACCTGGCCGAGCCGGAAGTGGCTGACATCCGCAACGTGCAGGCCGGTGACCGCGCCGTCGATGGCGGCGAGCTGAAGATCGCCCGCGGCATCGAGGTCGGCCACGTCTTCCAGCTGGGCCGCAAGTACGCCGCCGCGCTCGACGCCACCGTGCTGGACGAGAACGGCAAGGCCGCGGTGATGGCGATGGGCTGCTACGGCATCGGCATTTCCCGCGTGGTCGCTGCGGCGATCGAACAGAACCACGATGACGCCGGCATCATCTGGCCCGAGGCGATGGCGCCGTGGCAGGTGGTAGTGTGCGTGATCAACCCGAAGGGCGACGCCGGCGTGGCCGAAGCGGCGGCCGGCCTGCTGCAGGAACTGCGCGATGCGGGCCTGGATGCGGCGCTGGACGACCGTGGCCTGCGCCCGGGCGCCATGTTCGCCGACATGGAACTGATAGGCGTCCCGCACCGGGTCGTGGTCAGCGAACGCGGCCTGGCCGCCGGCACGTTCGAATACCGTTCGCGCCGTGCCAGCGAGGCGGAAAGCCTGGACAAGACCACCCTGCTGCAGCGACTGCAGGGCTGACCAGAGAGACCGGGGCCTGCCCCGGTCTTTTTTTGCCTTTTTTGTGCGCGCCAGCAAAATGCGGCCGGACATAATCCGGTCAAAATAGACGCATTGGGGCCATCTGGCCGCCATGTCGCGACTGCCGATGTTTGTGCTGGCATTAATTCATCATTATTCTGTCCCGCGACGCCACGGACCGGCTCGTCCCTGTCCCTAATTC
Organism: Stenotrophomonas sp. SAU14A_NAIMI4_5; assembly: GCF_003086795.1. Taxonomy (NCBI): domain Bacteria; kingdom Pseudomonadati; phylum Pseudomonadota; class Gammaproteobacteria; order Lysobacterales; family Lysobacteraceae; genus Stenotrophomonas; species Stenotrophomonas sp. SAU14A_NAIMI4_5. The sequence continues at coordinate 686,131 of NZ_CP026003.1, read as the reverse complement.
AGTTTCCGGAGTAATCGTAGATGAGCATCGACCTGAGCGGCCTGTCGGCACGCGAGCTGGGCGCCCTGATCCGTACCGCCAAGAAGCAGCAGACCATCGTGGCCAAGCGTCGCCCGATCACCAAGGTACGCGCCCAGCTGAGCAAGCTGGCCAAGGCCGAGGGTTACACCATCGAGGAACTGTTCGGTGATGCCCCGGCTGCCCCGCGCGCCCGCAAGGCGACGAAGGCTACCAAGGCACCGGCGAAGACCGCCGGCCGCAAGCTGGGCAAGGTTGCCCCGAAGTACCGTAATCCGGCCAACCCGAAGGAAACCTGGACCGGCCGTGGCAAGCAGCCGCGCTGGATGGCCGAACTGACCGCCAAGGGCGGCAAGAAGCCGGAAGATTTCCTGATCAAGAAGGCGTAAGGCCGAATATCAGGTTGAAATGAAAGACGCCGGCGAAAGCCGGCGTTTTTTTTGCATCGTCACAGGGTTTTGCGGGCCGGCATCAGCAGGTTGCCGAACAGCAGGCCGGCCACCAGCGCCATCACAACGTTGAGCACGGTGAGGAACACGCTCTGCCCGGCGCCCACGTCCTGCTGCTGCACCAGGGTCAGCACGCCGCGCAGGCTGGTGCTGCCCGGCACCATCATGATGATGCCCGGCAGGCGGATGATCGCGCCCGGGCGCCCGACCAGGCGGCCGAACAGATTACCGCCGGCGGTCAGCAGCATCGCGGACAGGAAAATACCCGCCGGTGCGCCCCAGGCGTGGCCACCGAATTTGGAAATGGCATAACCGGCCACCGAGGCCGCCATCACCCACGGATAATCACGACGGTTGGCCTTGAACAGCATGGCGAAGGCGAATGCCGCGGTCAGCAGCGAGCCCCATTCCACCCACGGCCCCTGCGGCCGCGCGGCACGGATCACCGGCTCCAGGCCCAGCACATCGGCCAGGGTCACCGCGATCATCGCGCCGACGCTGAGTTTCATGATGGTGGTCAGCGCACCGGCGAAACGCGCGGTACCCGATACCCAGTGCTGGCTGGCCAGTTCATTGACCGCATTGGTCAGCGACATGCCGGGCAGCAGCACCACCAGCGAAGCAATGATGACGGTATTGAGATTGAGCGCGCCGATGAAGGCAGCCACCAGCGTGGCGACCATGCCCGCCAGCAGCGCGGCCAGTGCTTCGGCGGCCTCGCGGGTGGCCGGGCGGCGGTCGGTGACCATGCCCAGCAGGCCGATCATCAGACCGATGACACCGGCGGTGGCGATATCCAGCCACGGCAGTTTCCACATGCCGGCCACGCCGGCCGCGCCCAGGCTGAAGGACAGGATGGTGCGCAGCTTGCCGCGCCGGCCGGGATCCTTGTCCAGCTGGCGCAGCGCGGTATGGCCCTGGGCGATGCTCATGCGGCCGTTGGACACTTCCTCGGCGATGCGGTCGGCCACGCTCAGTTTGTGCAGGTCGTTCTCGCCCGGTGCCAGGCGGATGACCCGGGTGATGTCACTGGAACCGATGGCCTGTGCCGGATCGCTGAAGCTGAGGATGATGCCGGTGGGGTTGGACCACGGCTCGCAATCGAGATCGAGCTGGCGCGCCAGGGCCACCACGGCCGTTTCCAGGCGCTGTGCGGTGGTGCCATAGCTGTGCAGGCGCCCGGCGATCTCGGAAACGAATGCCACGCGCTGTGCGTAGGTGGCCGGGGGCGTGGGGATCGTGTGAGCGTCTGCAGACATGCGCCGTAGTATTACCCACGCGGGGCCCGGCAGGAGAAATTCATCCCGGTTCGACGCGGCGCGCAGGACGAAACGGTTATGCTGCGAACCGAATGGCCCCCATGACCCCGAACCACGCCCCCCGGCTTGAACAGGACGCCCACGATCCCGGGCTGATCCGCCTGTCCGGGCACTGGACCCTGAAGACCGCGCTGGACGCGGCCGAGGTGCTGCGTGGTATTCCCGACACGTTGACCGGCATCGATGCCACCGGCATCGAACAGCTGGACTCGGCCGGCGTGCTGCAGGTGCTGCGCGTGGCCCATCGTGCCGACCTCGGCGAACAGGCACTGCAGTTCCGCCCGGACCACCAGGCGCTGGTGTGCACCATCGAGGAAGTGGCCGACGACCGTCCCAAGGCCAAGCGCGATTTCGGCGTGCTGGCCGCGCTCGAACGCCTCGGCGTCAGCGTCCATGCCACCGGCCACAACATCAAGGCGCTGTGCAGCTTCCTCGGCGAGAACCTGGTGAAGGCCGCGCGGCTGGTGAAGGAACCGCGGCGCTTCCGCCTGACCGCCACCGTGCACCAGATGGAACAGGTGGGGCTGGACGCGGTGCCGCTGGTGGCCCTGCTGTCCTACCTGGTCGGCGCGGTCATCGCCTTCCTCGGCTCGACCATCCTGCGCGACTTCGGCGCGGAGATCTACGTGGTCGAACTGGTCAACATCGCTTTCCTGCGCGAGTTCGCCGTGCTGCTCACCGCCATCGTGCTGGCCGGCCGCACCGCCAGTGCGTTCACCGCGCAGATCGGCGCGATGAAGGCGCGCGAGGAAATCGATGCGATGCGCACGCTGGGCCTGGACCCGGTCGACCTGCTGGTGCTGCCGCGCCTGCTCGCCCTGCTGGTGACCCTGCCGCTGCTGACCTTCATCGCGATGATCGCCGGCCTGGCCGGCGGCATCACCGTCGGCGCGTTCGACCTGGACATCCCGCCGCAGATGTACATCGCGCGCATGCACGAAACGATGGAAGTGCGGCACATGCTGGTGGGCCTGTCGAAGGCGCCGGTGTTCGCGCTGATCATCGGCCTGATCGGCTGCCTGGAAGGCCTGAAGGTGGAAGGCACGGCGCAGTCGGTGGGCGAACGCACCACCTCCAGCGTGGTGCAGACCATCTCGCTGGTCATCATCATCGACGCCTTCGCGGCGTTGTGGTTCATGCACATGGACTGGTGACATGAACGCACACGACACCCCCACCGATGCCGCCATGCAGGACGACCAGGGCCACGACCTGGCCATCCGCGTGCGTGGGCTGGTCAACCGCTTCGGCAGCCAGACCGTGCACGAAGGCCTGGACCTGGACGTGCGCCGCGGCGAGATCCTCGGCGTGGTCGGCGGTTCGGGCACCGGCAAATCGGTGCTGATGCGCTCGATCCTCGGCCTGCGGGTGCCCGACGAGGGGCAGATCGAGGTGCTCGGCCGCGACGCACGCGCCGACGATGCCGAAAGCCGCCTGCACATCGAGCGCAACACCGGCGTGCTGTTCCAGGATGGCGCCCTGTTCTCCTCGCTGACCGTGGGCGAGAACGTGCAGGTGCCGCTGAAGGAACACCACCGCGAGCTGCCCGAGCGCTGGCATTACGAACTGGCGCTGCTGAAGGTGAAGCTGGCCGGCCTGCCCGCCGATGCGATCAACAAGCTGCCCTCGCAGCTGTCCGGCGGCATGCGCAAGCGCGCCGGCCTGGCACGGGCGCTGGCGCTGGACCCGCCGCTGCTGTTCCTGGACGAACCCACCGCCGGCCTGGACCCGATCGGCGCAGCCGCCTTCGACCGCCTGATCAAGACCCTGCAGGAAGCGCTGGGCCTGACCGTGTTCCTGATCACCCACGACCTGGACACGCTGTATGCGATCTGCGACCGGGTGGCGGTGATCGCCGACCGCAAGGTGGTGGCCAATGCGCCGCTGCCGGAGATCGAGACACTGGACCATCCGTGGATCCAGGAATATTTCCACGGACCCCGCGCGCGTGCTGCACGCGGCGAACAGATCAAGAGTGCCTGAGCCATGGAAACCAAAGCCAATTACGTGCTGATCGGCGCGTTCACCCTGATCACCGGCCTGGCCCTGCTGGCCTTCGGCCTGTGGGCGGCCAAGTACTCCTCCGACCGTACCTGGCAGGAATACCGCGTGGTGTTCCGCGAGGCGGTCACCGGCCTGTCGGTCGGCAGCCCGGTGCAATACAACGGCATCGCGGTCGGTTCGATCACCGAGCTGAACCTGGTGCCGGACGACCCGCGCCAGGTGGTCGCACGCATCCGCCTGAACTCCAACACGCCGGTCAAGACCGATACCCGCGCCAAGCTGGCCATCACCAGCCTGACCGGTCCGTCGATCATCCAGCTCAGTGGCGGCACCCCGCAGGCGCCGACGCTGACCATGGTCAACAAGGATCCGGCGCCGATCATCCCGACCACGCCGTCGGCGCTGCAGAACATCACCGATGTGGCCAACCGCATCGTCGAACGCATGGATCAAGTCCTCAGTGACCGCAACGTGGCCTCGATCAACGCCACCCTGGCCAACCTGGAAACCATCAGCGGCGGCCTGGCCGACCGTGACCAGGGCACCCAGGCGCTGCTGCTCAGCGCGCGCGATGCCGCACGCAGCCTGGACACCACGCTGAAGACCACCAACGGCACCATCGAGCGCCTGGACAAGAATCTGGTGCAGCAGCTGCCGGGCATCATCGACAAGCTCGACGCCACCCTGGGCAAGCTCGATTCGGCGGCCGGCAATGCCGATTCGATCCTCGGCGAGAACCGCGCGGCCATCAACAGCTTCGCCAACGATGGCCTGGGCCAGCTCGGCCCGACGCTGAATGAACTGCGTGGCCTGATCCGCGACCTGCGCCGGGTCAGCGACCGCCTCGAGAACAACCCCGCGCGCTACCTGCTGGGCCGCGACGCACCGAAGGAGTTCGAACCCAAATGAGCCCGATGACCCTTCCGCGCCTGCTGCTGGCCGCCTCGGCCGTCGCCCTGCTGGGTGGCTGCTCGATCCTCGGCAGCGGCGACAAGAGCCCGGTCACCCTGTATTCGCCCGCCGTGCAGGTGAAGGTGGACCCGAGCTGGCCGCAGGCCGACTGGCAGCTGGTGGTGTCCAAGCCCAGCGCCGCGCGCATGGTCGACAGCCCGCGCATCAACGTGCGGCCGACGCCGTCCGAGCTGGAGATCTACAAGGGCGCCAGCTGGGCACAGCCGGCCACCGACATCATCGAAGACACCCTGCTGCGTGGCTTCGAGGATTCCGGCCGCCTGCGCGGCGTGGCCCGCACCGCCGCCGGCATCCGCGCCGACTACAAGCTGGCCACTGATATCCGCCGCTTCGAATCGGACTACCAGGGCCAGGCCACGCCGACCGTGGTGATCGAAGTGAACGCCAAGCTGATCCACACCACCGACCAGCGCGTGGTGGCCGACCGCACGTTCCGCCAGGCGCAGCCGGTGGGCAGCACCGACGTACCGGCCGTGGCCGCCGCCTTCGAGCGTGGCCTGCAGCAGCTGGCGCAGGATGTGGTGGGCTGGACGCTGGAGAACGGGCAGAGCGACGCGGCTGCGCTGAAGCGTTGAGCCGTGTCCGCTGCGCTCGCCGGGCATGGCCCGGCGCTACCCCTTGTGCAATCCTGGTAGCGCCGGGCCATGCCCGGCGGAACGCCCTCAGCGCGGCTGGATCCAGCGGAACGTCAGGTTGATCCGCTCGCCCTGCACCCGTGCCATCTTCGGCAGCGCGTGCTGGTAGAAGCGCTGGGTGTTGCCGCCCATCAGCAGCAGGTCGCCGTGGCCGAGCAGGAATTCGGCCTTTCGCGCGGGATCATCGCGCCGTCGCAGCAGGAAGCGGCGCGCCGAGCCCAGGCTGAGCGAGGCGATGAGCGGTGACGACCCCAGCTCCGGTTCGTCATCGCTGTGCCAGCCCATGTAATCGCCGCCGTTGCGGTAGCGGTTGACCAGCACGCTGTTGAACGTACCGATGCCCTGTTCCTGCAAGCGCTCGCGCAGGGCCTGCAGCCGCGCCGGCCAGGGCTGCGGCACGAACTCGGCACCGGAATAGCGGTAACGTGCCTGCGGATCACCGATCCAGCAGCTCAGCCGGGGCGAATCGACCCAGTGGCCGAACATGCGGATGCGATGCACCTCCCACGGCAGTTCCGACTGCAGGGCCGACAGCAGCGCATCGGCGGCGGCGGCCGGCAGCCAGCCGGGCAGGTGCTGGACATCGGCATCGGGCAGGTCGTGGGGGAACAGCATCACCCCACGCTAGCACGGCAGCCGCCGCGATCCGGTTTGCCGTGATGGCCATCAGCGTCGAAAATGCGTCCATGACCCTTTCCACGACGTCCATGCACGCCCCCGCCCGCCCTTCCCGGAGCGCGCTCCAATGAGCGGCAGCCTGCGCCAGGCCCTGTTCCCGCTGCTGCGTGCGGCCTTCCGGCTGCTGCCCCTGTCCGAGGGGCAGCGCGACCGGCTGCGGACCCGCCTGCTGGCCCGTCATGGTGACTGGGTGCCGCCGCCACCCAAGGGTCAGCAGGACGCCGCCGGGCCAAGCTCGAGCGCGCAGCTGCGCTGGCGGGCCGACGAGGCCGCGATCGGCCACCGCCGCTATCAGCAGGCAGCCCTGCCGGACCCGGTGCCGGCCACCCTTGTCGCTTTCTACCTGCCGCAGTTCCACACCTTCGCCGAAAATGATGCCTGGTGGGGCAAAGGCTTCACCGAATGGCGCAACGTCACCCGCGCCCTGCCGCAGTTCGAAGGCCACATCCAGCCACGCCTGCCGGCCGATCTGGGCTTCTACGACCTGCGCAACCCGCAGGTGATGCGCGACCAGGCGCAGCTCGCCGCCGAACATGGCATCGGCGCGTTCTGCTTCTACTACTACTGGTTCAGTGGCCGCACCCTGATGGAAGACCCACTGCAGCAGTGGCTGGCCGATGACAGCATCGACTTGCCCTTCTGCCTGTGCTGGGCCAACGAGAACTGGGCGCGGCGCTGGGATGGCCGCGACGAGGACATTCTGATCGGCCAGCAGCATAGCGCCGAGGATGACCTGGCCTTCATCGCCCACGTTGCACCGTACCTGCGTGACCGGCGCGCACTCAAGGTCGATGGCAGGCCGATGCTGCTGGTCTACCGCCCGCACCTGCTGCCCGATGCACGGGCGACCGCGGAGCGCTGGCGCCGCTGGTGCCGCGACCACGGCGTCGGCGAGATCCACCTGGCCTATGTGCAGGGCTTCGAGCGGCCCGATCCACGCGACATCGGCTTCGATGCCGCCGTCGAATTCCCGCCGAACATGAGCAATCCGGCCTCGCTGTCCGCGCAGCAGTGGCTGCTCAATCCAGAATTCAACGGCGATGTGCGCGACTGGCGCGAACTGGCCGCCGAGATCGGCGCGCGGCCGCTGCCCGACTACCCGCTCTACCCCGGCGTGAATCCCGGTTGGGACAACGAAGCACGACGCTCCGGCCGTGGCCGGGTGTACCTGCACGCCTCACCACGCGGCTACCGCGACTGGCTGCGCCGGACCGTGCACGAGCGACTGTCGGCAGCCCCACAGGACCAGCGCCTGGTCTTCATCAACGCCTGGAACGAATGGGCCGAAGGCGCGGTGCTGGAGCCGGATGCACGGCTGGGCCACGCCTGGCTGCAGGCCACGCGCGAAGCGCTGCTGCCGCTGCCGGCCACGTCACCGCAACCGGCGGTGCACGTGCATGCGTGGTATCTGGAAACCCTGCCGGAACTGCTGTCCGCCCTGCGCGAGGCGGCGCTGCCATGGCGGATCATCGTCACCACCCCGGCGCAGCAGCTGGACGCGGTCCAGCAGGCGCTGGCCAGCCATGGGCTGCAGGGTGAGGTGATCGCCGTGGCCAATCACGGGCGCGACATCCTGCCGTTCCTGGAGGTGGCCGAGCGACTGCTGCAGGACCAGCATGATCTGGTGCTCAAGCTGCATACCAAGCGCTCGACCCATCGTGACAACGGCGACCAGTGGCGGCAGGAACTGCTGCAGCGCCTGCTGCACGGCGGCCGGGCCGCGCGCATCCACGCCGCATTCCAGGCGGATCCCGGCCTGGGCATGGTGGTTGCCGAAGGGCATCTGCTGCCCGTTGCCGACTTCATCGGCGGCAATGGGCCTGCGCTGCAGCGGCTGCGGGCGCGGCTCGGCCTGCCACCGGCGCAGGCCGCCGTGTTCGGCGCAGGCAGCATGGGCTGGTGGCGGCTGCAGGCGCTGCGCCCGTTGCTGGACGCGCATCTGTACCGCAGTGCGTTCGATCCCGAACAGGGCCAGACCGACGCAACGCTGGCCCATGCCATCGAGCGGGTGTTTGGTGAGTGCTGCACGCACAGCGGCCTGCGCGTGGCCACTGCGGCGTCCTGTCTGGGTGAAGCGGACCCCGCTGGTTCCGACTACGCCTACGCCCGTCGCAGTTGAGCAAAGGAGGCCGCACGGCCTCCTTCGCGGTTCATCGATCAGGCCTTGCGGAACGCAACGCCGGTCTTTTCCTTCAGTTCGTCATCGCCCACGCCCGGCGCAGCTTCCACCAGCAGCAGGCCATCGTCGGTGACATCGAACACGGCCAGGTCGGTGATGATCCGGTCGACCACGCCGACGCCGGTCAGCGGCAGCGAGCATTCGGCCAGGATCTTGTGCTCGCCGTTCTTCGCGGTGTGCTCCATCAGCACCACCACGCGCTGCACGCCGGCCACCAGGTCCATCGCGCCGCCCATGCCCTTGACCATCTTGCCGGGCACCATCCAATTGGCCAGGTCACCCTTGTCGGTCACCTGCATGGCGCCAAGGATGGCCAGGTTGACGTGGCCACCGCGGATCATCGCGAAGCTGTCATGGCTGCCGAAATAGCTGGCACCCGCACGCGCGGTGACGGTCTGCTTGCCGGCATTGATCAGGTCGGCGTCCACTTCGGCGTCGGTCGGGAACGGGCCGATGCCGAGCAGGCCGTTCTCGGACTGCAGCCACACGTCCACGCCTTCGGGAATGTGGTTGGCCACCAGGGTCGGCAGGCCGATGCCGAGGTTCACGTAGGCGCCATCGGTCAGTTCGCGGGCGGCACGTGCCGCCATCTCGTCACGGGTCCACGCCATGTCAGTTGCCCTCCGCGCGGATGGTGCGCTGTTCGATGCGTTTCTCGGGATGCGCGTTGTGCACGATGCGGTGCACGTAGATGCCCGGCAGGTGCACCTGGTCAGGGTCGATGGCGCCCACCGGCACCACCTCTTCCACTTCCACGATGCAGACCTTGCCGGCCATCGCGCACGCCGGGTTGAAGTTGCGCGCGGTCTTGCGGAACACCAGGTTGCCGGCTTCGTCGGCCTTCCAGGCCTTGACCAGGGCAACGTCGGCACGCAGCGCGGTTTCCATCACGTAGTGCTTGCCGTCGAACTCGCGGGTTTCCTTGCCTTCGGCCACCACCGTGCCGTAGCCGGTGGCAGTGAAGAAGGCCGGGATGCCCGCGCCGCCGGCACGCAGGCGCTCGGCCAGGGTGCCCTGCGGGTTGAACTCCAGTTCCAGCTCACCGGCCAGGAACTGCCGTTCGAATTCCTTGTTCTCGCCCACGTAGGACGAAATCATCTTCTTGATCTGCCGTGTTTCCAGCAGCTGGCCGAGGCCGAAGCCATCGACGCCGGCATTGTTGGAGATCACGGTCAGGCCCTTGGCGCCGCTGTCGCGCAGTGCGGCGATCAGTGCCTCGGGAATGCCACACAGGCCGAAGCCGCCCACGGCCAGGGTCTGGCCATCGGCGATGACGCCCTGCAGGGCCTCCGCCGCCGAAGCGAAGCGCTTGCTGCGCTTGCTGCTGGAAGTTGCGTGTTCCATTTCTACTGCCCTACGGGGGAAGAATCAGCGCATTCTAGCTGGGCCTCGCCATATGGCTGGATGCGCCGCAGCATTTATCGGTCTGTTGCCGGGCTCCCGCTAGAATGTCGAATTGACGGAAGCTTGCCGCCGGCACTGGAAACGATGTCCCTGCACTACACCGATGAGGATCTGGCCCGCTGGTTCGATGACGGCACGCTGACCCGCAGCGAGCGGTGCATTGGCGGAGTAAGCCAGCTGGAACGCCACGGCGATGTGCTCATCGCCGATGTGCAGGGCACCGCCGCGCGGCCTTACCGCGTAAAGATCGACCTGGCGGCCAGCATGCGCACGCCCCGCAGCCGCCTGCAGGGAGACTGCTCCTGCCCGGTCGGCCAGAACTGCAAACACATGGCCGCCACGCTGATGGTCTACCTGCTGGATGGGGCCATCGAAGACGATGAACGTTTCCCGTTGGGTGCCGGGACCGACGGCGGACTGGAGCAGCCCGTGCGCCCGCAGCTGCTGGCGGAACTGTCGCGCTGGCAGGCCATGCGCAGCCAGCCGGCCAAGCCGGTCCGCAATGGCGTGATCTTCGAGCTGTCCACGGTCAATCATCGCCCGTCGGTGCTGATGCGCAAGGTGAAGTACCGTGGCGACGGCGGCATCGAGTTCGGCAAGTGGACCGAAATCACCGCCGAGATGCTGCTCACCCCGCCCAATTACCTGACCCCGGCGGACATGTCGATCATCGCCCAGCTCTGGGCTGAGCGGCGCGCCACCTCGCCGGAACCGCGCATCGACATCAACGCCACGCTGGCACTGATCGTTGCCAGCGGCCATGGCTGGGTCTTCTGCGGGCGGGATCGTGTGCCCGCACGCGCCGGCGCGCCGCGCCAGGGCGCGCTGCACTGGGAGGTGGACGAGGTGGATGGCGAGCTGCTGTCGTTTCCTTCGTTGCAGCTGGACGGCGATGCCGAGGGCCTGGTGCTGGGCAATGCCGCCGGCTACCTCGACCCCGTCACCGGCGAGGTGGGGCCGCTGCTGCTCGATGTGAGCACCCAGGATGCGGATTTCTTTCTCTCCCTGCCGCCCCTGCTGCCCAGCGAGGCGCCGGTGGTGGCGCAGGTGCTGCAGCAGATGGACCCGGCGCTGCCGCGCCCCGGTTCGATTGACCCGATGCGTACGCTGCAGATCAGCGCGATGACGCCGGTGCTGCGCCTGCACAGTTTCGAGTACCGCCCGGCATGGATGAGCCGTCGCGGGCCCTCGCAGTGGGCGGACTTTGCGACCGTTGCCTTCGAATACGACGAACACGTGCGCTTCCTGGATGACCCCAACGTGTTCGTCCACGATGGCGACGGCGCGCTTGCGCTGCTGCCGCGCGACCCCGCCGAAGAGGCGCGCCGCGAGCGCGAACTGCGCGGCTTCCACCTGCACCGCGATACGGCACCCCGTGCCTCGCTGGAGGGCGCAGGACCGCAGTTCGTCCTGCGCAGCCAGGACTGGACCCGGCTCATGCTGCAGGACGTGCCGCAGCTGGAAGCGCTCGGCTGGAAAGTGGAGGTGGATGATGATTTCCGCCACCGCATCACCCTGGTCGATGATATCGATCTGGACATCCAGCCCAGCCAGACGGAAGACGGCTGGTTCGATCTCGGCCTGGACATCCAGGTCGATGGCCGCACCGTGCCGCTGGCCCCGCTGCTGCACACGGTGCTGCAGACCGATCCGCGCTGGCTGCGCGGGCAGATCGATGCCATCGATGACGACGAGCACGTGATGCTGTCGGCCGACGACAACACCCATCTGGCGATCCGCGCTGTACGCCTGAAGCCGGTCATCGCCTTGCTCGCCGATCTGTTCAGCCAGCGCGGCGCGCCCCTGCGTGTGTCGTCGCGTGACCGTGGTCGCCTGCGCGCCCTGCAGGACGACGCCCGCCTGCAGTTCAAGGGCAACCAGGACACCCGTGCGCTGGTGCAGCGGCTGCTGCAGACCCCCGCACTGGAGGAGATCGCGGCTCCGGCCGGCCTGGCTGCCTCCCTGCGTCCCTACCAGCTGCAGGGCCTGGCCTGGCTTCAGTACCTGCGGCAGCAGGACCTTGGCGGCGTGCTGGCCGACGACATGGGCCTGGGCAAGACACTGCAGACCCTGGCCCACATCCTGCTGGAGAAGGAACAAGGCCGGCTGCAGCGGCCGGCGCTGGTGGTGGTGCCCACCTCGCTGCTGCACAACTGGAGCAGTGAAGCGGCCCGCTTCGCCCCGGACCTGCGCGTGCTGGTCCTGCACGGTGCCGACCGCGCTGCCCACTTTGATCGCATCGGCGAACACGATCTGGTGCTGACCACCTACCCGCTGGTGTGGCGCGATGAAGAAGCGCTGCTGGCCCACGATTACCACCTGCTGATCCTCGATGAAGCCCAGCAGGCCAAGAACGCGAAATCGAAGGCGGCCATCGCCCTGCGCACGCTGCATGCACGCCATCGCCTGTGCCTGACCGGTACGCCGCTGGAAAACCATCTGGGCGAGCTTTGGGCGCAGTTCGATTTCCTGCTGCCCGGCCTGCTGGGCAACGAAAAGCAGTTCAACCAGCATTGGCGCCATCCCATCGAACGCGGCAGCGATCCACAGCGCGCGCACCTGCTCGCCCAGCGCCTGCGTCCGTTCATGCTGCGCCGGCGCAAGGACCAGGTGGCGGCCGAGCTGCCACCGAAGACCGAAATCACCCGCACGGTGGCACTGGAAGGCGCACAGCGCGATCTGTACGAAACCGTGCGCGCATCGATGGAAGCCAAGGTGCGCGAAGCCGTCGCCGCGCAGGGCCTGGGCCGCAGCCACATCCTGGTGCTGGACGCCCTGCTGAAACTGCGCCAGGTGTGCTGTGACCCGCGACTGCTGCCCGGCGAAACCGGCAAACGCAGCGCGCCGTCTGCCAAGCTGGACCTGCTGCGCGACATGTTGCCGGAGATGGTGGAGGAAGGCAGGCGCATCCTGCTGTTCTCGCAGTTCACCAGCATGCTGGCGCTGATCGCACAGGCGCTGGATGAGATGGGCCTGGCCCATGTGCAGCTGACCGGCGACACCCAGGACCGGGCCACACCGGTACAGCGGTTCATGCAGGGCGAGGTGCCGATCTTCCTGATCAGCCTGAAGGCCGGTGGCGTCGGCCTGAACCTGACCGCGGCAGATACCGTCATCCACTTCGATCCTTGGTGGAACCCGGCCGCCGAACGGCAGGCGACCGACCGCGCCCACCGCATCGGCCAGCAGCAGCCGGTGTTCGTCTATCGGCTGATCGCTGCCGGCAGCATCGAAGAGCGCATCGCCGAGCTGCAGCAGCGCAAGGCGGCGCTGGCCGATTCCATCCTGGAAGGTGGCGATGCCAGCGGCCCGCGCTTCAACGACGAGGATCTGGAGGCGCTGCTGGCGCCGCTCCCCGGGGTGGTTCCGAAGGGCAAGCGCGGTCGGCCACCCCGTGCCTAGTGCGGCGCGGGCCGTTCAGCCGGAGCATTGGCATGGAAACGCTTCCCACACGGGGCTGGGATTACACTAGTCGACTGAACTCACCAAGGACTCGCTCGATGCCCCTGCCCGCCTTCAAGGCCTATGACATCCGCGGCCGGGTCCCGGAAGAACTGAACGAAGACCTGGCCCGCCGTATCGGCGTGGCGCTGGACGCTCAGCTCGCTCCGGGCCCGGTAGTACTGGGACATGACGTCCGCCTGACCAGCCCCGCCCTGCAGGACGCGCTCGCCGCCGGCCTGCGCGGCGTCGGCCGCGACGTGATCGACATCGGCCTGTGCGGCACCGAGGAGGTCTACTTCCAGACCGACCACCTGGGCGCCGCGGGTGGCGTGATGGTGACCGCCAGCCACAACCCGATGGACTACAACGGGATGAAGCTGGTCAAGGAAAACGCGCGTCCGATCAGCTCCGATACCGGCCTGTTCGCGATCTCCGACGCCGTGGCCGCCGATACCGGCGCCCCCCAGCCGCCGAGCGCAACGCAGACCGCCCGCCACGACAAGGGTGCCTACATCGACCACCTGCTGAGCTACGTCGACGCCAGCAAGCTCAAGCCGCTGAAGCTGGTGGTCAACGCCGGCAACGGCGGCGCCGGTGCCATCGTCGACCTGCTCGCGCCGCACCTGCCGCTGGAGTTCATCCGCATCTGCCATGAACCCGATGGCAACTTCCCCAACGGCATCCCCAACCCGCTGCTGCCGGAAAACCGCGCCGCCACCGCCGAGGCCGTGCGCGAACACGGTGCCGACTTCGGCATCGCCTGGGACGGCGACTTCGACCGCTGCTTCTTCTTCGACCACACCGGCCGCTTCATCGAGGGCTACTACCTGGTCGGCCTGCTGGCCAAGGCGATCCTCGCCCGCAACCCGGGCGGCAAGGTCGTGCACGATCCGCGCCTGGTGTGGAACACCGTGGAAATGGTCGAAGCGGCCGGCGGCGTGCCGGTGCTGTGCAAGAGCGGCCACGCCTTCATCAAGGAAAAGATGCGCGCCGAGGATGCGGTGTACGGCGGCGAGATGAGCGCCCACCACTACTTCCGCGAATTCGCCTATGCGGACTCCGGCATGATCCCGTGGCTGCTGATCGCACAGCTGGTGTCCGAGAGCGGCCGCTCGCTGGCCGACTGGGTGGAGGACCGCATGGCGGCCTTCCCCTGCAGCGGCGAGATCAACTTCAAGGTGGCTGACGCCAAGGCGGCCGTCGCCCGCGTGATGGCACACTTCGCCGCGCAGTCGCCGGCGCTGGACCACACCGACGGCGTCAGCGCCGATTTCGGCGACTGGCGCTTCAACCTGCGCAGCTCCAACACCGAACCACTGCTGCGCCTGAACGTCGAAGCCCGTGGTGACGCCGCGCTGCTGCAGGCGCGTACCGACGAGCTGTCGCAGCTCATCCAGCAGTAACCGAGGCCTCCATGAGCAGCATCCAACCCGTCATCCTGTCCGGCGGCTCCGGCACGCGGCTCTGGCCGCTTTCGCGCGAGGCTTACCCGAAGCAGTTCCTGCCGCTGGCCGGCCAGCTGACCATGCTGCAGGCCACGTGGCAGCGGGTGGCGCCCATCGCCAGCCGTGGCCCGCTGGTGATCGCCAACGAGGAACACCGCTTCGTTGCCGCCGAGCAGCTGCAGCAGGTCGGTGCCGAACCCGCCGCGATCATCCTCGAGCCGGTCGGCCGCAACACCGCGCCGGCGATCGCAGTGGCGGCGCTGGAAGCCACCCACGATGGCGCCGACGCGCTGCTGCTGGTGCTGCCCTCGGACCATGTGATCACCGATGAAGCGGCCTTCCGCAGCGCCGTGCAGGCGGCTGCCAGCGCGGCCGAAGCCGGCAAGCTGGTGACCTTCGGCATCGTGCCGACCGGCCCGGAAACCGGCTACGGCTACATCAAGGCGGCCGACGGCCAGGGCCTGCGCGCGGTCGAGCGCTTCGTCGAGAAGCCCGACCTGGATACCGCCAGCGGTTACGTGGCCAGCGGCCAGTACTACTGGAACAGCGGCATGTTCCTGTTCAAGGCCTCGCGCTACCTGCAGGAACTGGAGCGCTTGCAGCCGGCGATGCTGGCCGGCAGCCGCACGGCGTGGCAGCAGTCGCGCCGCGATACCGACTTCACCCGCCTGGACAAGGACGCGTTCACCGCGGTGCCGTCCGATTCCATCGACTATGCAGTGATGGAAAAAACCGCCGACGCGGTGGTGATTCCGCTCGACGCAGGCTGGAACGATGTCGGCTCGTGGACCGCGCTGCGTGATGTCTCGCAGCAGGATGGCGACGGCAATGCCCACCAGGGCGATGTGATCGCCATCGACTGCCGCAACACCTATGCCTACGGCCAGCGCCTGGTGGCGATGGTCGGCCTGGACGACGTGATCGTGGTGGAAACCGACGATGCGGTGCTGGTCGGCAAGGCCGACCGCATGCAGGAGGTCAAGACGGTGGTGGCGCAGTTGAAGGCCGACGGCCGCAGCGAAGCCACCTGGCACCGCAAGGTGTACCGCCCGTGGGGCGCCTACGATTCGATCGACAACGGCGAGCGTTTCCAGGTCAAGCGCATCACGGTCAAGCCGGGTGGCACGCTGAGCCTGCAGATGCACCACCATCGCGCCGAACACTGGATCGTGGTCAGCGGCACCGCCGAAGTGACCCGCGGCGACGAAGTGATCCTGCTGAGCGAGAACCAGAGCACCTACATCCCGCTGGGCGTGACCCATCGCCTGCGCAATCCGGGCAAGCTGCCGCTGGAGCTGATCGAAGTGCAGTCCGGCAGTTACCTGGGCGAGGATGACATCGTGCGCTTCGAGGACACCTACGGGCGCAGTTGAGGTTTGCCCGGGGTCGGATCCCGTTGCTGCGCAACGGGCTCTGACCCCTTTTCTGCTGACCAGTAGATCCACGCCATGCGTGGATGCTTCTCCATTCCGTCTGGCCCCTTCCACGCATGGCGTGGATCTACCAAGGCGGAGCAGTGCTGCGTCGCCGGGCACGGCCCGGCGCTACCGCCATCAGGCCAGCTCGGCCATCACCCGCTTCAGGCCGTCCTGCCAGGACGGCAGCACGATGCCGAACTCCTGCTGCAGCCTGCGGTTGTCCAGCACCGACCATGCCGGACGCTTGGCCGGGGTCGGGTACTCGGAACTGGGAATCGCTTCGACGGCCGGCACCTTCGCCAGCACGCCAGTGGCCAACGCCTCGGCGAAAATCGCCTCGGCGAATCCATGCCAGCTGGTCTGGCCGCTTGCGGTCAGGTGCCAGGTGCCCGACAGCTGCCCGGGGTGCTGCAGCGCCTGTGCGGTGACATCGGCGATCAGCGCGGCCGGGGTCGGCGTACCGATCTGGTCGGCCACCACCCGCAGCTGGTCGCGCTCGGCGCCCACCCTCAGCATCGTGCGCAGGAAATTGGCGCCGTGCGAGGCATACACCCACGCCGTGCGGAAGATCAGGTGGCGGCCACCAGCGGCGCGCACAGCGTCTTCGCCATCCCGCTTGCTGGTGCCGTACACGCCCAGCGGCGCGGTCGCTTCGTCTTCGCGGTAGGGCGCGCTGCCCTGGCCATCGAACACGTAGTCGGTGGAGTAATGCACGAACGGTACGCCATGGGCTGCACACCAGCGCGCGATCACGCCCGGCGCCTGCGCGTTGGCCGCGAACGCGGCCTCCACGTCCTGCTCGGCACGGTCGACCGCCGTGTAGGCGGCGGCATTGACCACCACCGACGGCTGCAGGCGGTCCAGCAGCGCCGGCAGGCTGTCGGGCTGGCCGAAATCGGCCACCTCGCACGCGCTGCCGTCGGGCAGCTGGCCACTGCGCGTGGTCGCCAGCACCGGCCCCAGCGGGGCCAGTGCGCGCAGCAGTTCCTGGCCGACCTGGCCGTTGCCGCCGAACACCAGCACGGTCATG
Organism: Stenotrophomonas sp. SAU14A_NAIMI4_5; assembly: GCF_003086795.1. NCBI lineage: Bacteria > Pseudomonadati > Pseudomonadota > Gammaproteobacteria > Lysobacterales > Lysobacteraceae > Stenotrophomonas > Stenotrophomonas sp. SAU14A_NAIMI4_5. The sequence goes on along the minus strand of NZ_CP026003.1, from coordinate 669,136 downwards.
CGCTGTAGACCGGCAGGCGGTCTTCGGCGATGTCCTTCAGGAACGGTGCGCTCTCATCCTTGGCCGACAGGGTCGGTGCGCTCACCGGCCAGTCCACCGCGATGTCGGCATCGTTCCAGCGCACGCCGGCATCGAAGTCCTTCAGGTAGACCTCGGTGCACAGGTAGCTGAACACCGCACGCTCGGACAGCACGGCAAAGCCGTGGGCGAAGCCTTCCGGAATCCAGAACTGCTTCTTGTTCTCCGCGCTCAGCACCACCGCTTCCCACTGGCCGAAGGTCGGCGAGCCGCGACGGATGTCGACGGCGACGTCATACACCTCGCCTTCCAGCACGCTGACCAGCTTGCCCTGCGGGCGCGGCCACTGGTAATGCAGGCCGCGCAGCACGCCCTGCGCCGAGGTGGACACGTTGCTCTGCACGAAGCGGTCCGGCAGGCCCAGCGCAGCGAAGCGCTCGGCATTCCAGGTTTCAAAGAAATAACCACGGGCATCGCCGAACACCGCCGGCTCGATCACCACGCAGCCGGGCAACTTGGTTTCAATCACTTTCACGGAACGACTCCACGCAGGGCGAGCTTGTGCAGGTACTGGCCATAGCCATTCTTGATCAGCGGGGCGGCCAGCGCCTCCAGCTGTTCGGCGGAGATCCACCCCTGGCCGAAGGCGATTTCTTCCGGGCAGCAGACCTGCAGGCCCTGCCGGGTCTGGATGGTCTCGATGAAGTTGGACGCTTCCAGCAACGACTGGTGGGTACCGGTATCGAGCCAGGCATAACCACGGCCCAGCGCCTCCAGATGCAGCTTGCCCTCGGCCAGGTAACGCTTGTTGAGATCGGTGATCTCCAGCTCGCCACGCGGCGACGGCTTGAGCTCGGCGGCGTAGTCGCTGGCATTGCCGTCGTAGAAGTACAGGCCGGTCACGGCGTAATTGGAGCGCGGGTTTTCCGGCTTTTCCACCAGGTCCACCACCTTGCCGCTCGCGTCGAACTCGGCCACGCCGTAGCGCTCCGGGTCGTTCACCCAGTAGCCGAACACCGTCGAGCCGTCCACGCGCTGGTCAGCGCGCTTGAGCACCTCGCGCAGGCCGTGGCCGTGGAAGATGTTGTCACCCAGCACCAGGCAGCTCGGCTTGCCGGCCACGAAGTCGCGGCCGATCAGGTAGGCCTGCGCCAGCCCGTCAGGGCTGGGCTGCACGGCGTACTGGATGTCCATGCCCCACTGCGAACCGTCGCCCAGCAGCTGCTGGAACAACGCCTGTTCGTGCGGGGTGTTGATGATCAGCACTTCACGGATGCCCGCCAGCATCAGCACGCTGAGCGGGTAGTAGATCATCGGCTTGTCGTACACCGGCAGCAGCTGCTTGCTGACGCCCTTGGTGATCGGATACAGCCGGGTGCCGGAGCCGCCGGCGAGGATGATGCCTTTACGCTGCGTCATGTTCTCTCCCGGTTTCAGGCGCTGGTGCCGATGCGCTGCAGGCGGTAGCTGCCGTCGAGCACGCCGTTGACCCATTCCTGGTTGTCCAGGTACCAGTCCACGGTGAAGGCGATGCCCTGTTCGAAGGTGTAGGCCGGTTCCCAGCCCAGGTCGTTCTTCAGCTTCGACGCATCGATCGCATAGCGGCGGTCGTGGCCGGGGCGATCAGCCACGTAGGTGATCTGGCTGCTGCGCGGCTGGCCATCCCCGCGCGGGCGGCGCGCATCGAGCAGCGCACAGATCGCCTGCACCACTTCGATGTTCTGCTTTTCCGAATTGCCGCCGACGTTGTAGGTCTCGCCGACCTGGCCCTTGGCCAGCACGGTGCGGATCGCTTCGCAGTGGTCGGTGACGAACAGCCAGTCACGCACCTGCTTGCCGTCGCCGTACACCGGCAGCGGTTCGCCGGCCAGCGCCTTGGCGATCACCAGCGGAATGAGCTTTTCGGGGAAGTGGTACGGGCCGTAGTTGTTGGAGCAGTTGGTGGTCAGCACCGGCAGCCCGTAGGTGTGATGGAACGCGCGCACCAGGTGGTCCGACGCGGCCTTGGACGCCGAGTACGGCGAATTGGGCGCATACGGGGTGGTCTCGCTGAACTTGCCGGTCTCGCCCAGGGTGCCGTACACCTCGTCGGTGGACACGTGCAGGAAGCGGAAGGCCGCGCCCTGCTCGGCCGGCAGGCCCTTCCAATGGTCGCGCACCGCTTCCAGCAGGCCCAGGGTGCCGACGACGTTGGTCTGGATGAAGGCACCCGGACCGTCGATGGAGCGGTCGACATGGCTTTCGGCGGCGAAGTTCAGCACCGCGTCGGGCTGGTGTTCGGCCAGCAGGCGGGCCACCAGGGCGCTGTCGCCGATGTCACCCTGCACGAACACGTGGTTCGGATTGCCTTCCAGGCTGGACAGCGTCTTCAGGTTGCCGGCGTAGGTCAGCGCGTCGAGATTGACAACCTTGACGCCGCGGGCGACTGCTTCGAGAACGAAGTTACCGCCAATGAAACCGGCGCCGCCGGTTACAAGCCATGTGGACACTACCTGTTCTCCTGTTATTTGAATTCTTCCAAGGGGCGCTTGAAGCGCCCCGACACGGCGGCACAGCGGCACAGCGGCACAGCGGCACAGCGGCACAGCGGCACAGCATACATGCCAGCACTCTTCACGACTGCGTGCAGGAGGTGAACAGCGCACGGGGCAAGGGCTTTTTTGCCGCATCGCAGCAAAACCATACGCATTCGCATGGTCACCCCAAGCCAGCTAGAATCGGGATCCCACCCCCGAACCGGTTGCTGTGCGAGGACCGGACGTTTCCCGTTACTGTGAGCCGGCCAATGGCCGGCACTACAAGGATCGAGTACCAGATGAAAATCCTCGTCGCGTACAAGCGCGTGGTGGACTACAACGTCCGCATTCAGGTCAAGCCGGACGGTTCCGGCGTGGTCACCGACGGCGTCAAGCTGTCGCCCAATCCCTTCGATGAAATCGCGCTGGAAGAAGCCCTGCGCCTGCGCGACAAGGGCATCGCCACGGAAGTCGTGGTCGCCACCATCGCCCCGGCCGACGCCCAGGCGCACCTGCGCAATGGCCTGGCCATGGGTGCGAACCGTGCGATCCACGTCGTGACCGACCAGGCCATCCAGCCGCTGACCGCCGCCCGCACCCTGCTCAAGCTGGTCGAGAAGGAACAGCCGGACCTGGTGATCCTCGGCAAGCAGGCCATCGACGACGATGCCAACCAGACCGGCCAGATGCTGGCCACGCTCTGGGGCCGCCCGCAGGCGACCTTCGCCAGCAAGCTGGACATTGCCGACGGCAAGGCCACGGTGACCCGCGAAGTCGACGCTGGCCTGGAAACGCTGGAAGTGGACCTGCCGGCCGTGGTCACCACCGACCTGCGCCTGAACGAACCGCGCTTCATCAAGCTGCCGGACATCATGAAGGCCAAGGCCAAGCCGCTGGAGAGCCTGCAGCTGGCCGACCTCGGCGTTGAAGCCGCCGATACCTTCAAGACCACCCAGTACGCCGCGCCGTCCAAGCGCAGCAAGGGTGTGATGGTCAAGGACGCGGCCGAACTGGTTGCCGCACTCAAGCAGAAGGGGCTGCTGTAATGAGCAAGATTCTCGTCATCGCCGAGCACCACGACGGCAAGCTCAACGCCGCCACCGCCAAGACCGTCAGCGCCGCCGCCGCCATCAGCGGTGCCAGCATCGACGTGCTGGTGCTGGCCGCCGACCCGGCCGCCGTGGCCGCTGAAGCCGCGAAGATCGCAGGCGTCACCAAGGTCCTGACCGTGGCCAACGCCGCCAACGCGCAGGCCATCGCCCAGGTGCTGGCCCCGCAGATCGCGCAGCTGGCCAAGGGTTACACCCACGTCTTCGGTCCGTCGACCACCTTCGGCAAGGATCTGATGCCCTGCGTGGCCGCCCTGCTGGGCGTCAACCAGGTGTCCGACCTGATGGCCGTGGAAGGCAGCCACACCTTCAAGCGCCCGATCTACGCGGGCAACGCCATCATCACCGTCGAAGCACCGGCCGACCAGATCGTGGTCGCCACCGTGCGCGCCGCGTCGTGGCCGGAAGCGGCCCAGGGTGGCAGCGCCGCCGTTGAAGCAGCCAGCGTCGATGCGGCCCTGCCGGCGCACACCCGCTTCGTCGGCCTGGCCGCCGGTGCCAGCGACCGCCCTGACCTGCAGAGCGCCAAGCGCGTGGTCTCCGGTGGCCGTGGCGTCGGTTCGGAAGAGAACTTCAAGGTCATCTTCCAGCTGGCCGACAAGCTCGGTGCCGCCGTCGGTGCCTCGCGCGCCGCGGTCGACGCCGGCTATGTGCCCAGCGACCTGCAGGTCGGCCAGACCGGCAAGATCATCGCGCCGGAACTGTACGTGGCCGTCGGCATCAGCGGTGCCATCCAGCACCTGACCGGCATCAAGGACGCCGGCACGATCGTGGCCATCAACAAGGACGCGGATTCGCCGATCTTCGAGATCGCGGATATCGGCCTGGTCGGGGATCTGTTCACGATTCTGCCGGAGCTGGAAGCGGCACTCTGAGCCCCTCTGCATGACCGTTGCACGGAGGGCACCGCCAGCGGCGCCCTCCCTTTCCGGACCCCTGTCGTATCCATGATGCCGCGCCTGTTCCGTTTCCTGATTTCCGGTGGCTCCGCCGCCGCCGTCGAATATGCGATCTTTCTGCTGATGCAGACCCAACTGGGTGCGAACTGGCTGCTGCTGAACCAGTCGGTCAGTTTTACAGGTGGCTTCGTCGTGAGTTTCATGCTCAACCGCCACTGGGTGTTCCGCAGTGAGGGTGCCTGGAGCGGGGAGCTGGCCCGCTACGGGCTCCTGGCTGCGATCAATCTCGTCCTGGGCAATGTTCTGATCAGCCTGCTGACCGGCCCCTTGGACCTGCACCCCCTGCTCGCAAAACTGATCGTAATGGTCATGGTGGCAGGCTGGAACTACGCTATCTTCGCCCGGCTGGTCTTCCGCCCGCGCCCGACGCCCTGATCCCATGGCCGCAGGGCGCATCACGCCCTTTCTGAACAGCGTGGAGGGCCCCTCCCACGGGTTGCCCTAGAATAGGCCCCCCAAACCTTCGTACTTCCAGGTTACTTCGAATGGCAAAGATCCCGAACTCGCTCGGCCTCGGCACCCGTGCCATCCATGCAGGACAGCAGCCCGACCCGAGCACCGGCGCCATCATGACGCCGATCTACGCCACTTCTACCTACGTCCAGGAAAGCCCCGGCAAGCACAAGGGTTATGAGTATTCACGTACCCAGAACCCGACGCGGAATGCCTACGAGGCCTGCGTCGCCAGCCTTGAAGGGGGCACCGCCGGCTTTGCATTCGCCTCCGGGCTTGCCGCTGCGTCGACGACGCTGGAGCTGCTGGACGCGGGCGACCACGTCATTGCGATGGATGACCTCTATGGCGGCACGTACCGCTTGTTCGAGCGTGTCCGTCAGCGATCGGCGGGCCTGGAGTTCACCTATGTCGACCTGAACGACCTGGATGCCGTACGAGCAGCGATACGGCCCAATACCCGCATGATCTGGGCGGAAACCCCCACCAACCCCATGCTCAAGGTGGTGGATCTGGCCAAGCTGGGTGCCTTCGCCCGCAAGCAGGGCGTGCTCTTGGTCGTGGACAACACCTTCTGCTCGCCGATGGTGCAGCGCCCGCTGGAGCATGGCGCCGATCTGGTCCTGCATTCGGCAACCAAGTACCTCAATGGCCATTCAGACATCGTGGGCGGCATCGTGGTGGCCGGCACTGATGCCCTGGCCGAACAGATGGCCTTCCTGCAGAACTCGATCGGCGCCGTGGCCGGCCCGTTCGACTCCTTCCTGGCCCTGCGTGGCCTGAAGACGCTGCACCTGCGCATGCGTGCACACAATGAAAGCGCATTGGAACTGGCCCGCTGGCTCGAACGCGACAGCCGTATTGAAGCGGTGATCTATCCCGGCCTGAAGAGCCACCCGCAGCACGCCCTGGCCAAGCGCCAGATGGATGGCTTCGGCGGGATCATCTCGGTGCGCATCAAGGGTGGCAAAGCCAAGGCCCGCCGCATGCTGGAGCGCTGCGAACTGTTCGCATTGGCCGAATCGCTGGGTGGCGTGGAGAGCCTGATCGAACTGCCGTCAGTCATGACCCACGCGTCGATTCCTCCGGCCCAGCGCAAGCGTCTGGGCATCACCGACAACCTGGTACGCCTGTCAGTGGGCACGGAAGACCTGGCCGATCTCCGCCACGAACTGGACGCAGCCCTGGGGCGTTGAGCCAGGTCTTCATTGATTCCACGCCGCCGCGTCAGCGGCGGCCTGAAGCCGCGTCCTGCACGCGGTGACCGTATTGAACCCACGAGAATCCCTTGATGAATGAAGCACTTTCCGATCTGGGACGCAGCCTGCGCTCCTGGCGTCTATGGACACTGCTGGGCTGGCTGGAAATACGCCAGCGCTACGCCCGCTCCCGTGTCGGTCCGTTCTGGCTGACGATCAGCATGGGCGTGATCATCGGCACCATCGGCATCGTGTACGGCACGCTGTTCGGCCAGAAGATGAGCGAGTACCTGCCCTACCTCGCGGCCAGCCTCGTGCTGTGGGGTATGTTCTCAAGCATTGTGACGGAAGGCAGCACCGCCTACATCGCCAATGGCTCCTACATCCGCCAGGTTGCGACGTCACGATTGATCTACATCCTCCAGGTGACGTGGCGCAACGCAGTGATCTTCTGCCACAACGTGGCGATCATCATTCTGTTGCTGGCCATCTTCGGGGTGAAGCGCTGGGACACCCTCATCCTTTTCCTGCCGGGCCTGCTGCTGCTGGTCGTCAATGCCACGTGGATGGCGATGATTACCGCACTGATCTCGGCACGCTTCCGTGACTTTCCGCAGATCGTGGCCTCCATCGTCCAGATGGCGTTTTACATAACGCCCATCATGTACAAGGCCGAGCTACTGACGAAATATTCATTCATCACGCGCTACAACCCCCTGCTCTACCTGCTGGACGTGGCCCGTATGCCCCTGCTTGGACAGGTTCCGTCGATGCAGACGTACGTAATCACGACGGTGATGGCGATTGTCGGCTGGACGTTTGCCCTGTGGTTCACCGGCCGCTACATCAAGCGCATCTCCTACTGGATCTGAGCCGCATGGCATTCATTCAACTCGACAACGTATATCTGGACCTGCCCATCTTCGAGGTCCAGGGTCGCTCACTTAAGCGACAGGTCATGCGCCTTGGCCGGAAGAATTCAATTGCCGCCGACAACGACGGCGTCATCATCGTGCGCGCACTGAATGATGTCAGCCTGCGTTTTGAAAAGGGGGATCGGATCGGCCTGATCGGGCACAACGGTGCGGGCAAGTCCACCCTGCTTCGAGCACTAGCCGGCATCTATGCCCCAACGCAGGGCAGCATCAACCACGAAGGAAAGATCGTGCCGTTGCTGGATATCAGCCTTGGCATGGATGACAACTCGACTGGCATCCAGAACATCCGGCTGCGCGGCCTGCTGCTGGGAATGACCGACGAAGAAATCCGCGCCAAGACGCCGGAGATCGCAGAATTCTGCGAACTGGGCGACTATCTGGACCTTCCTGTACGCACCTACTCCAGCGGCATGCGGGTCAGGCTGGCGTTCGCGGTTTCCACCGCGGTCGAGGCCGAAATCCTGCTGCTGGACGAAGTCATGGGCGTGGGTGACGCATCCTTCATGCACAAGGCACAGAAGCGACTCCAGGACCTCCACAGTCGCGCGGAAATCGTAGTGCTTGCCATGCACTCCAACGCGGAGATCCGCAGGGTCTGCAACAAGGTGCTCTGGATGGATAACGGCCAGGTACGGATGTTCGGCCCGACCGAAGAGGTCGTCAGCGCCTACGAGCAGTTTGTAGGCGCCTGATCCCCAGCAGCGACCCGATTGAGGCAGCCTCGTGGATAGAAACATGGACCAGGTACTTGACGTCTTCTCATCCACTCCAGGAGGGACGAGCGCGGAGACGATCTACCTCAGGGAACTCAACAACGACGCGCTGCAGTTGCTGCGCGTCCAGTTGGCATCCACGCACGCGTTTGCCTTGGGTGAGTCCGAGGCAGACGCCCGCCTGACGCCCTTGGCAGGCCCCAGCAACAGCGCACTCGTACTGGGAATTGGTGGCGGCCTGCACGCATCGGTGCAGCATGTGCTGGATCACCTGTCCAACCATCCGGATACTCGGCGCCTGGTATTGGTGGCGGGCAGCGAGATGGCGGACGGCACGCCAGGCGTTCTGGCGTTCTGGCAGGAAGTTCTTCCCTCGCGCACACTGCCCGGCAACGGCGCGATCGAGCTTCTGGTCGACCCAGCCTATTGCAGTGAATTGGCGCGGAACGCCAACATCAACGTTCCCTTGGATCTTGCGCCTCTGCTCGATGCCACGACCAAGGCAGCCCTTGAAGGTACCGGCCTGGTCCGAGCGCTCTGGACCGAACTGCTGCTATCGAGGATTCATGCAGCAAGCGCGTCCCACGAGCGCCGACAACTGCTGCACCGGCAAGAGGTGCTGACGCGCTCGCTCAACCGCACGAGCCTGTCGGCACAGGCTTCGGTTGGCGCCATGAGCCAGGCGCATTCCCGCATCACCGATCTGCTTCACTCACGCTCCTGGCGAGTCACCGCCCCCATGCGGGCGGCCGGCATGCTCGTGCGTCGTGCACGCAACATGTACCACCGGCTGCGCGGACACGCAGGCACCGCTCTTCGCCTGCGCGCCGAACGTGGCACAAAGGGCGTGCTGAAGGAATTCATTCGAATCGCCTCCAGTCCGCGCTCGGCGATGAAGTACTTCCGCCACCAGGATGCCGCATCGAACCGGCAGCAACCGGTGTACAAGCTGCCCCCCGCCAGCCCCGCCCTGACCGAGCTGAGCCTTCGCGTGCTCATCATTGCGGACATGAACCTGGCTCAGTGCACCAAGTATCGTGTGCTGCAGAAGCAGCAGATGATCCAGGATCTGGGTATTGATTGCAGCATCGTGCGCTGGGAAGACCTGGACAATGCGCGCGGTCTTCTCAGCACACACACCGTCGCCATTTTCTATCGGGTACCAGGCTTCGAGCAGCAGCTTGAATCAATCGCACGCGCGAAAGCACTGGGCATGCGCACGATCTGGGAAGTGGATGATCTTATTTTTGATGAGTCGCTCTATCAGACCAACAGCAATCTGGCAGACCTGGACCAGCGCACCCGCCAGTCCCTGCTCAACGGCGTTCCACTCTACCGCGCCGCAATGCTGGCCTGCGACCACTGCATCGCTTCGACCGTCGCACTGGCCGAAGCCATGCGCAGCGTGGGCGCTGCCAGGGTTGACGTGGTCAACAATGCGCTCGACGACCAGACGCTGCTGATCGCCGAAGAAATCAACGCCAAGCCGCAGCGCAAGGATGGCCTGGTCCGAGTGGTGTACGGCTCAGGCTCGGCATCGCATGACTCCGACTTCCGCCAATGTGCCGATGCCATGCTGGCGACGCTTCGTGAGCATTACCACGTGCGGCTGACCATTGTGGGAACGCTCAATCTCCCGCCTGCGTTCAAGGAAGTGGAGGATCAGATCGAACGGCTGCCCCCCGTCGACTACGCCTCCTTCCTGGAACGGATCTCCCGCTGCGATATCAACATCGCGCCGTTGGAACCCAGCGTATTCAACGACGCGAAGTCCAACATCAAGTACCTGGAAGCGGCCATCCTGAAGCTGCCGTCCATCTGCTCGCCGTCACAGGAGTACCGCAACACCATCGTGCATGGCGAGACCGGCATGCTCGCCGCTTCTCCCGGAGAATGGAAAGCCTGCCTGGACGAGTTGATCGCAGACGCCGCACTCCGCCAACGCATCGGTAAGCAGGCCTACCGGCACGTAGTGGAGCACTACACGCCGCAGGTAGTGGCGCGCGAACAGGTTCTTCCGTTGTTCAAGGAGATCGAGCGCTTCGAACCGGCGCGTCCACGGATCCTGGGTGTGAACATCTTCTTCGAGCCACGCAGCTTTGGCGGTGCCACCATCGTGGCCGAGGAAATCGCGCGTTGCATCAACGCAAGCGGGAAGGCCGAGTACGCCATGGTCACCTCCCTGCCGTGCAGTGATGCTCCTCCCTACAATCTGGTGCGCTACCGCTCATCGGCTGCCGAAGTATTTGCAATGGGTCTCCCGTTCGAGGCCGACCCCGCGTTCGATTTCGACAACCCGTTCACTCCCGGAGCATTCCGCCAGATTCTCCGCGCCTGGCGGCCAGACGTCGTGCACCTGCACTCCATCCAGGGCTTTGGCGTGCAGATCGCCGAAGCGTGCCAGGAGGCCGGTATTCCCTACGTGGTCACCATGCATGACGCATGGTGGATCTGTGCACGTCAGTTCATGATTACCGGCGAGGGCAAGTACTGCCATCAGAGCAAGGTGGATCTCAATGTCTGCGCCAAGTGCGTGGCCAACCCGGTGCTGAACCCGTATCGCCAGCACCGCCTGCACGAAGTGCTTTCCGGCGCAGCAATGATGCTGGCTCCAAGCCGCTTCTTCCGAGGCGTCTACGTGGACAATGGATTCGATCCATCACGCGTACAAATCAACAAGAATGGCGTGGTGCCGCCCCGCAGGTCGGTCACCCGTGAACCTCTTGCCCGGCGCAAGCTCAGGCTGGGATTCGTCGGAGGTGAGGGCCCGGCCAAGGGTAGCGAGCTGATCAAGGAAGCGCTGCGCCAGCTCCCCCATACCAACTACGAACTGCACGTCGTCGATGCCGCCCTGAACCTGGGCCGCCGCCACATTTTTGAAGAAACCTGGGGCATTCCCGGTACGCTGAAGATCGTCCCTGCGTATACCCAGTCAACCATTGACGACTTCTTCGCAAGCGTGGATGTGCTCCTGTTCCCGACCCAGTGCAAAGAGAGTTTCGGCTTGACGGTTCGCGAGGCAATGCTGCGCGATACCTGGGTCATTGCCACGGATGCGGGCGGCGCTGTGGAGGACATCATTGACGGGGCGAACGGCGACATCGTGCCGCTCATCAACGGCTTTGAACCCTTCCGCGAAGCGCTGCGCCGACTCTTGGACAATCCGGAACAACTGGACGGCTATCACAACCCACACCCGGAGCTGATCCGCGTTTTCTCTGATCAAGCTGATGAATTGCTCGGGTTCATGGGCGAGGTGATGGAGCGTTTTCCCGCAAGGCATCTTGCTCTTCCGCGCGACTGACGTCTGCACGGAACGGAGAACGGATTTGGTACTACTGCAGTGTCGACGCCCGCCAAAGCTGCGGTCAAGCAGCGGCACTTTCCACCCTTTACACGATCGCAGTTCCGCTGTTGATTGCCGAGCCGTTCCCACGGGGATTCTACCTGCCCTCCATCCGCAGGCATCCGGATGGAGGGGGGGGTTATACGACGATCCCTTGACCAAGTAGCTGCAATGCAGCGCCTTGGTCATGCCTGGCCTGAGACTACTGAGGCAACGGGCAGGCTTCTGTGGGACTCATTGCCGCGCCTTGGGTGGGGACCAATACGACACAGGTCCCCTGAAGATCGCCGTCAGCCTGACGCACCTCCCATACACTGACTCCTTCACCCTGCAGCGCCCGCAGTTCTCCTCCGACGTACGGTTTGTCGTCCAGGTCAATGGACAGGTAACCATTGTCGACCAGACTCGCCATATCGAATGTACTTCTGAAAGTGTCGCCCTGCTTGCTCCACAGACGCAGCTCCGCTTTGCCCGAGTTGCGGCGGGCATAGGTCCCCAGCAGAAGTTTAAGTTCGGCAAGCGACTGCGGATTCTGCACCTGCTCTTCCGGGAAGCCGAGGGCAACGGCACGCTCGGCGCTCAGCACGTTGCTTGGCGTGAGCGTCAGCCCATTTCCAATGCGCTGACCGTCAACCATCATGTAGCGCAATGCGAGAACCGTAGATACCGAGAACGCCGTAGCGAGTGCAATGCACAGTACAAGTATCCGGCTGAGCCATTCCATCGAAACGGCGAGAGGACGCGGATTGGCCCCCAGCGCATACGCCAGCGCGATGGCCGGGATCTGGAAGTAGCGGCCCTGCACCCCCTGAATGATGCCAGTGTCGTCAATGGTCCATTGCACCAGCATCGCCAGATAAGTAAGCAGGATCGCAACGCTGAGCGCGAGTACCATCGACCAGCGTGCCAGTCCAGTTCCGCGGAACTGGGGCCAGGCAATCGACGTGGCGCCGCAGACCACCAGCAGCAGGGCAAACACAGTGTAGTGGCGCGGGCCCAGTGGCGTGTCCAACCAACCCAGCACCCCCAGGAACGAGTTGTAGTAATACTCCGCAACACCGGGGCTGGTGAGCGTCTTGTGCATCATGCCGCCGAACCTCATCGGATCGAACAGATAGCTGGTCAGCCGCGCCAGGTGATCGATATTGCGGGCTCCGGGCGGATAGACCGTTGTCTTGATCGTCACCACGGTCCAGGCCAGCACCAGTACCGTGAGCACGGCGGCACCGATAGCCAGTCGCTTGTCACGCCGGTACCAGGCCGCCACAAAGGGCAACAGCAGGAACGGCAGCGTATTGGCACGACATGCAGCAAACAATCCCAGCGCGACCATCATGATGATCGCGGTCGAGCGTCTGTCATCCTGGAGTGCCACGATCCGCCAGAAGGCAGAGAACGCCAGTACCGCCATGCTCATGGACATGCCATCGAGCACGGCAAAACCCAACAGGAAACTCGACATCGGCAGCAGCAGCAATGCCAGTACCAGCGGCGGCGGCGGGAACAGTCGGAATGCCCAGTACAACAAGCCGACGCAAGCCAACAGCGTGAAGAGTCTGGACAACCGGTAAGACTGATCAACACTCAGGTTGATCGTCTTTCCAACCCAGAGCCCGAGAGCCTGCGGCGCGTAGAGGACAGGCAGGTAATAGGCAGTACCAGGCTGGGTGGCACGCTCGGACTGTCCCGCCCAGCGTTCAGCGCGCGCCGACACGAGAATTTCCCCGGTCAGTTTAACTTGGTGTTTGCCGGCAAGAGGCGTGAAGTGATCCATGTACCTTGTCAGACCAACATCAACGTCGCCACCCGATGGCTGGCCATTCGACGTATCGAGCAGGATCTGCCCTTGGCTGAGCATGTAGGCACGCTTGACGTGATCAAACTCGTCTGGCGCCTGGAACGAGGGCGTCAATGCTTGCCAGATGATGCCAAACACCAGCAGCAGGAGGCAGGCCACCCCACCATAGCTGGCGATTGAACGAACTTCAGGGCCGCTTACAACACTGGCTCCAACGCGACTCATGGCGCAACTTCCCGCTCAGGTGCCACGCGGCTCCTTATATGGATAGCCTTTTCCGGCGTGGCACGTACGTCGTGACCGATGAACGCAAGAATGAGCTGCACGCCAACCAGTACGGGCATGGCCGCAAGCATTACCGTGCCACTCGACGCGGTCGTTCCGGTGGCACTGGCGTGGATCCAGCTGCTGGCGCCGAACAGTACGCCGAACAGTAGCAGCAGAATTCCGACAGGCAGCTCAAAAGATGCCAGCGACATATCCCGCAGATAATAGTTATAGAAGATCCGCTTCATTGCATTGCGCATGTTCTTCACGAAGAACTCGCCGATCACCTGACCGATGCGTAGATTGCTGACTTCGTCGGCATAACGTGCATGCATGGGAACGTCCACGACAGCCGCCCGCAGCGTTCCCAGCCGGAACAGCATGTCGGTTTCAAAGAAGTAGCGCTTGCTGATCTTCCCAAGCGGCAGGTGACGCGCCACGTCGGTGTGGACTGCGGTGTATCCATTGGTCGGATCGAAGAGATTCCAGTAACCGGACGACACCTTCGTCAGCAGCGAAAGACCTGCGTTACCAAACAGGCGAAGCCGCGGCATCTGGGAAATACGCTCCAGATCGAAGAAGCGATTCCCCTTGGTATAGTCCGCCTCTCCTGCAAGAATCGGCGCAACGAAGCGAGGAATCAGCGCAGGATCCATCTGACCATCGCCATCCACCTTGACGATGATCTCCACTCCTTCGGCGATCGCAGCCCGATATCCGGTCATCACCGCACCGCCCACACCTTGGTTTTCTTCATGGCGAAGAACAACGACGCGCGGATCAGTGCAGTTGGCCTCAACAAAGTCACCGCTCCCCACCGGGCAGCGATCATCCACAACATAGATGCGTCCCACTTCCGGGCCGACGCCTGCAATCACTCCGAGAATGTGATTTGTGACCTTGTAGGACGGAATCACCACTGCGATCTGGGCGGGCATACGCTATATCTCCGGTGCCCATGACGGCACGATGGACGTTATTTCGGTAGAAGCCGCTGACGCAGAAGACGCAGCGACCGGAAGCCATGACGCAGTTACTGCACGCGGCGGCGCAGATAGTTCAGCAGATCGATGCGGGTGATCAGCCCGAGGAAGGTGCCGCCATCCATCACGATGGCCACCTGGCCGCGGTCGAACACCGGCAGCAGGGCCTCGATCGGCGACTTCACGTCTAGGCGGTCCAGCTTGCTGACCATGGCCGTGGCGACCGGATCGCGGAAGCGGGCTTCGTCACCATAGACATGCAGCAGCACGTCGCTTTCATCGACGATGCCGACCAGCTGGTCGCCGTCCATCACCGGCAGCTGCGACACGTCATACAGCTTCATGCGCTGGTAGGCGGTGGTCAGCAGGTCGTTCGGGCCGATTACGACAGTGTCGCGCTGGCCGTAGGGGCGCAGGATCAGGTCGCGCAGGTCGCCGTGCTGCGGGCGCTCCAGGAAGCCGTTGTCCAGCATCCAGTAGTCGTTGTACATCTTCGACAGGTACTTGTTGCCGGTGTCGCACACCAGCACCAGCACCTTCTTCGGCGTGGTCTGTTCCTTGCAGTACTTCAGGGCCGCTGCCAGCAGGGTGCCGGTGGACGAACCACCGAGGATGCCTTCCTTGCCCAGCAGCTCGCGGGCGGTGTGGAAGCTCTCTGCATCGGTGATCGCATACGCCTTCTTGACGCGGCTGAAGTCGGAGATCGACGGCAGGAAGTCCTCGCCGATGCCTTCCACCAGCCAGCTGCCCGACTTGTCGTTCAGGTTGCCGTCGTTGATGTACTCGGCCAGGATCGAGCCGACCGGATCGGCCAGCACCAGCTCGGTCTTCGGCGACAGCGTGGCGAAGGCGCGCGACAGGCCGGTCATGGTGCCCGAGCTGCCGCAGCCGAACACGATGGCGTCGAGGTCACCGCCCATCTGCTCAAGGATTTCCGGGCCGGTGCCGAATTCGTGCGCGGCCGGGTTGTCCGGGTTGCCGAACTGGTTGATGAAGTACGCGCCCGGGGTCTGGTCGGCGATGGTCTTGGCCAGGTCCTGGTAGTACTCCGGGTGGCCCTTGGCCACGTCCGAACGGGTCAGGCGCACTTCGGCGCCCATCGCCTTCAGGTTGAAGATCTTTTCGCGGCTCATCTTGTCGGGCACGACCAGGATCAGCTTGTAGCCCTTCTGCTGCGCCACCAGTGCCAGGCCCAGGCCGGTATTGCCGGCAGTGCCTTCGACCAGGGTCGCGCCGGGCTTGAGGTCGCCGCGCTGTTCCGCTGCTTCGATCATCGACAGACCGATGCGGTCCTTGATCGATCCGCCCGGGTTGGCGTTCTCGAGCTTCAGGTAGAGCTCGCAGACACCGGTATCCAGGCGCTGGGCCTTGACGATGGGGGTCTGGCCGATGAGTTCGAGGACGGAGGAATGGATGGGCATTCGGAAACTTCGCTTCGCGCCACGCTGGGCCGGACAGATGATTATCCGCCGGATGGCTGCGAAAGTCAGGAGTGGAGCGTGCCGACCAACGGTCGGCACCCACCAGGGCGCGGTCGGCACCCACCAGGGCGCGGTCGGCACCCACCAGGGTGCGGCCGGCACCCACCAGGGCACGGTCGGCACCTGCCAGGGCAATGAGCGCCCGGCTGGCGGCCCAAGGGGATGCGGACGGCCCCGGATCGACGAGGAGACCAGTACCGCCCGCATCGGTGGACTGAGGGTATGCACGGGTGCAGGCCGTTGCCTGCGAGCCAAGGCACCACCGCCTGTGGTGCCTTGGCGCGGCCGCCGTTGCCGGCAACCGCGGGGCCATCGTTGGCCGGGTCACGCCGTTCCCGGCGCGACCGGAGCGTCAGTGCGTGGGGGACGTCGTTGCGAGCGGTGTTTCGTACATACGCAGAAGGCGTTGCTTGGCCAGCAGCTTCTCGCGCTTCATGCGACCCAGGGTGACATCATCGATCGGGAGTACACCCAGCTCCGCGTCCATGCACTTCTTGTTCAACTTGCGGTGCTGGTCATGGAGTGCCCGGAACTCCGGATCACGCGCGCGACGGGCGTCGATCTCGCTCTGGGGCTGATCTTCAAACATGATGGACCTCCTTCGACAGATACACGAACGCCCCGGCCGCAAGGCACGGGGCGTTGTTCATGGAGGAGCGCCGGTCGATTGCCACATGGGTGCCCACAACGACCTGCGGCACTGGCCTGCGCACGTCGGTCTGCTGCGGTTCGCGCCCTGCTTTCATCGGCCCGGCCCTCCCATCGTCCGGTCCGCGGCATTGCGTCCCGGACGATTGACCCTACGCCTGCTCCGGGCCGGGTACAAGACCCCCGCGACAAAAAGACCGAACCCCGCCGGGGCGGGGTTCAGGCTGAATGCTCAATGCAACGAAAAACAAACGAATTCAAGCAATTACGGGGCGACGATGACCTCGGCCGAGCGTGCCTTGGTGGACGCTGCCTTCTTGCCGCTGACCTGGATCCGGCTGCTGGCGACACCGGCTGAGACCAGCGCATCACGCAGGGCTTCGGCGCGCTTCTGGCCGACGCCATTGGCGCTGTCATAGGCCTCGATCCGGACCCGGCCCTTCTTGCCGATGTTCAGGTACTCGGCCAGGGCCTTCGCCTGGTTCTTCGCACCGCCGGACAGGCTGGCCGCACCGGTACCGAAGGCGTCGCCGCCGAGGGTGAAGACCTCGCCGCGGGCGTCGAACTTCGAGCCCGGCAGCTTCTGCCCGGACACCAGCTCGGCTTCCTCGCGCGCCAGCTTGGCGGCGTTCTGCTGGGCCGAGCTGAGGCGCTGCTGCTGCTTGCCAGCCACGCTGGTCAGGGCGTTCTCGGCGTCCTGGCGGGCCAGGGTCTCGGCTTCGGCGGCCTGGCGCAGGCGCTCGGCCTCCTCGGCCTGCACCTGCGCCTGCATGCGCAGCTGTTCGGCTTCCTGGCGGGCACGGGCGGCGTCGCGGCGGCTGGCTTCGATCAGCAGGTCGCTGCGGGTGCGGTCCAGGCGGTCGACCTCGCGGGCGGCCAGGGCGGCGCGCACGCTGGTTTCGGCAATCTCGACCCGGCGCTCGGCCAGGTAGGTGGCCAGTTCCTGGTCGCGGCGCTTGGCCTTGTCCAGGGTGGCAATGGCCTGCTGGGCCTGCATGCGCTCGAAGGCAGCCAGCTCAGCGGTGTCGGGATTGGCCTGGATGTTCATCAGGCGCTGGCTCAGCTGGCCGACCATCGGGTTGTCGGCGGCGACAGCCAGGGCCGGCAGGGCCAGCGCGGTGGCCAGGGCCAGGGCGGAAATCGACTTCATCGGCGGTCCTCCCCGGTCGACAGCTGGCGCTGCAGCTGGTTGACCTCGTTGCGGCGCAGCTGCAGCTGGGCCGTGGCGGTGGCTTCCTCGCTGCGGGCACGGGCCAGGTCGGCGTCGGCAGCGGCGCGCAGGGCCAGTGCCGGGGCATTCTTGCGCTCGCGGCGGTCGCCGGCGGCGCGCTGGGCCTGCTCCAGGCCCTGGCGGGCCAGGCTGATCAGGTCCGGGGCGTACTGGTCGGCATCGGCCTGGGTGGCCTTGTCCACCGCCTGCCGGGCCTGGGCCAGTTCCTGTGCGCCATCCTGCGCCCAGACGGGAGCAGAGAGTGCGAATGCAAACGCCATCACATACAGGCTGTGGCGCATTCGTGCGAAGCTAAGTCGTTTCATTGGGGAGGCCGTACCGGTTGTCGGTTCACGGCCATTGTCGTCAAGCCGACACCGTGCTTGCAACGGGCGCCGGCAGTTTCGTTGGGGAAAATTCGCAATGGATATCGGCTACTTCCTGAAGCTGATGACCGAAAAGAACGCTTCGGACATGTTCTTGACCACCGGTGCGCCGGTCTACATCAAGATCGAGGGCAAGCTGTACCCGCTCGGCAACACCGGGCTGCCGCCGGGCATGGTCAAGAAAATCGCCTATTCGCTGATGGACGAGGGCCAGGTGCCCCAGTTCGAGCGCGAGCTGGAACTCAACATGGCCATCGCCCTGGCCGATGCCGGGCGCTTCCGTGTCAATGTGTTCAAGCAGCGGGGCGAGGTCGGCATGGTCATCCGCGCCATCCGCAGCCGGATTCCCAGCATCGAAGAGCTCAACCTGCCGCAGGTGTTGAAGGACGTCATCATGACCCCGCGTGGGCTGGTGCTGGTGGTGGGGTCCACCGGCTCGGGCAAGTCCACTTCGCTGGCGTCGATGATCGACCACCGCAACAGTACGACCACCGGGCACATCCTCACCATCGAGGACCCGATCGAGTACCTGCACAAGCACAAGATGTCGATCGTCAACCAGCGTGAGGTCGGCCTGGACACCCATGCCTTCCACAACGCGTTGAAGAACGCGATGCGTGAAGCGCCGGACGTGATCCTGATCGGCGAGATCCTGGATGCCGAGACGATGGAGGCGGCCATCGCCTTCGCCGAGACCGGCCACCTGTGCCTGGCCACCCTGCACTCCAACAACGCCGACCAGACCATCGAGCGCATCCTCAACTTCTTCCCGGAAAGCGCGCACAAGAACGTGCTGATGAACCTGGCGCTGAACCTGCGTGCGGTGATCAGCCAGCGCCTGGTGAAGAACAAGGAGGGCCGTCGCCTGCCGGCCACCGAGGTGCTGATCAACACGCCGATGATCCGCGACCTGCTGCGCCGCGGCCAGGTGCACGAGATCAAGGCGGCGATGGAGTCGTCGCTGGAGGAAGGCATGGAGAGCTTCGACCAGTGCCTGTTCCGCCTGGCCAAGGCCGGGGTGATCGAGCAGGAGGAAGCGCTGCGCGCGGCCGACTCGCGCGACGGCCTGGCCCTGAAGTTCCGCCTGTCCGAGGGTGGCAGCGGCGAGCATGACCCGTACGCGGATTTCTCCTCGCCCACCCAGACCAGCATCACCCACGGCTTCTGAGCCGCACGGACGCCGGGCATGGCCCGGCGCTACCGGAAACGCCGGGCGCTGCCCGTTCCCGACGGTAGCGCCGGGCCATGCCCGGCGGAATCCTGAAGGGTTAAGGGGCGGTCTCATCCAATGAGACCGCCTGTCCGTAGGTTTCCTCAATGGAAACCATCCGCAAGCTGGCCATCCTCGCCGACGCCGCCAAGTACGATGCCTCCTGCGCCTCCAGCGGCGCGGGCAAGCGCGACTCGCGCGCCAGCGGCGGCATCGGCAGCACCGAAGGCATGGGCATCTGCCACAGCTACACGCCGGATGGCCGCTGCGTGTCGCTGCTGAAGATCCTGCTGACCAACTTCTGCGTCTACGACTGCGCCTACTGCGTGAACCGCGTCTCCAGCAACGTGGCGCGGGCGCGCTTCAGCGTGGACGAAGTGGTCGCGCTGACCCTGGATTTCTACAAGCGCAACTACATCGAGGGCCTGTTCCTTTCCAGCGGCATCATCCGCAATGCCGACTACACCATGGAACAGATGGTGGAAGTGGCGCGGCAGCTGCGCGAGGACCACCGCTATGCCGGCTACATCCACCTCAAGACCATTCCCGAAGCGTCGCCCGAGCTGCTGGCCAGCGCCGGTCGCTACGCCGACCGCCTGTCGATCAACGTCGAACTGCCCACCGAGGCCGGGCTGAGTGCGCTGGCGCCGGAAAAGACCGTGCACTCGATCCGCGGCGCGATGGGCGAACTGCGCTGGCGCATCGAGGAAGCCAAGGAAGCACGCAAGGCGCCGGCCGTGGTCGCGCCAACGGCCACCCGCAGCGCGCGCCCTCGCCCGCCGCGCTTCGCCCCGGCCGGGCAGAGCACGCAGATGATCGTCGGCGCCGACGGGGCCAATGACCAGCAGATCCTGGCCAGTGCCGACGCGCTGTACGGCAACTACCGCATGCGCCGGGTGTATTACTCGGCCTTCAGCCCCATTCCCGATGCCAGCCGCCAGCTGCCGCTGCAGCCGCCCCCGCTGCAGCGCGAGCATCGCCTGTACCAGGCCGACTGGCTGCTGCGCTTCTACGGTTACGGCGTGGAGGAGATCACCGATACCACCCAGGACGGCATGCTGGACCTGGACATCGACCCGAAGATGGCCTGGGCGATCCGCCACCCCGAGCGCTTCCCGGTGGACCTGAACCGCGCGCCGAAGGAACTGCTGCTGCGCGTGCCCGGGCTGGGCGTGCGCAACGTGAAGCGGGTGCTGATGGCGCGCCGGCACGGCCGCCTGCGGGTGGCCGACGTGGCCCGGTTGAAGGCCCCGATGAGCAAGCTGCTGCCGTTCGTGCTGCTGGCCGACCACCACCCGCGCAAGGCGCTGGATGATCCGGCGGCGTTGCGTGCACAGCTGGCGCCGCCGCCACGACAGGGCTCGCTGTTTGATGCACCGCCCGCCGCCTGACGCACAGCGCTGGTCGCTGCGGGTGGACCCGCCGTGGTCGCTGGACGCCTGGCGCGATGCCGCGCGCGAGGCGCTGCTGCGCGGCGTGGCACCGGCGCAGCTGGACTGGCTGGAAGGCAGCGAGGCCTCGCTGCTGGACGCGCCATCGGTGCAGGGGGCTCCCCTGCCCGCCGACGCCAGCGCGCCCAGCGTGCCGCGCGATTTCATCGAACTGGCCGCGACCTGCCTGTGCCATCGCGAGCCGCAGCGCCTGGCCCTGCTGTACCGGCTGCTGTGGCGCATCGCCCATGGCGAGCGCAGCGTGCTGTCCAACCCGGCCGATGCCGACGTGCTGCGGGCGATGGCACTGGCCCAGGCGGTGCGCCGCGACACCCACAAGATGAAGGCCTTCGTGCGCTTCCGCGAAGTGCCCGGGCAGACCGATGCCTTCATTGCGTGGTTCGAGCCGGACCACCACATCGTCGAGCGTGTCGCGCCGTTCTTCGCGCGCCGCTTCGCCGGCATGCGCTGGGCCATCCTCACCCCCGGCCGCAGCGTGCACTGGGATGGCCAGGCCCTGGCCTTCGGGCCCGGTGCCCGTCGCGAAGATGCACCGGCCGAGGATGCGCGCGAATCGCTGTGGCAGACCTACTACGCAAGCATCTTCAACCCGGCCCGCTTGAATACCCGGATGATGCTGCAGGAGATGCCGGCGCGGTACTGGCGCCACCTGCCCGAGGCGCAGCTGCTGCCTGGGCTGGTGCGCGATGCGGCCGACCGCGTGCAGGAAATGCACGACCGCCCCGCGCAGGCCCCGCAGCGGAAGATTCCGCAGCGACCGGCGGTGCTGCCATCACCGGGATCAAGCGCGGACAGCCTCGATGCGCTGCGTGCCCAGGCCGCCGGCTGCCGCCAGTGCCCGCTGTGGGAGCCGGCCACCCAGGTGGTGTTCGGCCAGGGCCCGGCCGATGCACGGGTGATGGTGATCGGCGAACAACCCGGCGATACCGAGGATCTCTGCGGCCGTCCCTTCGCGGGCCCGGCCGGCCAGCTGCTGGACCGTGCCCTGGCCGAACTCGGCATCGACCGCGCCACGCTGTACCTGACCAATGCGGTGAAGCACTTCCACCATGAGCGGCGCGGCAAGGTGCGCCTGCACAAGCGCCCCGAAAGCCGGCATGTGCGGGCCTGCCAGCCGTGGCTGCTGGGCGAGATCGCGCGGGTACGGCCGCAGGTCATCGTCTGCCTGGGCGCGACCGCTGCTTCCTCGGTGTTCGGCGCAGGCTTCCAGCTGTCACGCGACCGCGGTCGCTGGCACACGCTGGAAGACGGTACCCGCGGCTATGCCACCGTGCACCCGGCGTGGGTGCTGCGGCAAGGCGACGACGCCCGGCGTGAGGAGGCCTACCGGCTGTTCCGCGATGACCTGCGCCGTTTGCAGGCGGACGACGTGGAATCCGCCGGTCATCGTCCGGCGCTACCACCGGACGATGACCGGTAGCGCCGGGCCATGCCCGGCGAGCGAAGCGGCGTGTCAGCCTGCGTCGGGCTGGTTTTCCGGGCGGGCGCGCTCGAAGGCGTCCAGCGCCTGGCAGGCCGCTTCGATGCGGCGCAGCGTCGGGTATGGCGCCAGGTCCAGACCGAAGCGGTGCGCGTTGTACAGCTGCGGCAGCAGGCAGATGTCGGCCAGGCCGGGGCGGTCACCGTGGCAGAACACGCCGGTATCCGCACTGTCCGCGAGCATCGCTTCCATCGCCGCGAAGCCTTCAGACATCCAGTGCAGGGTCCACTGCGTGCGCGCGTCGGCCGGCGCTTCCAGGCGGCGTTCGAGGTACTGCATCACCCGCAGGTTGTTGATCGGATGGATGTCGCAGGCCACCAGCTGGGCCAGTGACCGCACCCGCGCGCGGCCGACCGCATCGGCCGGCAGCAGCGGCACCTGCGGGTAGCGCTCATCGAGGTATTCGAGGATCGCCAGCGACTGGGTGAACGCATGCCCGTCATGCAGCAGGGTGGGCACCAGCTGCTGCGGGTTGAGCGCGGCATAGGCGTCGGCATGCTGCTCGCCACCGTCGCGCACCAGGTGCACCGGCCGGCCCTCCCAGGCCAGGCCCTTCAGCTGCAGGCCGATGCGCACGCGGTAGGCGGCGCTGGATCGCCAGTAGGTGTACAGCACGAGGCCGTCGTCGACCGGGCCGTCGTCAACCAGGATGTCCATCGCCGCCTCCACGCTCAGGGCTTGGCCGCCTGCTCGATGCGCTGTTCGATCGCACCGAAGATGCTGTTGCCGGCGGCGTCGAGCATCTCGATGCGCACCACGTCGCCGAAGGACATGAACGGCGTGCTCGGCTTGCCGTCGCGCAGGGTTTCCACCACGCGCTGTTCGGCGAAGCAGGAAGCGCCCTTGCTGGTGTCCTCGTTGGCGATGGTGCCCGAGCCGACGATGGTGCCGGCGCCCAGCGGACGGGTCTTGGCCGCATGCGCGACCAGCTGGGCGAAGTTGAACTGCATGTCCACGCCGGCTTCCGGCGCACCGAACCACTTCCCGTTGATGTGGGTCAGCAGCGGCAGGTGCACCTTGCTGTCCTGCCAGGCAGTGCCCAGCTCATCGGGGGTGACGAACACAGGCGACAGCGCCGAGCGCGGCTTGGACTGCAGGAAGCCGAAGCCCTTGGCCAGTTCGCCCGGGATCAGGTTGCGCAGCGAGACATCGTTGACCAGGCCGACCAGCTGGATGTGGCCGGCGGCCTGTTCCGGGGTGGCGGCCATCGGCACGTCATCGGTGATGACCACGATCTCGGCTTCCAGGTCGATGCCGTACTCCTCGCTGACCACCTTGACCGCATCGCGCGGGCCATGGAAGCCGGCGCTGGTGGCCTGGTACATCAGCGGGTCGGTGTAGAAGCTTTCCGGCACCTCGGCGCCACGGGCGCGGCGCACGCGCTCGACGTGCGGGAGGTAGGCGCTGCCATCGACGAATTCATAGGCGCGCGGCATCGGCGCGGCCAGGGCCTGCGGGTCGAGGTCGAACACGCCATCGGCGTCGCCGGCGTTCAGCGATTCGTACAGGGCGTTCAGGCGCGGGGCGATGTGGCTCCAGTCTTCCAGGGCCTGCTGCAGGGTGGCGGCAATGCCGGTGGCGCGGACGCCGAGGCGCAGGTCACGCGAGACGACGATCAGGGTGCCGTCGCGGCCGCCTTCCTTCAAAGAACCAAGCTTCATGGGTGGGTGTCCGGAGTCGTGGGCAAACAAGTTTCAAGTGTAATCAAATGCGCGGGTTAGCCAAGCTGCAGCGCGGCATCCGCTCCACCCTACCGTAGTGGGGGGTTCGGCAGGGCTTGCAGCCCTGCACCTGCTGGTAGTGCCGGCCGCTGGCCGGCAACCTGAAGATCAAGAGCCGAAGCGGCATTCCGTGGGATGGCGGGGCACTGTGGGTTTGCGGGGACGCCGTAAACCCCCCTCCGGGGTCCGGCCCAGCCGCTGGCGGCTGTGCGTTCGGGCGTTCGCGAAGCAGTGCTTCGCAAGCGCCCGGACCCACCCCGCCATCCCACGGATAGCCCGCTTCTGCCGTTGCCGTTGCCGTTGATTCTGCGGGTGCAGGGCTGCAAGCCCTGCAGCCCCCCCTACCTGAACAGGGGATTTTGCGTGGGGTATTGAAGATCGTTTAGACTTGCGGGGTCTGCAGCGGCCGTCCGTTTCCCTCCGGGATCGCCGGCGACCTGGGTCCGCCCACTTCGCCCGCCCCCACTCCGACGCCGTTCGTCACGCATTCCAGCCTGCGCTCCGTGCCGGCTGCACCCAATTCTCGCAGCGCGGTTCACGGGAACGCTCCGAGTCAGCCGATCAGTTTGATCTGCCCCCGTCTGTCCGTTCGGACAGGCGTTTCTTGTACTTGGAGCAATCTCAATGTCTTTTGAATCCCTGGGCCTTGCGCCTTTCCTGCTGCGCGCGCTCGCCGAGCAGGGCTACGAAAACCCGACCCCGATCCAGC
This sequence comes from Stenotrophomonas sp. SAU14A_NAIMI4_5, assembly GCF_003086795.1. Classification (NCBI taxonomy): domain Bacteria; kingdom Pseudomonadati; phylum Pseudomonadota; class Gammaproteobacteria; order Lysobacterales; family Lysobacteraceae; genus Stenotrophomonas; species Stenotrophomonas sp. SAU14A_NAIMI4_5. The sequence goes on along the minus strand of NZ_CP026003.1, from coordinate 644,541 downwards.
AGCAGGCGATCCCGCTGGCGCTGGCCGGTCGCGACCTGCTGGCCGGTGCACAGACCGGTACCGGCAAGACCGCCGCCTTCGGCCTGCCGCTGCTGCAGCACCTGGGCACCGCTTCGCAGGAAGTGCGCAGCGGCCCGCGCAAGCCGCGTGCGCTGATCCTGGCCCCGACCCGCGAACTGGCCACCCAGGTGCATGACAGCCTGCGCGGCTACAGCAAGTACCTGCGCATCCCCAGCGCCTGCATCTACGGCGGCGTCGGCATGGGCAACCAGCTGGACATCCTGCGCCGCGGCGTCGACCTGCTGGTCGCCTGCCCGGGCCGCCTGATCGACCACCTGGAGCGTCGCAGCGTCGACCTGTCCGGCATCGAAGTGCTGATCCTGGACGAAGCCGACCGCATGCTCGACATGGGCTTCCTGCCGTCGATCAAGCGCATCCTGGCCAAGCTGCCGAAGCAGAACCGCCAGACCCTGCTGTTCTCGGCCACCTTCGAGGACAACATCCGCCAGCTGGCGCTGGAGTTCATGCGCAACCCGGAACAGATCCAGGTGACGCCGAAGAACACCGTGGCCGAAACCATCACCCACCGCGTGCATCCGGTCGATGGCAGCCGCAAGCGCGACCTGCTGCTGCACCTGCTGGCGCAGGACAGCCGCGAGCAGACCCTGGTCTTCGCCCGTACCAAGCACGGCAGCGACAAGCTGGCCTCGTTCCTGGAAAAGTCCGGCATCAAGACCGCGGCCATCCACGGCAACAAGAGCCAGGGCCAGCGCCTGCGTGCACTGGGTGACTTCAAGGCCGGTCGCGTGACCGTGCTGGTGGCCACCGACATCGCCGCGCGCGGTATCGACATCAACGAGCTGCCGAAGGTGATCAACTTCGACCTGCCGATGGTGGCCGAGGATTATGTGCACCGCATCGGCCGTACCGGCCGCAACGGTGCGACTGGCCAGGCGATTTCGCTGGTGGCGCAGGACGAAGTGAAGCTGCTGCGTGCGATCACCCGCCTGCTGGGCCGCGACATGGACATCCGCGACGTTCCGGGCTTCGAGCTGCAGACGCCGATCCGCTGGGGCAACAGTGCACCGGGCAAGGCCGAGCACGACACCGGCGAGCGCGCACCGCGCAAGAGCCACGCGCGTCGTCCGCACGGTGATGCGCCGCGCCATGCGCATGCGGGCCCGAAGAAGTCCGGTGGCGGCCGTCGCGAGGGCGGTGGCAATGGCCAGCAGCGTGCCGGTGCGGGCGCGGGTCAGGGCCAGCGTCGTGGCGGTGGCGGCAACGGTGGTGGCGGCCGTGGCCGCGGCCAGGGCGGCAACGGCGGCGGTCGCGCTGGCTGATCGCAGCTGACGGTTGTTGCGCTTCCCGCTGCGCGGGGGGCTATCGAGGGACGGCGCTGAGGCGCCGTCCTTTTTTTTGCGTTGGCTACCCGGGTTTGGAGGCTGGCGGTTGGTTCTGCGTGGGCGTTGGTGAGCGGGGGCGGCGCAAAACACGCCGTAAACCCATCCATGGGGGCTCGGTCGGCGCATCCATGCGCCTCACGGTTTTGCGCCGCCCCCGCTCCCCAGCGCTTCAGACATTTCCAGCGCCTTCCCTCTCCCGCGGGGTAGCCGGAGGAAGAAAGATCAAATTCAAATTCAAGAGCAAAAGCCGAAGCCGCTGCTTTTGCTTTTGCTTTTGCTTTTGCCCTTGCCCCCGCCTTGGGTTTGATGCGGCCGCGCCCGCAGGAAACTCTAGAGGGGAGGCCCGGAGGCCCAGGCAGGACCGTTGGCGCCATGGATGGCGCCATCGAGCCCCCATGGATGGGTTCACGGCGTGTCCTGACTGGGCCTCCGGGCCTCCCCAGCCAGGGAAAATCGCGGCGCTGACTGCCTCAACCCCGCGCTTTCGCCGGATTCACCAGATTCCCGAAGAAAATCGCATTGATCAGCAGGCGATCCGTACCGTGCCAGTACTTGCGATGCGCCGGATCATCGGCAAACAACACCACGTTGCCCTGCCCCTGCGCCGACACCAGCAGCCACGCACTCCCCGCCACACGCGCACGGTTGCGCTCGGACAGGTAACCATTCACCCGTGGCGTCGCATCGATGCGCACCACCGTCGAGAACGGATTCGCACTCGGCTGCAGCGTCACCGTGTTTTCCTTGTTGATCGCCAGCTGCCGGCGCGGCACGCCGAACGCCAGCGGATGGGTGGTATCGACGTCGGCGCTGAGGATGTTGCCGCTCACCCGCTCGATCGCGGCGATGTCACGCTGGTCGCCGAACGCGCGGCGGTCGGCATCGCCCGCCTCTTCGTCCTTGCCCAGCGATTCGCCCTCGGCCAGCTTCTGTTCCACCGCCCACTTCGACGCGCTGCCATAGGTCACCAGCGAGCCGCCGGCCTGCACCCAGCGCTTCAGCGCGGCCACGGCGGTGGCGTCGATGCCGGTGTAGGTGCCGCCGGACAGCACGATGGTGGTGTAGCGGTCCAGCGCGACTTTGCCCAGCTGCTGCGGATCCAGCTTGCTGGCCGGGAGGTGCAGCTGCTGGTCGAGCAGGAACCAGGCCGAACCAATCTCGGTCGCAGCCACGCCCTCGCCCATCACCAGCGCCACGGCCGGCTTGCGCAGTGCCTTGACGCCGTCGCTGCCGAGATCGATGCCCTCACTGCTGCGGCCGCTGGACAGCGCATGCACCTGCACGCCGGCGTCGCGTGCGGCGGCGGCTACCGCCTCGAGCAGGGCCGCGCCCTGCAGCGGCTGGCCGGCCACCGGGATGACCAGGCTGCCCGCGGCGAAGTCGACCTGGCCCTGCGCGGTGGCGCTGCTGAACGGCTTGAACGCGGCGCGTGCGCTCAGCCCCTTGGCCTGCAGCGCGGCCAGCGCGCGGCCGGCGTTGTAGTCGCGCCAGTCGATGGCGTAGGCGAAGCCGGCCTGGCCGCCGTTGACCGCACCCTGCACCGGCGGCAGTTCCGCCACGCGGGCACCACCGTCGATACGGCTGCGGCTGCCGGCAAAGGCCACGCCATAGGCCGGTGCGATCGCATAGCTGGTGCTGCCGTAGAACACGTCGCCCTTGATCGACGGCGTCTCGGCGAAGATCGAATGGACCAGGCGGAACTGCGCCTGCTGCACCGGCACCACGTAGGCACTGCCGGCCTCGAAGCGCTGCCCGTCGACGGTGACCGTGCGATCCAGTGCACGCACGTCAATGCGGTGCAGCAGCAACAGCTCCAGCAGGCGCCGGGTCAGTGCCGGGTCGTGCGCATCACCGAACACGAAGCTCTTCACCGGTTGCTGCGCTGCCTGCTTCAGCGCGCTCTGGAAGAAGTCCTTCTGCAGGTCGAACAGGCCACTGCGCTCGGTCACCGCGCCGCGCACCGTGCCCAGGCCGGTGGCGACCTGGTTGCGGATGGTGAAGGGAAAGGTCAGCAGGCCGTTCACCGATTCCTGCACGCGCCCACGCGAGCTGGCCTGCTCGACGGTGACACCGACCGCGCCGTGGAAATCCGGATAGGTCGAGCCATACACCGGCGAGAAGTTGTCGTAGTTCTCGCCGGTGTAGTACAGCGAGCCCAGCGCATCCAGCGACTGCGCGTGGTACTTGGCCAGGGTCTTGTTGAACTCGTACGACGCCGCCGGAATCAGCGGGCTGTGCATGCTCTTCGGCGAGGGCTCGAAGTAGTACGTGCTGTCCTTGCCCATCTCGTGGAAGTCGATCTGCACATTCGGGTACCACTGGTGGAACACGGCCAGCTTGGGCCGCGAATCCTGCTGGGTCAGGGCCAGCCAGTCGCGGTTGAGATCGGTGAAGTAATGGTTGGTGCGGCCCTGCGGGAACGGTTCGACATGCTCCTTGTCGGCCGGGTCGGACGAAGCCGGGTCCGAGGCCCAGGCGTTGTGCCAGTTCGCGGCGCGGTCGCGGCCGTCGGGATTCTGCGCCGGATCGAACAGGACCACCGACTGCTGCAGCCACTGCTGGGTTTCGGCGCTGCGGTTGGCCACCAGGTAATAGGCGGTCAGCATCGCCGCTTCGCCGCTGGAGGTTTCGTTGCCATGCACGCTGTAGCCCAGCCAGACCACAACGGGGCTGTCACCGGCCGCGCTGCGCGGTTGCGCCGGGTCGACCAGGGTGGCGTGCTGCTGGCGGATCTGTTCGATGCGCGCCTGGTTGTCGGCGGCGGTGACGGTGGCGATCAGCAGCGGCCGGCCTTCGTAGCTGCGGCCGATCTCCTGCACGCGGATCTTGTCCGAGTGCTTCGCCAGTTCCTGGAAATAGGCCACCAGCTGGTCATGGCGGGTGTAGCGGCTGCCGATCGGGTAGCCAAGGAACTGCTCGGGGCTGGGAATGGCGGCATCGAACGCGGCAGCGTCGGTGGCCTGCGGGAAGAAGTACGCACTCTGGGCCTGCGCCGGCAGCGGCGAGGACAGGACGGTGGCGGCGGCAAGCAGCAGCGGAAGAACGGCACGGCGGTGGAAGGACACGGTGACTCCCCAGGAAACAGGACAGCGGCAACGCGGCCGGCCACAGGGTGTGGCCGGCCGCGGCGATGGCATCAGAAGCGGTAATCGAAGCCGAGGGTGAAGTAGCGGCCACGCAGGTCGTACTGGCTGAAGTCGTACGGCGCGCGGATGCCCGGGAACGAAGCGTCGTACGGCGGCGTCTTGTCAGCCAGGTTCTGCACCTTGGCGTACACGGTCAGCTTGTCGATGCCGGCATAGGCCAGGTACAGGTCGAACTGGTTGTACGCATCGATGCGGTCCTGCACGGCCGCGGCGGCGGTGCTGGCCTTCTGGTCGTAACCGCTGGTGTAGTACCAGGTGACGGCCGCGGTGAAATCGCGGTAGGTCCAGTCCAGCGTGGTGGTCGCCTTGTTCTTCGGCAGCGTTGCGCCGAGGTTGCTGCCGGCGTAGTCCACCAGCGGGCCACCGACCACGGTCGGGCGACGGTAGTCACGCACGTGGGTGTAGGCCGAGGACAGGGTGAAATCGCCCAGCGCGGCGGTCGGGATGCGCTGGCGCAGTTCGACGTCGATGCCCGAGGTCTTCAGCTCGCTCAGGTTCTGGTAGCGGTTGAACACGGCCAGCAGCTTGCCGCGTTCGTCGCGCTGCACGGCACCGGCCACGTTGTCGTTGACCAGGGTCTGGGTGTTGTTGGTGCCGACCAGGTTGTCCAGCTGGATGCGGTAGTAGTCCACGCTCAGGTTGGTGTTGGCCCACGGCGAGAGCACCACGCCGAAGTTCACGCTCTTGGTGCGCTCGGGCTTCAGCTCGCTGTTGCCGACGGTGAAGAAGGTGGGGTTCTGGCGCGAGCCCGGCACGTCCGGATCACGCGGGTCGACCACGCTGCCGTAGGCGATGCTGGTGCTGTTGGAGTTCTCCGACAGCGACGGCGCACGGAAGCCCTTCGACGCCGAGGCGCGCACCAGCAGGAAATCCAGCGGCTGCCAGCGCAGGCCGAGCTTGGGCGAGAACGCGTCGCCGAAGTCGTCGTAGTGATCGGCACGTGCGGCGGCGGACAGTTCCAGGCCCGTGGCCAGCGGCACGTTCACTTCGGCATAGGCGGCGCTGACCTTGCGCTCGCCGTGCACCTCGGCGATGGCCGGGCGTACCTGCAGGCCGGCATCGATCTGCCAGGGGTTGTTGGAATCGAGCTTCTCGCGGCGCCATTCGGCACCGGCAGCAAAGCCGATGTCACCGGCCCAGGTGCGGCCCAGGGTGCCGGAGATCTTGGCGTCTACGCCCTGCAGCACCGATTCGGCCGGGCGCAGGGTGGAGATGTTGATCGCATCGATCACCGACTGCGGGGTGGCCGACGGGTTGAGCAGGTTGTAGCTGCCGCTGGCCAGCGCATCGGCCAGCGCCCAGCGGTTGGCGAAGCCGCCCGACACGGTCTCGCGCTCGCTGCTGCGGGCGCCGAACGCGGCCACTTCCCAATCCCAGGCGGCGGTGCTGCCGCGCAGGCCGACCACGCCGCGGTAGGCGGTGGAGCGGTTGGTCTTGATGGTGCCGCCGAGGTCGAAGAAGGTGTATTCGATCGGCACGGCGCGGCCATACGGGTTGTACGGGCTGCTGGCCGGCAGGTTGGACGAGACCGGTTCGGCAAGGCCGGTTTCCGCGTTCAGGGCGAAGCGGCCGCTTTCCAGGGTGAAGAACGGGCTGCTGCCGAACCACGCGGCGCTTTTGATCTGGCTGTACAGCACTTCGCCGAAGGCTTCGACGTTCTCGCCGAGGCGGAAGGTGCCGTTGGCATACGCCTGGTAGCGCTTGGTCGAGGGAATCAGGGTGGTGTACGGCGCCTGGTTGAAGCCGCAGGTATCACCGGCGAGGCCGTCGATGGGCGCGCTGGCGACGCGGGTGGTGCCGGTGGGGCAGTTGCCGTCGGCATCGAGCATCGGCACCGAGACGCCGTTGATCAGATAGCGCGCGCCCTTGGCCGACCAGCCGTTCCAGCGGCCGCCGGGCTGGTCGCTGTAGATGCCGCTCTTGGTCAGGTTGCGCTCGTCCTGGTCCAGGCGCTCGCGGTTGTAGCCCTGCAGGCTGAAGAGGATGTTGTAGCCATCGGTATCCAGGTCACCGAGGCCACCGACGAACTTCAGGTTCTGCTCGTGCAGGCCGCCCTGGTCGGCACCGCCGAAGCTGCCGCCGAGTTCGGCGCCTTCGAAGTTCTGCCGGGTGATGATGTTGACCACCCCGGCCACCGCATCGGAACCGTACACGGCCGATGCGCCGTCCTTGAGCACTTCGATGCGCTCGACGGCGACCAGCGGCAACGCGTTGAGGTCGACGAAGGTGTCGGACAGGCCGCCGGCCGGGAAGCCGTAGTTGGCCAGGCGGCGGCCGTTGAGCAGCACCAGCGTGTTCTTCTGCGAAAGGCCGCGCAGGCCGATGCCTGCCGAGCCGGACGCCCAGCCGTTGTTGGTGGTTTCGTTGGCGGCGTTGCCGGTGTTGGCCGAGATCGAACGCAGCACGTCGGCGACGGTGGCCTTGCCGGTCTGTTCCAGCTGCTGGCGGCCGATCACCTGCACCGGGTTGGACGCCTCGGTATCGGTGCGCTTGATGTTGGAACCGGTGACGCGCACGGCGGTCAGGGTGCTGGCTTCGCCACTGGCGTCGGCGGAGGTTTCGGCGGCGGCAGACAAAGGCGCGGCCAGAGCGACGGCCAGGGCCGCCACGAGCAGGGTGTGCTGGGGCATGACGATGTGGGGGTGGTAGTGGACGACGGAAGTTCCGCAGTAATCCATGCCAGGTCTGGCGGGACCAATAACATCTCTTCATACGGATATAAGAGAAGCTAACATCTCTTCATCCGGATGGAAAGAATTGCTTTACGGAAAGCCAACAACCGGGACGGCCGCGGCGGCGGGGCCGGCGTACAATCGCGCCATGGAAATCTTCAAAGTCTTCATGCTCGAGGCGGCCCACCGCCTGCCCAACGTGCCGCCGGGCCACAAATGCGCGCGCCTGCACGGCCACTCGTTCCGGGTGGAACTGAAGGTGGAAGGCGAGCCGGGTGCGCAGACCGGCTGGATCATGGATTTCGGCGACGTCAAAGCCGCCTTCCAGCCGATCTACGACCGCCTGGACCACCACTACCTCAACGACATCCCCGGCCTGGAAAACCCGACCAGCGAGAACCTGGCGGTGTGGATCTGGAAGGAGCTGAAGCCGCTGCTGCCCGCGCTGAGCGAGATCACCGTGCATGAAACCTGCACCTCCGGCTGCCGGTACCGCGGCCCGGCCGCCTGATCAAGCCATTGATACTCAAGGGTTTCTGAAGGCGCCTTGAGCGCCTTCTTCTTTTTTGTTGCATTGCGGCATGATCGGCGTATGCTGCATTGCATCAACCGCTTTCGATGCCGCCATGGCCAACGCCTTCGCCGATCGTTTCAGTGATGCCACCCGCCAGCTGGCGGCTGCGGCAACGCGTGCAAACCGATTGGCGCTGGAAAACGCCGAGAGCATGTTCGGCGTGCAGCTGAAGGCGATGGAACGCAACCTGACCGCAACCGGCGGCTGGCTGGGCGAACTGGCCCGCAGCGAGGATCCGGCCGGGTTGCTGCCCAAGGGCGCACAGCTGTGGCAGGACAACCTGCAGCGGCTGGGCCAGGCCCAGCAGGACGTGGTCGATCTTGGCCTGCAGGCCGGTCGCGCCTGGTCCGACCTGGTGCAGGGCCAGACAAATACAACGGCGGACGCCACCGGCAACAGCCACTGACGTCACGCCCACGCTCATTGCATGGGTCCCTCCCCCCATGCAATCCGGACCCGGCAGATCCCTCCCTCTGCCGGGTCTTTTTTTGCCTGCGATTCCGGGGAAATGCATCCACGCATGGCGTGGATCTACGGGTGCGATTCCGATGAAGCGGACGTGTCACGAGCGCCGCGGTGGCCCCGCACACCGGTAGCGCCGGGCCACGCCCGGCGAGCGCAGCGGCGCAGTCAGGGCCCCGCGCTCTCCGCGCGCGGCAACGCAAACACGAACAGCGCGCCGGTCGCGCTTTCCCGCAGTTCGATGCGGCGGCCGTGCAGCTGCACGATGCGCTGCACGATCAGCAGGCCGAGCCCGCCGTTCTCGCCACGCCGCGCACCCAGCGCTGCCGGTGCCTGGAACAGCTGCGCACGCAGCGCCGGCGCCACGCCCGGGCCATCGTCGGCCACGCTCACTTCCACGCTGCCGTCGATGGCGCGCAGCTGCACCCGCACCTCGCCGCCCTCGGGCGCATGCCGCAGCGCGTTGTCGAGCAGGTTGGTCAGCACCCGCTCGACCAGGCCGAGGTCGGCACGCACCAGCGGCAGGCCCGGCGGGAAGTCCGCATGCAGGTGCTGGCCGCGCGCCTGTGCGGCCAGTTCGAACTTCTGCAGCACGTCCTGCAGCAGTTCCGGCAGCGCAAACACCTCCCACTCCAGGCGCACTTCGCCATGTTCCAGCCGCGCCAGTTCGAACAGCGCGCGCGCCAGGCGGCCGACCTTGGCGCTCTGCGCCAAGGCGATGCCGAGATAGCGACGGCGTTCGTCCGGCGACAGCGTGGCTTCCTTCAGCGCCATCGTTTCCAGGTAGCCATGCAGCGAGGACAGCGGCGTACGCAGGTCGTGCGAGATGTTGGCCACCAGTTCGCGGCGCTGCAGGTCCTGCTGGCGCAGCTGCTGCCACTGTTCGCCCAGCCGCTGCGCCATCTGCGCGTGGGCATGTTCGAGGATCTTCAGTTCGTCACGCTCACCGCTGCGCAGCGGCACCGGGGCCGGCAATGGCGTGGGCGCATCGATGTCGAAGGCCTGGATGCGCCGCGTCAGCCGGCGCAGCGGCCGGGTGACCCAGTAGAACGCCACCAGCCCGGCCAGCAGGCCCAGCCCGCCCACCAGCAGCACCGACCACAGCGTGGTGTTCCACTGGTTGCTGGCGGCCAGGTCGTCGGCCAGCATCTGCCGGTGCTCGCCCACCAGCACCACGTACACATAACCGGCCTGGCGCCCCTGCACCACCAGCGGGGCCACGCTGAACACCTTGCGTCCGCCGGTACTGCGCGGGTCGTCGCCGAGGATCGGCAGCGGTGCACCGGCCAGCAGGCGACGCAGCGGCGCCAGGTCGACGCGGTTGCGCAGCAGGTGGCCGCTGGGCGCATCGTGGCCGAGGATGCGGCCCTGGTCGTCCAGCAGGTACACCTCCACGCTGGGATTGACCGCCATCAGCTGGCCGAACAGCGCGCGCACTGCGGTATCGCGCATGCCGCTGGTGTCCATCAGTTCGCTGCGCTGGGCGATGTGTTCGGCCAGGCCCAGCGACAGCCGCTGCACCACTTCCTGTTCGTGGCGGGTGCTCGCGCGCATCTGCAGGGCCAGCAGGGCCATGCAGCACATCAGCATCAGCGCGGCGATCACCGCCGCCAGCTTCTGCCACAGGTTGGGCGTGATCATGCCGCCGCCCCGGCCGGGTCAACCAGCTTGTAGCCGCGCCCCCACACCGTCAGCAGGCGCCGCGGCGTGGCCGGGTCGAGCTCGATCTTGCTGCGCAGGCGATTGATGTGGGTGTTCACCGTGTGCTCGTAACCATCGTGCTGGTAGCCCCAGACCTGGTTGAGCAGTTCCATCCGTGCGAACACCTGGTCACGGTGGCGGGCGAAGAACAGCAGCAGGTCGAACTCACGCGGGGTCAGTTCCAAGGTGCTGCCATCGACCGAGGCGGTACGCGCCACCGGGTCCAGCTGCAGGCCACCAACTTCGACCGCGCCGGCATCGATGCGCGCGTTCTGTGCCATCGCTTCGGCACGGCGCAGCAGCGCGCGCACGCGCGCCACCAGTTCGGGCATCGAGAAGGGCTTGGCCAGGTAATCGTCCGCGCCCAGTTCCAGGCCGACGATGCGTTGGGTTTCGCTGCCACGTGCGCTGATGATGATGATCGGCACGTAGCGCGCCATCGCACGGGCACGCTGGCAGATCTGCAGGCCATCTACGCCGGGCAGCATCACGTCCAGCACCAGCGCGTCCCACGGGCCGTCCTGCTCCAGCAGGCGCAGGCCGGCATCGCCGGTGGCGGCGTGGGCGACGTCGTAGCCTTCGTCGGCCAGGTGCATGCGCAGCAGGTCGGCGATATGGGCATCGTCTTCGACGATCAGGACGCGTTTGGCGGACATCGGCAGCTCGGGGCCAGTGGGGAGGCTGCCCGCATTGTGGCGCGGGACGGCCACCGATACCTCACGAAAAATTGAATCCTGCGTGAGGATTCGTTGACCCGGGCAGGCGCAGCATGGCCCCGTCGCCCCTTCCCGGAGTCCGCCATGCCCCTCACCCGCCGCCACCTGCTGGGCCTGGGTGGTCTTGCCACCGCCGCTGGCGTGCTCGGCCTGGGCGCGTGCAGCCGCGCTGCCACGGCCGCCGCCGAGAACCGCCCGGCTCGACAGTTCCCGCTGATGCGCACCGACGCCGAATGGCGCCGGCTGCTGACCCCGGCGCAGTACGCGGTGCTGCGCCAGCAGGCCACCGAACGCGCCGGCAGCAGCCCGCTGGACCGCGAACACCGGCAGGGCACCTTTACCTGCGCCGGCTGCCAGCAGCCGCTGTTCTCCTCGTCCACCAAGTTTGAAAGCGGCACCGGCTGGCCCAGCTTCTGGGCACCGCTGCATGGCGCCGTCGGCGAGGACCGCGACACCACCTTCGGCATGCTGCGGGTGGAAGCGCACTGCAGCCGCTGCGGCGGCCACCTCGGCCATGTCTTCAACGATGGCCCGCGCCCCACCGGCCTGCGCTACTGCATGAACGGTGCCGCCCTGCTGTTCCAGCCCGGTGCGGCACAGCAGGACAGCAACGGTGGCTGGCGCGTGCCGCTCGGTTCTTCCCCTACTTCTGGAGCCTGATGATGCTGCTGTTGCTGCTGGCCTACCTGGGCGGTGTACTGACCCTGCTCAGCCCGTGCATCCTGCCGGTGCTGCCCTTCGTGTTCGCGCGGGCCAACCGCTCCTTCGTGCGCAGCACGCTGCCGCTGCTGCTGGGCATGGCGTTGACCTTCGCCGCGGTCGCCAGCCTGGCCGCCGTGGGCAGCCAATGGGTGGCGCAGGCCAACCAGATCGGCCGCTGGGTGGCCCTGGTGCTGATGGCGGTGTTCGCCCTGGCGCTGCTGTGGCCGCGCCTGGCTGACCATCTGCTGGCGCCGTTCCAGCGCGTGGGTGCACGGCTGAGTGCACGCGCCGATGCCGCCGATGATGCCGGCCGGGGTGGTGCGTGGACCTCGCTGCTGATCGGCATCGCCACCGGCCTGCTGTGGGCGCCGTGCGCGGGGCCGATCCTCGGCCTGGTGCTGACCGGTGCCGCCCTGCATGGCGCCAGCGTCGGCACCAGCGCATTGCTGCTGGCTTACGCACTGGGTGCCGCCACCGCGCTCGCGCTGGCGGTGTGGATCGGCGGCCGCGTGTTCAACGCCCTGCAGGCGCGCCTTGGCCTGGGCGATGTGCTGCGCAAGGTGCTGGGCGTGGCCGCGCTGCTGGCGGTGGTGGCGATCGGCCTGGGCTGGGATACCGGCCTGCTGACCCGCCTGTCCACGGTGAGCACCGCGCGCATCGAACAGGGCCTGCTCGATGCCGTGCCCGGTGCACAGCCGGCGGCGCCGCCGATGATGATGATGGCCGGCGCCAATGCCGGTGCCGACGCGCCGCTGCCGGTGGAAGGCACCCTGCCCGCCCTGGATGGCGCCACCGGCTGGCTCAACAGCCCGCCGCTGAAAGCCGAGCAGCTGCGCGGCAAGGTCGTGCTGATCGATTTCTGGACCTATTCCTGCATCAACTGCCTGCGCGCCATGCCCTTTGTGCACGAATGGGAACGCCGCTACCGCGACCATGGCCTGGTGGTGGTCGGCGTGCACACGCCCGAGTTCGCCTTCGAGCGTGACCCGCGCAACGTGATGAAGGCAGTACAGCAGCTGAAGGTGGAATACCCGGTGGCGCTGGACAACCAGTATTCGATCTGGCGCGCGTTCAACAACCAGTATTGGCCGGCGCAGTACTTCGTCGATGCGCAGGGCAACATCCGCGCCCATCAGTTCGGTGAAGGCAACTACGCACATTCGGAACAGGTGATCCGCCGCCTGCTGACCGAGGCCGGCCAGACCGACCTGCCGCCCCCGGCCGATCCGACCGCCGCCGACCTGCAGGGCGTGGCCACGCAGGCCGACATGGGCAACCTGCGCTCGCCGGAAACCTACCTGGGCCATGCACGCGCCGAGCACTTCGCCTCGCCCGGCGGGCAGCGCACCGATGCGGCCTTCGACTACACGCTGCCGGCCAGCCTCGCGCTGAACCAGTGGGGCCTGTCCGGCCGCTGGACCATCACCGATGAAGCCGCGCAGCTGCAGCAGGCGGGCGGGCGCATCGCCTTCCAGTTCCATGCCCGCGACCTGCACCTGGTGCTGGCACCAAAACAGGACGGCACGCCGGTGCGCTTCCGCGTGTGGATGGATGGCAAGCCGCTGCCTGCCGCCGATGCCGGCAGCGATGTCGGCGCCGATGGCAGCGGCGTGGTCAACGAGAACCGTCTGTACCAGCTGGTGCGCCAGCGCGGCACGGTCGGCCCGCACCGCTTCGAGATCGAATTCCTCGATGCGGGCGTGCAGGGCTATGCCTTCACCTTTGGTTGAGAACAGGAGGGCACGATGAAATTCTCCTTCGAACAAGGCATTGCAGTGGGTGTGGCCGGGCTGGTCGCCACGGCACTGGTGGCCGGCGTGCTGCTGGTGGATCGCGGCGCGATGGCCGCACCGGCTGGCGCCACCGCGCAGGTACAGGCACTGCCGGCACCCACCGGCGATGCCGCCTTCACCGATGGCGCCACCCAGGCCAGCGTGGTGTTTGCCGGTGGCTGCTTCTGGGGCGTGCAGGGCGTGTTCCAGCACGTGAAAGGTGTGAGCAATGCAGTGGCCGGCTATGCCGGAGGCAGTGCCGCCGATGCTCGCTACGAGCGCGTCAGCAGTGGCCGCACCGGCCACGCCGAAGCGGTGAAGGTCGACTACGATCCGCGCCAGGTCAGCTATGGGCAGCTGCTGCAGGTGTTCTTCTCGGTGGCGCACGATCCCACCCAGCTGAACTACCAGGGCCCCGACCACGGCAGCCAGTACCGCTCGGCGATCTTCAGCGATGACGCCAGGCAGCTGGCTGCCAGCCGCGCCTACATCGACCAGCTGGGCAAGGCTGGCAGCTACCGCGGCCCGATCGTGACCCAGGTGGCCAGCGGCCAGCGTTTCTACCCGGCCGAGAGCTACCACCAGAACTACATGAACAACTACCCGCAGGCGGCCTACATCCGCTACTACGACGCACCGAAGCTGGCCGCGCTGGGCAAGCAGTTCCCTGCGCTGTACCGGCGCCAGGCGTCGCTGGTGCCGATGCGCTGACCGCGCTTCTGTAGAGTCGAGCTTGCTCGACTGTCCCGGCAAAGCAGTCGAGCAAGCTCGACTCTACGAAGCGCCAGCGATTGTTGACGCGGCCCATAAAAAAAGACGCACGGCCCTGCGGCCGTGCGTTTGCAATGGATCGGCCAGGCCCCGATCAGGCCCCACCGACAGCACCATGCTAGGCTCGGCGGCATCATGGGTGCAGCTCCAGATGCAGGCCAGAACAATGGATACAGATCCGCGCACCACCCCGGCCCCGCCGCGCTACCAGCGCCTGTCCGATGAACTGGCCGAGGCCATCCACGGCGGTCGGCTGCCGGTCGGCAGCCGCCTACCCTCGCTGCGGCAGATGGCCGCGCAGCGCCAGCTCAGCCTGAACACCGTCATCGCGGCCTACCGGCAGCTGGAAGATGCAGGGCTGGTGGTGCCGCGGCCGAAGGCGGGTTTCGAGGTGGCGCCGCGCCTGTCGGTGCCGCAGCGTTCGCTGCGCGATGCACCCTCCGCGCCCACCGCACCGCTGCAGCAGGCGTTGATGGCCCGCGTGCTCGAGGCGCAGCGACGCCCCGGGGTGATCGATCTGGCGTTCGCCGGGCCACGTGGGCGGCAGTTCTATCCCGGCGCGCAGCTGGCCCGGCACACCGCACAGGTGCTGCGCCACGGCCAGCAGACGGTGGAAACCTACGCGCGCCCGAACGGATCGCCGCGCCTGCTGGCACAGATCGTACGGCGTGGCCCGAGGATGGGTTTGCACACGCATGCCGACCGCCTGCTGTTGACCCATGGCGCGATGGAAGCACTGCAGCTGGCCCTGCGCGCGGTGACCGAACCGGGCGCGGCCGTCGGCATTGAAGCGCCGTCCTATTTCAACCTGTACCCGCTGCTGGCCAACCTCGGCCTGCAGGCCATCGAACTGCCTACCCACCCGCAGCACGGGCTGGACGTGGATGCGCTGGAGGCGCTGCTGAAACACACGCCGCTGGCCGCGCTGGTGGTGATGCCCACCGTGCACAACCCACTGGGCTGCACCATGCCGACGGCCGCCAAGCAGCGCCTGGCCGAGCTGGTCAATGCACGCCAGCTGCCGCTGATCGAAGATGCGGTGTATGCCGAACTGCAGTTCTGCGAGCCACCGGCGCCACTGCTGAAGGCGTTTGATCGCGATGGCTGGGTGATGGTGGTCGGCGGCTTTTCCAAGACGCTGGCGCCGGATTACCGCATCGGCTGGCTCGATGGCGGCCGTTTCGCCGAGCGCATCGCCCTGCTGAAATTCCAGTCGACCGGCGGTGAACCGCAGCTGCTCGGTGATGCGGTGGCCGCTTACCTGGAAGCAGGCAGTTACGAGCACCACCTGCACCGCATGCGCCGGCTGTACCGCGAACAGGTCGGGCGCCTGCGCCAGCTGGTGGCCGAGCACTTCCCCGCCGGCACCCGTGCCACCGAGCCGCAGGGTGGCTTCCTGCTGTGGCTGGAGCTGCCCGGCGTGGATACCCGCGAACTGTTCGAGCGGGCGCTGGCGGAGGACATCGTGTTCATGCCCGGCCAGGTGTATTCGCGCGGTGCGCGCTACCGGCATTGCCTGCGGCTGTCGTGCTGCCAGGCGCTGGATGCGCGCTTCATCAGCGCGGTGGAACGGCTGGGTGCGATCGCGCGGGAATTGTCTGCACGGTAGTGCCGGCCGCTGGCCGGCAATCGCGGTGCCGTTCGTATCGGGTTGCCGGGTAGAGTCGACCGTTGGTCGACTGCTCCTGATCAGACCCCGCGCTGCGCGCGATAGTCGACTGACAGTCGACTCTACTGCTGCTCTGCTCCCAGGTGTGCGCCCAGGGTTTGGCCATCCGCGCCCGGCAGGTACGGCAGGCGGCCCCAGCACGGCATCGGCAGGCGCTGCTGCAGGGTGGCGATGTTCTCGTCCTGGCGCTGCATGGTCGGATCGATGTGGTTGCCGATCCAGCCCAGGCACGCCACGCCGCTGGCCTGCAGCGACTGCGCGGTCAGCCGTGCGTGGTTCACGCAGCCCAGGCGCATGCCCACCACCAGCAGCACCGGCAGGCGCAGCGCGCGCACCAGATCCAGCTGGTCCAGGGTGGCCGATACCGGCGCCAGCCAGCCGCCCACGCCTTCCACCACCACCACGTCGGCCTGCGCACGTAGGCGCTCGAACGCGGCCACGATCGGCGCCAGCTGCACCTGCACGCCGTCCTCGGCGGCGGCCAGTTCCGGCGCCAGCGGCTGCCGCAGCGCATAGGGATTCAGGTCGGCGTAGTCCGGCACCGGCCAGCTGGCCGCCTGCAGCGCCAGGGCATCCTCGTTGCGCAGGCCGTGGCCGAGGTCCTGGCTGCCACTGGCCACCGGCTTCATGCCCACCGCACGCAGCCCGCGCCGGCGCAGCGCATGCAGCAGCGCGGTGCTGCTGGCGGTCTTGCCGATCTCGGTATCGGTCCCGGTGACGAACAGCGCCGGCGGCAACGTGGTAGGCAGGGGCATCAACGGCTCCAGGCATGCAACAGAGCGTGCATTATCGCTGGTCCCGTACGCTTGCTAGACTGCAGGCATGTTCGCCAATGCCTCGCTCACCGGCAGCAAGCCGGAACAATACGCCCAGCTGCTGGAACAGGCCCGCGGCCTGGTCTACGCCGAGTCCGACCGCATCGCCAATGCGGCCAACCTCTCCGCACTGGTCTACCACGCCCTGCCCGACCTGAACTGGGTGGGCTTCTACCTTTACGACGGCAAGGAGCTGGTGGTCGGCCCGTTCCAGGGCCTGCCGGCCTGCGTGCGCATCCCGCTGGACAAGGGCGTGTGCGGTGCCGCCGCCAGCCAGCGCGTCACCCAGCGCGTGGACGATGTCGATGCCTTCCCCGGCCACATCGCCTGCGATTCGGCCTCGCGCTCGGAACTGGTGGTGCCGCTGCTGCGCGGTGATGAACTGATCGGCGTGTTCGACATCGACAGCCCGAAGGTGGGCCGCTTCGATGCCGAGGACCAGGCCGGTCTGGAAGCCATCGCCCGCGTGTTCGTCGAGGCCCTGGGATGAGCGCACCGAAGCTGCGCAACATCGGCCCGAAGAGCGCGGCGTGGCTGCGCCAGGTCGGCCTGCGCAGCCGCGAGGACCTGGCCGCGCTCGGCGCGGTCGGGGCCTTCGTCAAGGTCAAGCGCGCCGGCTTCAAGCCGAGCCTGAATCTGCTTTATTCGCTGGAAGGCGCGCTGCTGGACTGCCACTGGCAGGAGCTGGGCGAAGCCCAGCGCGAGGCGCTGGTGCAGGATTACGAGGCACGTATCGCCGCGCACCCGCTGAAGGCGGCCGGCCCGGCATCGGGTCCGGTGCATGAGCAGCGCTTCGACACCGGGGATGACGGCGAAGACAGTTTTGCCGAGAACGCGGACGAGGATTAGAGCGTCCGCGCTTCGCGCTCGCCGGGCATGGCCCGGCGCTACCACGGTGCGGCGGTCATGCGGGATCGGTAGCGCCGGGCCATGCCCGGCGGTCGCGTTTACGGCTGCTGCAGTTCCAGCAGCTCGCCCACCAGGCCCACTTCGCCGCGTTCCAGCCACACCCGCAGGCGCGTGCCGTGGTCGATGCGCAGTGCCCAGCACAGCGACAGCGGCAGCCCGCAGACCTGCGACAGCACCATGCGCAGCGGGCCGCCATGGCTGACCACCACGGTCGGCAGCGGATCCTCATCGTCCAGCAGGCGATCCAGCGCGCGTGCGATGCGCCGTTCGAAATGGCCCCAGCTTTCGCCGTTGGGCGGCGGGAACGCATGCGGATCGGCATGGAAGGCCGCCAGCGCGTCCTCCGGCAGGTCGAACAACGACTGCCCGTCCCAATCACCGAAATCCAGTTCTTCCCACTCCTCGTCCGCCTCAACGTCCAGCCCGCGCGGGGTGGCCAGGGCCATCGCCGTATGCAGTGAGCGCAGGCGCGGCGAACTGATCACCCGCTGCCAGTCCTGCCCGGCATAGGCGTCGACCAGTTCCTGCGGCAGGCGGGCCAGCTGCGGCGGATCGCTGCGGCCATCGAGGAACTCATCGCGGCCGTTGCCGGCATGGCGGACCAGGTCGAGGATCATCGTTGCCGGCCCATGCACATCCGACGGCAGGACTGCAGCGGCAACCTACCGCGTGCGGCAACCTGGGGCGATTGAATCAGCATCATGGGCACTTCCAGAACGAACTTCCCGCGACCGGGCGGCTCATTCTAACGTGCGCGTCCACCCTGCTGCCCAGCCATGGCCGCCGCGCGGGCCGGCGCGGAGCGGCCCATCAGGCGTTTTCCCAGCCGGATCATGGGCGCTTCGATGACACGATGGCCCAGTGCGGCCAGCGGCAACGCCACCACCAGGGTGATGACCGCACATGCCAGGTAACCGGCGCTGCCATCCATCTGGGCAAGCACCCGCGCGAACACCGGGCCAAGCAGGGCAATGATGATCGGGTGCCCCAGGTACAACGAGTAGCTGACCGTGCCCAGCCAGGCGGTTGCACGGTTGACCAAACCTCGCGGCGGGCACTGCGAGAAGCCCAGCAGCAGGGACAGATAGCCCAACCCTGCCAGCTGCCATTGCCAGGGGCCGGCACCGGTCCACCACGGCGCCACGGCCGCCAGCACCAGCAGCGCGGCACCTGCCACGTTCAAGCCGTGCCCCCAACGCCGTGCGCGCTGGCGTGGCAATCCCGCCAGAGCGCCGAAGGCGTGGAAACCGACAAGCCCCATCACGAACACTGGTGCATGGCGCAGCCATCCGTAATCACCCAGTGACGCCGCCGCGCGTGGCCCCAGCCACCCTGCCCAGGCCATCACAACCAGCCCCAGCAGGCCCAGCAGGAGCATCCACGCCCGCCTTGCGCTGCCTGCCAGCACGTAGAGCGCGGGGAAAATGGCGTAGAACAGCATCTCCACGCCCACCGCCCAACTGGCCCATACGATGCCTGCTTCCCAGCCGGGGAACAGATTGAACGTGAACGACACGTTCGCCGCGATCTCGCTCCAGGCATGGCCTGCATGCGCGCCGCGGCCATCGCGGAACAGCGAGAAGGCCAACAGGACATAGAACAACGGTGCGATGCGCAGGAACCGGTGCAGGTAGAAACTGAGCAGCGGCGTGCCGCTGGCCTGGTGCCGGGGCATGGTGTAGCACAGGGAAAACGCGCTGATCACAAAGAAAAGGGCAACGCCACTTCCCCCCATCTGCACCACCGGCAGCCATGCGCTGCCCAGCGGCAGTGCCGGCGAGGGCATCGACTGCACATGGAACAGCACGACATACACCGCAGCCAACCCGCGCAGCGCATCGAGGAACTGCAGCCGATCCTTCGCAACCATGGAGCGTCCTTGAAACAAAGCAGGGCCGCTACTCTAACGCCCTGATGGACGATGCCGTAGACTGCGCCCACTTCCAGGTGACCTGCGGCCATGGCCGGCAGGTTGAAACGGGAAGCCGGTGACGCGTGGCAACACGCCAGGCCGGCGCTGCCCCCGCAACGGTAAGCACGTCTGTTCCAGGCAACATCGCCACTGTGCCTCTGGCATGGGAAGGCGCCTGGACGGTGGCCTCGCGCCACCTGGCGGCAAGCCCGGAGACCGGCCCGGAAGCCTCAGGTCGCGATGCGGTGGGCATGGCGCTGGATGACCGTGGCGCTGCCGCGGCTTCGGCGCCTGCCTGCCTTCGCGGTTCCTCCCCTTCGCCACGCGGGCGTGCGTGGCACCTGGAGTCCCCCCGATGAAGCTGCAGTCCCGAATGCTGTCCCTGGCCGTGCTGGCCGCCCTGCCCGCCCTGGCCCATGCGCAGGCCAACGATGACACCGCGGCGCTGGACCAGGTGCTGGTCACCGCCACGCGTACCCCCATCGCCCTGCAGGACAGCATCGCGCCGGCGCAGGTGATCGACCGTGCGCAGATCGAATCCAGCCAGGCCACCTCGCTGCAGGAGCTGCTGGCGGGCCGCGCCGGCATCAACCTGACCAACAGCGGTGGCCTCGGCAAGCAGAGCTCGCTGTTCCTGCGCGGTACCAATTCCTCGCACACCGTGGTGCTGGTCGATGGCGTGCGCATCAACAGCGCCGACCTCGGCCTGGCGATGTACCAGGACCTGCCGCTGGCGCAGATCGAACGCGTGGAAATCGTGCGCGGGCCGCAGTCGAGCCTGTACGGCGCCGATGCCATCGGTGGCGTCATCCAGATCTTCACCCGTCGCAACCAGGGCGAATTCGCGCCACACTTCCAGCTCGGCGGCGGCAGCAACGGCCTGCGCGAAGCCAGCGGCGGCATCGGTGGCAGCGGCGAGCACGGCTGGTTCGGCGCGGACATCGCCTACCAGCACACCGATGGCATCAACGCCTGCCGTGGCTCGGCCACGCTGTTCACCGGCTGCTTCGCCGATGAGCCCGACCGCGATGGCTACCGCAACCTGTCCAAGAGCCTGCGCGGTGGCTACACCTTCAACGACCAGTGGAGCGTGGAAGGCAGCGCGCTGCGTGCCGAAGGCGAGAACCACTACGACGGTTACTACAACTATTCGGAAACGCTGCAGCAGGTGATGTCCGGCAAAGTGCGCTACACCCCGACCGAGCGCCTGGCCTTCACCGCCAGCGTCGGCCGCAGCGACAACGAATCGGACAACTACGGCGACTTCGGTGTGTTCGGCAGCGCGCAGACGCACCGCGACAGTGCATCGCTGCAGGCCGACATCGGCCTGGCCGAGGGCCAGCTGCTGAGCACCGGCGTGGACTGGAGCGAGGACAACCTCGATGGCAGCAGCGCTGGCTACCTGGTCGACAGCCGCCGCAACACCGGCGTGTTCGTGCAGTACCAGGGCCGTTTCGGCCGCCACCAGCTGCAGGTGAGCGCGCGCAACGATGACAACGCGCAGTTCGGCAACCACGCCACCGGCAGCCTCGGCTGGGCGATGGACCTGGGCCACGGCCTGCGCGTGAATGCCAGCTACGGCACCGCGTTCAAGGCACCGACCTTCAGCGACCTGTACGACCCGTGGAGCGGCGTGCCGACGCTGGACCCGGAGAAGTCGAAGAGCGCCAACCTCGGCCTGTCGCAGCATGGCCAGGGCTGGCACTGGGGTGTGGACGTGTACGAGACGCGCATCGATGACCTGATCACCTACGATGCGGCGACCTTCATGATGCAGCAGGTCGAGAAGGCGCGTATCCGCGGTGCCGAACTGACCGCTGGCGTGGTGCTGGCCGGCTTCGACATCAATGGCCAGCTGAGCTACACCGACCCGCGCAACCGCACCGCGGGCAGTGCCCAGTTCGACAACTGGCTGGCTCGCCGCGCGCAGCAGACCGCGCGCCTGGACGTGGACCGCCGCTTCGGAGATTTCCGCGCCGGGCTGACCGTGCAGGGTGCGGGCAAGCGTTACGACGACGCCAGCAACGCGGTGAAGGTGGGCGGCTACGGCATCCTGGACCTGCGCGCGGAATATGCGCTGACGCCGTCGTGGTCGCTGCTGGCGCGCGCGGCCAACGTGTTCGACCGCCGCTACGAGACCGTGGCGTGGTTCAACCAGCCGGGCCGCGAGTATCAGCTGAGCGTGCGTT
Organism: Stenotrophomonas sp. SAU14A_NAIMI4_5; assembly: GCF_003086795.1. Lineage (NCBI taxonomy): Bacteria > Pseudomonadati > Pseudomonadota > Gammaproteobacteria > Lysobacterales > Lysobacteraceae > Stenotrophomonas > Stenotrophomonas sp. SAU14A_NAIMI4_5. The sequence goes on along the minus strand of NZ_CP026003.1, from coordinate 623,128 downwards.
ACCAGCCGAAGTAAGCGTGTTCGCCATGGTAGTGCCGGCCGCTGGCCGGCAACATCATGGTCTTCGGCAGCGTGCAACGGGTTGCCGGCCAGCGGCCGGCACTACCCGGTGCTTCAGCGCTGCAGGCCGGGAAGGTCACGCAGGTCGTCGATGACCGCCACGGCATGCGCCGTTTCCAGGTCCAGGCCACGCGGGTAGCCGTAGCGCACCAGCGCGATCGGCATGCCCGCGTCTTCGGCAGCACGGTAGTCGGTGAGCGAGTCACCGACCATCAGGCAGGCGTCCACCTCCAGCCCGAAGTGCGCAGCGATATGCCGCAGCGGTTCACCACTGGGCTTGCGCTGCGGCAGCGAATCACCGCCCAGCACCAGCGAAAACGCATCGCCGATGCCCAGGTGCTGCAGCAGCGGCGGCACCAGCGCCGCCGGCTTGTTGGTGCAGATGGCCAGCGGCACGCCACGCGCGCGCAGCAGGGCCAGCGCTTCGGGCACGCCGTCGAACAGGCGCGGGCTGCGCAGCAGGCACTCGCGGTAATGCACCATGAAGGTCGGCATCACCTCGGCCAGATCGATGTCACGACCGGCGGCATGCACGGCCTGCTCCACCAGCCGCCGCACGCCATCGCCGATCCAGCCCAGCACGGTGGCTTCAGGCACGCGCGCCAGGCCGATGTCTTCCAGCGTGCGGTTCAGCGCTTCGGCGATATCGGCCGCGCTGTCCACCAGCGTGCCGTCCAGATCAAACACAACCAACGGATAGGGATACGACAAGGGACGGCACCTGTACGACGTGGGCCGTCCATTGTACGCCCCGCTCTTTTCCCGAGCAGACCGGGCAGGTCCGCCTCAGCCGATCCGGCGCGCGCGGGTGGCCAGGAAGGTGGGCAGGTAGCGATCGATCAGGAAGCGCGGCTGCGGCTGCCAGTCTTCCATGAAGCGCTCGACCACGAAGCCGGCATCGAGCTGGCCACCGATCAGTTCACCCAGGCTGTGGCCAAAGGTCAGCGCTTCGCCACGCGCCAGCTTGGCCTCGCGCTCGTCGGCGGGCAGGTCTTCCAGGTCCGAATACGGAATGGCAAACCGCGGGCGGATCAGGCCCTGTTCCTGCAGCTGCGGATCGCGCGCGCCCACGAACACCACCGGGTTGTAGAAGCTGGCCAGCAGCAGGCCATCCCGGGCCAGCACGCGCTGGCACTCGGCCCACACCGGGCGCACGTCGGGCACGTACAGATTGGAAATGGGGTGGAACACCACATCGAAGCTGCCATCGGGGAAGGCGTGCAGGTCACGCATGTCGCCCTGCACGGTGCGCAACGTCAGGCCGTCGCGCTGGGCCACGCTGCGGTCCTGCGCCAGCTGCCCGTCGGACAGATCGAACACCGTGACGATAGCGCCGGCGGCGGCCAGTACCGGCGCCTGCTGGCCACCGGCCGAGGCCAGGCAGAGGATGCGGCGGCCGCGCACATCGCCCAGCCAGTCCAGCGGCAACGCGCGTGGCGTCAGGTGTACCTGCCAGCGGCCCTGGCGGGCAGCGGCGATGGTGTCCGCATCAACGGGGCGAGACCAGTCGCGGACCTCGCGTGCCTGCCGGTCCCACGCCGCGCGGTTGTGGTCGAGCAATGCCTGTCCATGGTTCATGTGTCCTCCTTGATCGCTGGGCGCCAATCCAGATCCTGGAAGGCCGGGCTGGCAAAACACTCGGCCAGGAAATCCAGGAACCGCCGCATGATAGCGGGCTGCTGTCGACGCGATGCGTACACGGCATGAATGCCCAGCTCGTCCAGTTCGTAGGCCGGCAGCAGCTGCACCAGTTCGCCCGAACGCAGCAGCGGTGCTACCTGGTAGGTCGGCAGCATGGCGATGCCGGCACCGGCGCGCACCGCTTCCAGCAGCAGCGAGGCTTCGTTGGCACTGATGTTGCCGCCCACCGCCACCGACAGCGCGCGGCCATCGCGGTGCAGCTGCCACAGGCTCTTTCCTACGTAATGATGGGTGAGGCAGTTGTGCGCGGGCAGCTGTTCCGGTGCGCTGGGCGTGCCGTGCGCCTGCAGGTAGGCGGGCGTTGCGCACAGCACCGAGCGGCATGTGGCCAGCCGTCGCGCGATCAGGCTCGGGTCGATCTGGCGCGCGATGCGCACCGCTAGGTCCACGCGCTCCTCCACCAGGTTGACCATGCGGTCGACCAGCAGCAGCTCGATGCGCGCCGCCGGATGGCGCTGCACGAAGGCAGCCACCGCGCGGGCCAGATGGCTCTGCCCGAACGACACGCTGGCGGTGATGCGCAGGGTGCCGTGCGGCTCGGGATCGTCGCTGGCCAGTTCGCCCTGCAGCTCCTCGCCGATGGCCAGCATCTGCCGGAAGCGCGCCAGCGCGGCTTCACCGGCGCCGGTCAGGCTGATCCGCCGCGTGGTCCGGTGCAGCAGGCGTGCGCCCAGCCAGCCCTCCACCTCGGCCAGGTAGCGGGTGACCATCGCGCGGGACATGTCCAGCACCTCGGCGGCGGCGGTCAGGCTGCCGCGCTCGGCCACTTCGACGAACACGGTCATGGCGGTCAATCGGTCCATCTGCTCGATCCATGCAACAAACAAGCGCGTTATACGCTGTTTTTCGAGCAACTGCAGCGGCCTACAGTGGCCTCGTTCCCCCCCATTCCGCCCCAAGGAGTTCCGCCATGAAGATCGCCCTCGTCGGTGCCACCGGCAACATCGGCCGCCAGATCGCCCGCCACGCGCTGGCCAACGGCCACCAGGTCACGGCCGTGGTCCGCAGTGAAAAGGACCTGCCGGCCGAACTGGCCGGTGCCCAGCTCGCCATCGCTGCGCTGGATGACACCGACGCCCTGGCTGCGGTGATTGCCGGCCACGACGTGCTGGCCAGCGCCTACGGCCCGCGCCCGGGTGATGACATCGCCCAGATCGCCACCGTGGCCGACCAGCTGGTCGCCGCCGCACGCCAGGCCAAGGTGCCGCGCGTGGTGGTGGTCGGTGGTGCCGGCAGCCTGGAGATCGCGCCGGGCGTGCAGCTGGTCGACACCCCGGATTTCCCGGCCGCCTACAAGCCCTACGCACTGGCCGCGCGCGAAGCACTGAAGCGCCTGCAGGCCGTGGACGACCTGGACTGGACCTTCTTCTCGCCCGCGGCGGAAATCGGCCCGGGCGACGAGCGCGGCCAGTACCGCGTGCAGGCGAAGACCTTCCTCGCCGATGCCAGCGGCCACAGCCGCATCAGCTACGCCGATTACGGTGCGGCATTCGTGGCCGAGCTGGAAGCGGCCAAGTACCCGAAGCAGATCATCACTGCGGCGTATTGATCGATACGTTCCCCCGGTAGAGCCGATCCTGCGCTCGGCTCGAGGCAACCACTGCAGCCGAGCATGGGCTCGGCTCTACACGAGGAATCGTTGATGCGTACTGCTGCCCTACTGCTTCCCCTCGCACTGGCTGCCGGTTTCGCCAGTGCACCGCTGCTGGCCGCACCGGCCACGCCCGCAGCCACCGCGGCGAAGCAATCACAGCTGCACCTGCAGACCTTCCATCCCGGCCCGCAGGCGATGTTCTCGGTGTCCTCGGTGCTGATCGAAGGCCGCCATGAGGTGATCCTGGTCGATGCGCAGTTCGCGGCCAGCGATGCGCGCGCACTGGTCGAAAAGATCCGCGCCAGCGACAAGCAGCTGACCACGATCTACATCAGCCACGGCGATCCGGATTACTACTTCGGCCTGGCCACGCTGCAGGATGCGTTCCCGCAGGCACGCATCGTCGCCACCGCGCAGACCGTCGCCCACATCAAACAGACCCAGGCCGGCAAGCTGGCGTACTGGGGCCCGAAGATGGGTGCTGACGCGCCCGCGCGCATCGTCGTGCCGCAGGTGCTGGACGGCGATGCGCTGCAGCTGGAAGGCCAGCGCCTGCCGCTGATCGGGCTGGATGGGCCGACGCCGGACCGCACGGTGCTGTGGGTGCCGTCGCTGCGCGCGATCGTGGGTGGCATTCCGGTGGTGGCCGGTGAGCATGTGTGGATGGCCGATACGCAGACGCCGCAGTCGCATGCCGATTGGCTGCAGACGCTGCAGCGGCTGCAGGCGCTGAAGCCGAAGGTGGTGGTGCCGGGTCATTACGCGCCGGGTGCGGCGCTGGATGCGAGCGCGCTGCGTTTTACTGCCGATTACATCCGCGCGTTCGATGTGGAAACGGCGAAGGCGAAGGACAGTGCGGCGCTGGTGAAGGCGATGCAGGCGCGTTATCCGACGCTGGCGGGCGTGGAGTCGCTGGAGCTGAGTGCGAAGGTGGCCAAGGGCGAGATGCAGTGGCCTTGAGGTAGGTGGTTTCTTTTTTGCAGGGCTGCGCCCTGCACCTGCTCAATGCAACGGCAACGGCAACAGCTGGGCATCTTTGGGTTGGCGGGGTGGGTCCGGTTGCGGGGGACGCCGTGAATCCGTCCATGGAGCAACTGTGTTGTTGGAGGGGCTCAGGCCCTCCCAGCAGACGCGCACGGTAGTGCCGGCCGCTGGCCGGCAGCCTCTGAGGATGCCCAGATACGCGCCTGTTAAGCGGGGATCGGTCCGCTTTCAGCGTCGCGCACGCGGGCGTTGAGGATCACCAGCATCTTCCGCATCACCGCCACGATGGCCACCTTGCCCTCCTTGCCGCGGGCTCGCAGCGACTGGTAAAAGTCGCGCAATCGAGGTTCATGCCGCATGGCCGACATCGCCGCCATGTAGAGCACCTGGCGGATCTCAGCCCTGCCACCTTGGATGCTTCGTTTCCCGCGCATGGTGCCGCTGTCGTGGGACATGGGCGCCACACCGACCAGGCTGGCGATGCGCTTGCCACTGATCCTGCCAAGCTCTGGCAGATAACTTGCCAGTACGGCCTGCAGCGCTGGTCCCACGCCTTTCATCGACTTCAGGACAGCCAGTTGAGGCTGCTGGGCGACCTGCTCGGCAATCTGCTTCCCCAGGCGTTCAACCAGCGCCTGCTGGCGGTTGATGTTGGCCTGCAGCAGCCGGCGCAATTCACGATCACCGACCATTTCCTGCTGCTGCCGCGCGATGGTCAACATTTCCATCGCCTGACGACGCGCTCGCACGAACTCCCGCATCTTCTGCTGCCAAAGCTCTAGCGGCTGATAGGGAGGCAGTTTCACCAGCGCAGCCATCTGCGCCAGCGCGTAGGCATCCAAGCGGTCCGTCTTGGCGATATGGCCCATCCCCTGGGCCAGCCTGCGGGCCCGCAGGGCATTGGCACGGACCACCGGATGGCCAGCCTTGTGCAGGAAATCCAGCACGGGCTGTTCATAGCCGCCGGTAGCCTCCAGCACGATCTGGGCGGCCGGATGTTTTCTCAGCCAAACATCCAATTCAGAAAACCCGGTGAGGTGATTGCTGACCTGCAGGGTCTCTCCGTCCGTCGTGCCGACATCCAGCTGGCGCTTGCTGACATCAATCCCGATCCCGTTCATCACCGGACTCCGTATAGTCTGGAAGGGTCGAGAGCTCCCCCGCTTGCCCAGTCTTATCACTGCGAGTGTCTGCTCCAGCAACTGTTCGGGCGGATCAAGGGAGATTCCGGCGTGGGCGCCAAGCTCCATGGCGATCGTCGAGATCCAGGCTCGCACGGCGGCCCACGCCGGCTCTCGACACCTACGCTGCCAGATTCCGATCAGATAAGGCTCGGTCGCGCTTGCTCGTGTGCGCTGTCCTGCGCACACGGCAAGACCGGGGTTGGGCGTCCTGCCCAACCCGCCCGAGGCATGCCTCGGGCCCATGGCGCTCACGCCCCCGCAACCGGACCCACCCCGCCTTCGATAGTTTCCCGCGAGCTGTGGGAACCTGCTGCTGATGGTGGGTGCCGACCGTTGGTCGGCACGGGGTCGGATCCCGTTGCGACGCAACGGGCTCTGACCCCAGTGTTGGATGACTAGATATCTGTTGGATTGTTTGGGTCGTGCCCAAACAGTTCGCCCTGCACGACCGGTTCTTTATCGCGGAATCCGCCGAGGCCGACGCCGACCAGGCGGTAGCGGGTGTCGGCGGGCAGGTCGACGCGGGCGCGCAGGGACAGGGCGATGTCGCGCAGTTCCTGCAGCGATTCCGGTGGGCGGTCGGGGGTGTAGCTGCGGGTGAGGATGCGGAACTGGGCGGTCTTCAGTTTCAGCACCACGGTGTGGCCGATGCGTTCGGTCTTCCGCGTGGCGTTCCAGGTCTTCTCGGCCAGCTGCACGATGGCCTCCCCCAGGTCTTCCAGCAGCAGGTCTTCGGCGAAGGTGTCCTCCGACGAGATCGACTGCACCTGCTGGTCCGGTTCCACCGGGCGTTCGTCGATGCCGCGGGCGCGGTTGTACAGGCTGCGGCCGAAGCTGCCGAAATTTTCTTCCAGGTCCGGCAGCGTCCAGTTGCGCAGGTCACCACAGGTGATGATGCCGCGCTCGGCCAGCTTGCCTTCCATCACCTTGCCCACGCCCGGCACGCTCTTCACCGGCAGGGTCAGCAGGAACGCGTCCACGCGCTGCGGCGGAATGACGAACTGGCCGTCAGGCTTGCGCCAGTCCGAGGCGATCTTGGCCAGGAACTTGTTCGGCGCGATGCCGGCTGAAGCAGTCAGGTTGGTTTCTTCACGGATCTGCGCGCGGATGGTGCGGGCGATCTCGGTGGCCAGTTCGATGCCGCTCTTCGGCACGGTCACGTCCAGGTAGGCCTCGTCCAGCGACAGCGGTTCGACCAGGTCGGTATGGCGCAGGAAGATCTCGCGCACCTGGCGTGACACGGCTTTGTAACGCGCGAAATCCGGCGGCACGAAGATCGCATCCGGGCACAGGCGCTCGGCACGCAGGGCCGGCATCGCCGAGCGCACGCCGAATACCCGCGCTTCGTACGAGGCCGCGCACACCACCGAACGCGCGCCGCGCCAGGCCACGACAACCGGCTTGCCGCGCAGTGACGGGTCGTCACGCTGCTCCACCGACGCGTAGAAGGCGTCCATGTCGACGTGGATGATCTTGCGCAGTGCGTTCATGGTTGGCTGACATGATAACCGCACCGTACCGGCCCAGACGGCGAAGTATGGTCGTTGTGCATCAACGGGATGCGTGATTCCCGGGGAAAACACTACGCACGCGTACGGTGCGGCGGTTTGATTCCCGTTGCAACCGTCGTGCATCCTCGGGGACTTGTTGCCTTGTTTTCGCTTCCAGGAATGCGCTTTCCATGACTCGTCTCCACGCGTTCAACCGTGACCAGCTGCTGGCCAGCGCCCGCGGTGAACTGTTCGGCGCCGCCGCCGGCCGTCTGCCCAACGACCCGATGCTGATGTTCGACCGCATCACCGAAATCCGCGAGGACGGCGGACCGCATGGCAAGGGCATGGTTCGTGCCGAACTGGATATCCGCCCGGACCTGTGGTTCTTCGGCTGCCACTTCATCGGCGACCCGGTGATGCCCGGCTGCCTGGGCCTGGATGCCATGTGGCAGCTGACCGGCTTCTACCTTACCTGGCTGGGTGCGCCCGGCAAGGGCCGCGCCCTGGGCTGCGGCGAGGTGAAGTTCACCGGCCAGGTGCTGCCGGAAGCCAAGCTGGTGCGCTACGAGATCGACATCACCCGCGTCATCAACCGCAAGCTGGTGATGGCCCAGGCCGATGCCCGCATGTACGTGGACGACCGCGAGATCTACAACGCCCGCGACCTGCGCGTGGGCCTGTTCACTGAAACCGGGAGCTTCTGATGCGTCGCGTCGTCATCACCGGCATGGGCATCACCTCGTGCCTGGGCAATGATCTGGATACCGTTTCCTCGGCGCTGCGCGAAGGCCGCGCCGGCATCACCGCGCTGCCCGACCACGCCGAAGCCGGCCTGCGCAGCCAGATCGGTGGCCGCGTGGACCTGGACCTGGATGCGCAGATCGACCGCAAGCAGAAGCGCTTCATGAGCGATGCGGCCGCCTTCGCCTACATCGCCATGCGCGATGCGATCGCCGATGCCGGCCTGTCGCCGGAACAGGTGAGCGCGCTGCGCACCGGCCTGATCGCCGGTTCCGGCGGTGGCTCCAGCGAATGGCAGGTGGGTGCCGTCGACCTGCTGCGCGCCCGTGGCGTGCGCAAGGTCGGCCCGTACATGGTGCCGCGCACGATGTGCTCCACCGTGTCGGCCTGCCTGGCCACTGCCTACCAGATCAAGGGCGTCAGCTACTCGCTGTCGGCCGCCTGCGCGACCTCGGCGCACTGCATCGGCGCGGCCGCGGACATGATCCGCCACGGCGCGCAGGACATCATGTTCGCCGGCGGCGGCGAAGACCTGCACTGGTCGATGAGCGTGATGTTCGATGCGATGGGCGCGCTGTCGACCAGCTTCAACGACACCCCGGCCAACGCCTCGCGTCCGTACGACAAGGACCGCGACGGCTTCGTCATCGCCGGTGGCGGCGGCATGCTGGTGCTGGAAGACTACGACCACGCCGTGGCCCGCGGTGCGCGCATCCATGCCGAGCTGATCGGCTATGGCGTGACCTCCGACGGTGCCGACATGGTCGCCCCGTCCGGTGAGGGCGCGGTGCGCTGCATGAAGATGGCGCTGCAAAACGTCGACCGTCCGCTGGATTACCTCAATACCCACGGCACCTCGACGCCGCTGGGCGACGTGACCGAGCTGGGTGCGATCCGCGAAGTGTTCGGCGATGCGGTGCCGCCGCTGTCGTCGACCAAGGCGCTGTCGGGCCACTCGCTCGGCGCGGCCAGCGTGCACGAGGCGATCTACTGCCTGCTGATGATGCGCGATGGTTTCGTGGCCGGTTCGGCCAACATCACCGAGCTGGACCCGGCGGTGGAAGGCTTCCCGATCCTGCGCGAGAGCCGCGAGCAGAAGCTGGACACGGTGATGTCCAACAGCTTCGGTTTCGGTGGTACGAACGCAGCGCTGGTGTTCGGCCGCGTTTGATTGGCAGGCGTGCCGACCAACGGTCGGCACCCACGGTAGCGCCGGGCCATGCCCGGCGGGCGCGGTGAAGCGTGCCGACCAACGGTCGGCACCCACCAGGGCGGTAGCGCCGGGCCATGCCCGGCGAGAGCGGTGAAGCATGCCGACCAACGGTCGGCACCCACCAGGGCGTGGTCGGCACCCACCAGGGCGGTGGTCGGCACCTACCGTTACCTCGGCAGCAGCGGCACCAGCAGGGCGTGGGCATCCACCAGCGAGCCGACGATGCGGTGGCCCAGCGCGCGCAGTTCATCATCCGGATGCACCAGGTCCGGTACCTGGATCACGGTCATGCCCGCGGCCACGGCGGCGCGCGTGCCGGCCGGTGAATCCTCCAGCGCCAGGCAGCGTTCCGGTGCCTTGCCCAGCCGCTGTGCGGCCAGCAGGTAGATGTCCGGCGCCGGCTTCGGGTGGGCCACGTCGCCACTGGTGATGACCGCATCGAAGTACGGCAGCAGGCCGGCCGCAGCCAGCTTGCGGTTGGCCCGCGGCTGCCGCGTGGTGGTCGCCACGGCACGCGGAATGGCGTGCGCCTTCAGCAGTTCCAGCAGCTCCAGGATGCCCGGCCGCAAGGGCAGGCCGGTCTGCGTGCGCGCCTCGTAGAGGTCGTGGCAGCGTGCCGCCATCGTCTCGATCATCGCGTCCGACACGCCCTGCCCGCGCAGCAGCGCCTGGCTGTCACGGTCACCCAGGCCGACCATGCGCACGAAGAACGTCGCGTCCAGCGGCAACCCGAGTTCGGCGGCCGCCTCGCTCCAGCACGCGATCGACACCCGCTCGCTGTCGATCATCAGGCCGTCCATGTCGAAGATGACGGCATCCGGGAGGAACGACAGCGCAGCGAGGGAGGTCATGGAGCGAACAGGGTGTCCAGGTCGGTTGAGGTCAGCATCCGCCATTGGCCTTCGTCCAGCCCCTGCAGGTCCAGGCCGCCAACGCGGCTGCGGTGCAGGGCCTGCACGTGGTTGCCGACGGCGGCGAACATGCGGCGTACCTGATGGTAGCGGCCTTCGTGCAGCACCAGGCGCGCCTTGCGCGGGCCCAGCACCTCGAGTTCAGCGGGCAGCAGGGGCGTCTTCTCCGCTTCCAGCATCAGCGTACCGCTGGCGAACTGCGCCACTTCGTCGCCACGCAGGTCCTCGGCCAGTTCCACTTCGTAGACCTTGGGCAGCTTCGACTTCGGCGAGATGATCCGGTGCAGCAGGCCACCGTCGTCGGTCAGCAGCAGCAGGCCGCTGGTCTCGCGGTCCAGGCGGCCGACGGTGGACAGCACCGGGTCGCGGTCGCGGAAGCGCGGCGGCAGCAGGTCGTAGATCAGGCGGCCGGTGTCCTTGGTCGAACAGGTGTAGCCGGCCGGCTTGTACAACGCCAGCGACAGGCCCACCGGCGGGTCCAGCGGCTCGCCATCAACCCGGATCGCCTCGTGCGGCACCTGGTCATCGGCGTACAGCACCTCGCCGTCGGCATCGGTGACGCGGCCCTCGCGGAACATCCACTGCACCTGCTTGCGGCTGCCGTACCCCAGGTTGGCGATCAGCTTGACCAGCTTCACTTGCCCTTCCCCTTCACTGCCTCGACCAGCTTGAAGCCATCGCGCTCGGCGATGACACGCACGGCGCCGAAGCTCTCGTTGAGCGTGTATTCGTAGGGCAGGTGGCGGTTGGCCACTACGTACAGGCGGCCACCCGGGCGCAGCGCCTGCGCGGCCACGGCGATGAAGCGCTGGCCGATGTCCGGACGGTCGGCGCGCGACGGCGTGTGGAACGGCGGGTTGCTGATGATGACGTCGTAGCCCGGCTCGACGCCGGCGGTGACATCGCGCCACAGGAAGCGCAGCGGCAATGCGCGCGGCGGCGGTGCCAGGTTCAGTTCGGCCAGGGCCAGCGCACGCTGCTCGGCTTCATACAGGTCCAGCGCGGTGATCTTCGGGCAGCGCTCCAGCAGCTCGCGCGACAGGTAGCCGTAGCCGGCACCGAGATCGGCGGCACGGCCGGCCAGGTCGGCGGGCAGGTGCTCGGCCAGCAGCGCCGAGGCCGGGTCGATGCGGTCCCAGGCAAACACGCCCGGGCGGCTGAGGAAGCGGCCGCCGACGATCGGACGCACGGCGTCCAGCGCGCTCCAGCGCTTGGCCAGGTCGGCATCGTGCTGGCCCTGCAGCGGCGCGGTCCAGTACACGCGGCAGTGGTTCTTGGTCAGGCAGCCGCCGAGGCCGGTCAGCTGCTTGAGGTCGCCTTCGCCGGAGCGGGCGCCCTCATTGTTGGACTGGCAGGCGACGATCCGGCCACCCTCGGCCACCAGGGCCAGGGCGCGGGCGAACAGCGCGCGGGCTTCCTCACGCTGGCGCGGCGGCAGCACCAGCACCAGCGGGTAGCGGCCCTTGCCGGCGGCATCGTCGATCTGGCCGCTGACGGTCCAGCCGGCGGCCTGCTGCAGCGGCTCGGCAAACGGGGCGAAGCTCTGCTCGCAGTGCACTTCGCGGTTGCCGGCGATCTCGCGCAGCGGCCAGCCATCGCGGGCACGGAGGAAGGCGACCGGGCCGTCGGGCCAGTGCAGGGTGCCGTTGCTGAACGGCAGGAGCAGGGTCTGCAGGGGGGCGTCGTTGCTGGAGGCCATCGGCGCGGGTACTTCAAGCGTAGGGCCGTCCATTGTACCGCCCTCGCCGGGCCGGCCCCGGGCGGCCGCTTTGCGAAAGTTCAACGGGCTGTTGATGCGCCGACAACATCGAAGCGTTCAGGGTAAGGGCTCCCCCAGCAAACCCCAGGAGAACCTGCATGCGCGCCTTGTTCGTCGGTGGAGTGGTCGACAACAGTGAGATGGACCTGGAAGGCAGCCATCCGCCCGTGCATTACCCCGAGGACACCGGTGGTGGGCATTCGCGCTACCGCCTGCACCAGGTCGGTCATGGTGCCGATGGCAGCGTGGCCTATGCGGTCTATGGGGCACCGGACCTCGCCGACGACGAAGTGGCCCGCGTGGCCGACGAGCGCGCCTATGCGCGCCGGTTCGAGGCAACGCCGACCGTGTTCGAACATTGAGATGCGGGGTGGCACCGGGCATGGCCCGGCGCCACCGTTTCACGCCTGTGACGGCGCCTTCGGCGGCAACCGGCTGACGCTGGCGATCTCGTCCAGCCAGACGTGGTGCTGCTGCACCGGGTTGTCGTAGTCGTCCAGGCGCAGCTGGCCGTTGCTGCCTTCATCACCCGCTTCATTGCGGTACTGCTGCAGCGTCGGGCGCACGGCCACGGTGCCCAGCAGGCGGCGGCCATCATGCAGGGTCAGCTGCACCTGCCATTCGCCACCCAGTTGCGGCAACAGGGCTTCCAGATGGGCGATCTGCGCTGGATCGGTGTGGATGCGGGGCGCAATACGGGACATCGGTGAACCTCCTGGGTGCTCAGTGCAAGGCGTCGCCACGGCGTTCCGGCTGCACGCTGCGCACGGCCGAAACCAGCTGCGCCACCGAGTACGGCTTGGCGACGTGTTCCTGGAAGCCCGAGGCCAGCGCGCGGCGGCGGTCGTCGGCACGTGCCAGCGCGGTCACCGCCACGGCGGGAAGGTCGGTCGCCGCCACGCCCATGTCCTCGCGCAACGTGCGCACCAGGCCATAGCCATCCATGCCCGGCATGCCGATGTCAGTCAGCATCACCTGGTACTGCAGGTGGCCGCTGTCGGCCAGCAGGGCCAGCGCTTCACCGGCCGAACTGACCGCCGAGACACTGGCGCCCTGCTCTTCCAGCATGCGCCGCAGGTATTCCAGCACTTCCGGCTGGTCGTCCACGGCCAGCACATGCAGGCCGCGCAGCGGATACGGCTCGACCACGGTCGGGTCGAGGATCGGGCCGCTGAACACTTCGCGCAGCGGCCGGCGATCAGCATCGGGCAGGTACTGCGGCAGGCGCACGGTGAACGTCGAGCCATGGCCATGGCCGTCGCTGGCTGCGCTGATCGTGCCGCCGTGCAGCTCCACCAGCTGCTGCACGATGGCCAGGCCCAGGCCCAGGCCGCCATGGCGGCGGGTGGTGGTGCCATCGGCCTGGCGGAAGCGGCTGAACAGATGGTGCAGGAACTCGGGCGCGATGCCGTCGCCGGTGTCGCGCAGGGTGATCGTCCAGTAGCCGCCATCGGCACGCACCTGCGCCTCGATGCGGCCTTCGGCCGGGGTGAACTTGATGGCGTTGGACAGCAGGTTCCAGAACACCTGCTGCAGGCGCGTGGCATCGCCCAGCACCAGGCAGGGCTGATCAGGCAGCTGCAGACTGACATCCAGCGCCTTGCCCTCGGCTACCAGCTCCTGGGCACCGATGGCTTCGCCCAGCTGCGTGCGCAGGTCCAGCACTTCCACTTCCAGCTGCACCTTGCCCAGCAGCATGCTGCTCAGGTCCAGCATGTCCGAGATCAGGCGCTTCTGCGCCGTGGCGCTGCTGGCGATCACGTTCAGGCCCTTGAACAGCGGGCTGGTGTTGTCCACCCGCTGCAGCAGCAGTTCGCTCCAGCCGAGGATGGTGGTCAGCGGCGTACGCAGCTCGTGCGACAGCGTAGCCAGGAACTCGTCCTTCAGCCGCGCCATGTTTTCCGCGGCGCTGCGCGCGGCACGCTCGGACTGCAGCAGCTCCTCGCGCGCCAGTTCGATCTCGCGCCGCTCGGTCACGTCCGGACTGCTGCCAGCCAGGCCGATGAAGCGGCCCATGCGTGAGAAGCGCGGCCGCGCGTTCATTTCCAGCCAGCGCCACTGACCATCGGCCCGCCGCGCGCGCACCAGCGCATGCATCGAGCGCTGCACTGTCAACGCTTCCTGCAGCTCGTACTCAAATACCGAGGCGTCATCCGGATGCACCAGGCCACGCCAGACATCTTCCGGCACGCGGGTTTCGTCGCCACCGAAGAATTCGCTGAAGGCGCTGTTGACGAAACGGGCATGGCCGCGCTCGTCCAGCACCCAGACCGGCATCGGCAGGCCATCGGCCAGCGCGCTGAAACGCGCCTCGCTCTCGCCCAGCTCCACTTCGATCTGCTTGCGCGCGGTCACGTCGAAGAACAGGATGCCGACCTTGTCCTCGCCCGGCTCGCCCACGCGCACGGCGTCCACTGCGAACGAGCGGCCGAGTGCGCGTGCTTCCATCTCGAACTGCGCCGGCTGCCCCGTACGCGCCACTTCGCCGTAGATGCGGAACCAGTCACGTTCGTGGTGCGGCTCCAGCGCGCTCATCCGCTTGCCCTGCACGTCTTTCAGGCCAGTCTGCTGCTCGAAGGCGTCGTTGACCTCGATGAAGCGGTAGTCCACGGCCTGCTCGCCTTCGAACAGCACCTGGATCACACAGAAGCCGGCATGGATGTGCTTGAGCACGCCGTGATGCAGGTCGGATTCGGGCGCCGGCGCCTTCGTGGGCGCGCGCTCCGCGAGGGGCGGCAGTGTGGACAAGGGCGTGGAGGACGGACCGGGTGGAGGGACAGCATCTTCCAGAGCGCGTATTCACAGCGTCAAGCGCCGTCAGTCAGGCTTGACGACCGTGAATTCGCGACAACTGCTGTCGTATATGACGCAATCGGCCATTGCTGGCGCCCGGCCGCAGGATCACACTCGACCTGTACACCGACACCGCCCCGATCACGGGACGCAGGAGACCACCATGAACCGCTCCCTTTCCGCCGCCCTGCTGCTGGCAGGCGTCCTGGTCGTGGGCAGCGCCACCGCTGCGCCACGCACTGTCACCGATCCGCAGGCACCGCGGGCGCTGCAGGCCGATGGCCCGGTCAGCGTGAAATGGGACGATCCGGCCACCTTCACCGAGATCCGCCGCAGCACCAACCGCTTCGAAGCACAGCGCGGCGACTGGGTGCAGCAGCTGGCCCGCTACGTGCGGACTGCGGCAGCCAAGCCGCTGCAGCCGGGGCAGACCCTCGACGTGACCCTGGTGGACATCAAGCGCGCCGGCGACTACGAGCCGTGGCACGGCCCGCGTGCCGACGGCATCCGGATCATGCGCGACATCTACCCGCCGCGCATCACCCTGCAATACACGCTGAAGGACGCCAGCGGCCGCATCGTCGACGAAGGCGAGGCCAAGCTGAGCGACAGCGGCTACCTGCACAACATCGGGCTGCGCAGCGACAGCGACCCGCTGCGCTTCGAGAAGCGCCTGATCGATGACTGGGTGAAGCGCCAGTTGACCACGCAGGCAACCGCGGCGCGTTGATCAAAGGCCGCCGGGCATGGCCCGGCGCTACCGCTGGCACCGCAGATCCCGGTAACGCCGGGCCATGCCCGGCGGTCGTACGACGTGCATTCCGGCAGTGCCGGCCGCTGGCCGGCATCGCCTCACTCCTGGTAAACCCGGGCCACGCGCTTGACCGCGCACGGCAGCTGGTAGGCACTGACACCGCAGCGCGGGGCCAGTTCGGCCAGGGTCGGCGCCGTGCCCCACAGTTCCACCACGCTGCCGATGCCGGCCTGCGCATGCGCGGTCAGGTCCACGGTCAGCATGTCCATCGACACGCGGCCGATCAGCCCGCCGGGCTGGCCATCGATCAGCACCGGGGTACCGTTCGGGGCGAACTGCGGGTAGCCGTCGGCATAGCCCAGCGCGACCACGCCCACGCGGGTGCGGGCCTTGGCCACGAAGCGGGCGCCATAGCCCACCGGCTCACCGGCATCGATCCAGCGCTCGGCGATCACCTTCGACTGCATGGTCATCACCGGGCGCAGGCGCGCGGTCAGCGTGGTGTCGTCCGGCAGCGGGTTGGCCCCGTACAGCATCAGGCCCGGCCGCACCCAGTCGCTGCGCACGTCCGGCCAGCCCAGCAGGGCCGGCGAGTTGCACACGCTGGTCTCGCCCTGCAGGCCGTCGATGGCGGCCTTGAAGGTAGCGGCCTGTTCGTGGGTGCGTTCGCTGTCCAGCTCATCGGCACGCGCCAGGTGGGTCATCATCACGATGCGCTCCACCTGCGGCAGCGCCGACAGGCGCGCGTGCGCGGCGCGGAAGCCGGCCACGTCCAGGCCCAGCCGGTGCATGCCGCTGTCCAGCTTCAGCCACACCGTCAGCGGGCGCGGGCTGTCGAAGGCGGCCAGCGCCTCCAGCTGCCACGCCGAACCCACCGAGAACCACAGGTCATGCTCGGCCACCAGGGGCAGCTCGCTGGCCTCGAAGATGCCTTCCAGCAGCAGGATCGGCGCGCGGATGCCGGCCTGGCGCAGTTCCAGCGCCTCTTCAATGGTGGCCACCGCAAAGCCATCGGCCTCGCCTTCCAGCGCCTGCGCGCAGCGCACCGCGCCGTGGCCATAGGCATCGGCCTTGACCACCGCCAGCGCCTTGCCGCCGCCCAGTTCGCGGGCCAGCCGGTAGTTGCTGCGCAGCGCGCCCAGGTCGATCAGCGCGCGGGCAGGACGCATGCGCGACTCTCCTGCTGCGGGGCCTGGCCGTACTGGCCGTAGCGGAAGATATCCAGGCCCTCGGTGCTGATCTGCGGCTGGCGCGCGCTCATCAGGTCGGCCAGGTAGCGGCCCGAGCCGCAGGCCATGGTCCAGCCCAGGGTGCCGTGGCCGGTGTTGAGGTACAGGTTGCGGAACGGGGTGGCGCCGATGACCGGCGTACCGTCCGGGGTGGCCGGGCGCAGGCCGGTCCAGAAATCGGCCTTGGCCAGGTCGCCGCCCTTCGGGTACAGGTCGCGCACCACCCGTTCCAGGGTTTCGCGGCGGCGCTGCGACAGCGACAGGTCGAAACCGGCCACTTCGGCCATGCCGCCCACGCGGATGCGGTTGTCGAAGCGGGTCACGGCCACCTTGTAGCTCTCGTCCAGGATGGTCGAGGTCGGCGCCATCGCCGGGTCGGTGATCGGCAGGGTCAGCGAATAGCCCTTCAGCGGGTACACCGGCAGGCGCATGCCCAGCGGCGCCACCATCTGCGGCGAATAGCTGCCCAGCGCGACCACGAAGCGGTCGGCGGTTTCCAGCCGGCCGCCGATGCGCACGCCGGTGATGCGGTCGCCATCGAACTCCAGGCCGCTGATGTCCTGGTCGTAGCGGAACTCGACGCCGGCGTCGGCCGCCATCTGCGCCAGGCGGCGGGTGAACAGCTGGCAGTCGCCGGTCTGGTCACGCGGCAGGCGCAACGCGCCCACCAGGCCATCGACATGGGCCAGGGCCGGTTCGGCCTGGACGATGCCGGCGCGGTCCAGCACTTCGTACGGCACGCCGTACTGGGCCAGGATCTCGATGTCCTGCGCCGAGGCGTCCAGCTGCTGCTGGGTACGGAACAGCTGGGTGGTGCCGAGATCGCGGCCTTCGAACTCGATGCCGATCTGCGCGCGCAGCTCGTTCAGGCAGTCGCGGCTGTATTCGGACATGCGCACCATGCGCGCCTTGTTGATGGCGTAGCGCTCGTGGGTGCAGTTGCGCAGCATCTGCCACAGCCAGCGGTACTGGGCCAGGTCCATGCCCGGCTTGATCGCCAGCGGCGCATGCTTTTCGAACAGCCAGCCGATCGCCTTCTTCGGCACGCCCGGGGCGGCCCACGGCGAGGTGTAGCCGAACGACAGCTGGCCGGCGTTGGCAAAACTGGTCTCCAGCGCGGGGCCGGGCTGGCGGTCGATGACCGTGACTTCAAAGCCGGCCTGCCGCAGGTACCAGGCACTGGTGGTGCCGATCACGCCGCTGCCGAGAACGAGGACTCGCATGGGAACTCTCCAACCCGATGATTCCCTGCGTTTGAGCACGCCGGGAGCATAATCGGGGAAGTATATTCTTCCGTTCCTAGACGATTTGCCTGATTTAGCTATCACAGGCAGGATGTTTTCCTGTGATTCACCCCCGGAGGTTGACGGCCATGGCCACACGCCCGCGCGAGCTGGACAAGATCGACCGCAAGATCCTGCGCATCCTGCAGGCCGAGGGCCGTATTTCCTTCACCGAGCTGGGTGAACGGGTCGGCCTGTCGACCACCCCCTGCACCGAGCGCGTGCGCCGGCTGGAGCGCGAAGGGGTCATCACCGGCTACCACGCGCACCTCGACCCGGCGGCACTGAAGGCCAGCCTGCTGGTGTTCGTGGAGATCAGCCTGGCCTACAAGTCCGGCGACATCTTCGAGGAGTTCCGCCGCGCGGCGTTGAAGCTGCCCAACGTGCTGGAGTGCCACCTGGTCTCGGGCGACTTCGATTACCTGCTGAAGGCGCGCATCAGCGAGATGGCCAGCTACCGCAAGCTGCTGGGCAGCACCCTGCTGACCCTGCCGCATGTGCGCGAATCGAAGAGCTACATCGTGATGGAAGAAGTGAAGGAAACCTGGGCGCTGCCGATCGCGGACTGAGCGGCTGGGCCGGGTTTGGGGTCAGAGCCCGCGTTGCGGGATCCGACCCCTGGTGTAAGTGAGGGTCAGAGCCCGCTGCGCGGGATCCGACCCCTGGCGTCGGTCAGCGCTGCTGCGGGTGCTTCTGCGACCCCTGCTGGCGCTGCTCCTGCTGCTTGCCGCCCTTCTGCGGCTGCTGCGCATCCATCTGCTGCTGTTGCTGCTGCGGGCTGCGGCTCTGGCCCTGCTGCTCCTTGCCGGGATGACGGTTCTGCTGGTTTTTCATGATCGCGATCCAGTGGACGAAGGACATGCATCGGCGGTTGCCGGTGCAGGGTCACGGTGGTCCCGGCGCGGTTAATCGCAGGCGAAAAAACAGTGATCGGCAGGACGTCGTTTTCGTGGGTTCAGGCCCGCCACGGCGAAGATCACGGTTTGATCTGCTGCCCGTCGCCCGCCGGCACGCTGTCGTAGTAACGGCCGGTGCGCGAATCGAACACGCGGTTGGGGCCCGCCGGCTTCACCCCCGGCACGATGCGGCCGTTGCGGTCGTACACCTTGTCTGGTGCCCGCGTGGCCGGCGTCGGTGCCGGCGCCACCTGCGCCGGTCCGGTCGAGCGGATCGGCTGCGCCGGCTGGCGCGGCACCTGCACCGGCAGTGCCGGGTTGGCGGGCTGCGGCGGCGCATGCGGCGCAACCGGGGGCGGGTTCACGCTGTTCGTGCTGCGCGTGGCCGTCGGGCTGGAGGACGTGGGCACCTGGGCCTGGGCAGCCAGCGGCAGCAGGGCGGTCAACAACAGGGCAAGACGCGGTGTCATGGCACGCTCCTTCGTGTGAGAACTCGACTTTGCGCCGGGGCCTGTGTGCCGGCCATGAATGGCCATCACACTTGCAACGGCCGCCGCGCACCCCCACGTTTGCCGGCATCCCCAGGCCACACCCCCACGGAGCCGGCATGAGCGCTTTCGACCTGACGCCCCCCACCGCCACCCAGACCGACGCCCTGGTGGCCGGCCTGAGCGCCGAGGAACGCCGCGTGCTGCTGCAGCACGGCACCGAGGCCCCGTTCTGCGGCGTGTTCCTCGACAACAAGCGCGAGGGCGTCTACTGCTGCCGCCTGTGCGCGCTGCCGCTGTTCCGCTCCAGCACCAAGTTCGATTCGGGCACCGGCTGGCCCAGCTTCTTCGCGCCCTACGACCCGGCGCACGTGACCGAGATCCGCGACACCAGCCACGGCATGGTCCGCACCGAGATCACCTGCGCCCGCTGCGGCAGCCATCTGGGCCACGTGTTCCCGGACGGCCCGCCGCCCACCTTCGAGCGCCACTGCCTGAACTCGGTCTCACTTTCCTTCGTCGGCAACGGCGAGCCGTGGCCCAATCCCCTGCAGCGTGAAGGCGCCGAGGCCGGAACGGCGGGCTGATCACCCCCGCTGACCGACTTCACAGAATTCCTTCTTCAGAAACACCGGTGTCAGGCCGACAAGGAGATATCCCCTCTCCTTGCGTCGCGCCATGCTCATCATCGTTGGATTCCTGGTCGTCATCATCAGCGTCCTCGGCGGCTACCTGGGCGCCCACGGCCGCCTGGGTGCCCTCTGGCAACCTTACGAACTGGTCATCATCGGCGGCGCGGCCGTCGGTGCGTTCCTGGTCGGCACCCCGGCCAAGACGGTCAAGCAGACGCTGCAGGCGGCGATCGGCGTGTTCAAGGGCCCGCGCTACAAGCAGCAGGACTACATCGACGTCCTCAGCCTGCTCTATGAACTGCTGAACAAGGCCCGCCGCGAAGGCTTCATGTCGCTGGAAGACCACGTCGAACGCCCGGCCGAGAGCGCCCTGTTCGCCAACTACCCGAAGGTGCAGGCCGACCACCACCTGATCGACTTCATCACCGACTGCCTGCGCCTGATGATCGGCAGCAACATCGAGCCGCACGAACTGGAGCCGCTGCTGGAGCTGGAGCTGGAGAAGCACCACGCCGAAGCGATGGCGCCCTCGCAGGTGATGAACAAGGTGGCCGACGGCCTGCCCGGTTTCGGCATCGTGGCGGCGGTGCTGGGCATCGTCATCACCATGGGCTCGATCGGCGGCGACATCGTCGAAGTGGGTGGCCACGTGGCAGGCGCCCTGGTCGGTACCTTCCTCGGCATCCTGCTGGGCTACGGTTTCATCGGCCCGATGGCCTCGGCGATGGAAGCGCGCGCCGAGCAGGACAGCCGCATCTACGAATCGGTCAAGACCGCCCTGCTGGCCTGCCTGCGCGGCTACAACCCGAAGATCGCCCTGGAATTCGCCCGCAAGACCCTGCCGTCGAACGTGCGCCCGGCGTTCTCCGATTTCGAGCAGCACCTGAAGACGGTCAAGTAAGCCATGGCCGAGAACAAGCCCACCGTCATCGTCCGCCGGGTCAAGAAGGGCGGCCATGCCGCCCATCACGGCGGTTCGTGGAAAGTGGCCTACGCCGACTTCGTGACCGCGATGATGGCCTTCTTCCTGGTGCTGTGGCTGATGGCCAGCACCAGCAAGCCCGAGCGCGCGGCGATCTCCGAATACTTCCGCAACCCCAGCCCGCTGGCCGGGCAGAGCCCCACGCCCGCACCGGGCATGGCTGGCCCCGGCGGCGCCAGTACCTCGATGATCAAGCTGGGCGGCGCCACCGATGTGTCCCGCGGCAACAGCAACGACCCCTTCCAGAACCAGAAGGAAGCGGTGCCGCAGCCGGTGGACCAGCAGCAGCGCGACAAGCAGCAGCTGGAGCAGCTGATGAAGGAGCTGCAGGAAGCGATCAGCAAGAGCCAGGCGCTGGAACCGTTCAAGGACCAGCTGCTGCTGGACCTGACCCCGGAAGGCCTGCGCATCCAGATCGTGGACAAGCAGAACCGGCCGATGTTCGACCTCGGCAGCGCCACGCTGAAGCCCTATACCCAGCAGATCCTGCACGAGCTGGCCGAGTACCTGAACCACGTGCCGAACCGGATCAGCCTGACCGGCCACACCGATATCACCGCCTATTCGGCCGCGCGCGGCTATGGCAACTGGGAACTGAGCGCCGACCGCGCCAACGCCGCGCGCCGTGCGCTGGTCGATGGCGGCATGGACGACAGCAAGATCACCCGCGTGGTCGGCCTGTCCTCCTCGGTGCTGTTCGACAAGGCCGATCCGCAGAACCCGATCAACCGCCGCATCAGCATCGTGGTGATGACCAAGGCCGCCGAAGAAGCCGCCCTGGCCGGCGCCGGCCCGCAGGTGGGGTTGTCGGCCGCCGTGGCCGACCCGGATGTGCAGGCCGCGCAGGGTGAGGCCGCGCCGCCGGCGGTAGCACCCTGAGCCGGGGTCGGATCCCTTTCCCCCGGAAAGGGCTCTGACCCCTGACCGGCCTCCGCCGGGCATGGCCGGGCGCTACCCTGGCGCGCTGCGATCCGGTAGCGCCGGGCCATGCCCGGCGAGCGCGCAGCGCGGCACCCAGTACAATGGCGGTCTTTCCCTTTCCAGGTGACCCCACCCCATGTCCCAGAACTCCAAGGCCAAGCGCGACAAGCGCAAGAAGCAGCAGGCCAAGCGTCCGTTCCTGCGCCTGAATGCCCAGCAGCAGGTGCAGAACCACGCGGTGCTGACCAACGAAGACGGCCAGGCCGTGGCTGCCATCGGCCTGCAGGGCCGCGAGTGGCTGCTGGCCATCGGCGGCCAGACCATGGGCAACGCCGACAACCCGGTGCCGATGCTGGCCATGCTCAAGCACCTGTCCAACGTGCAGGAAAAGGAAGGCCGCACGGTCAACCTGGAATATTCCGAGCTGATGCAGAAGCTGCTGGACACGCTGGCTGCCGAAGCCGGCCAGACCGCTGACGAGTACCTGGACAAGCTGGTGGCCGAGTTCGAAACCGAGCAGGCCGAAGAAGGCGAAGACGCCGCTGAAGGCGACGTGGTTGAAGCCGCTGCCGACGCCGAGGCCGCTCCGGCCGACGCCGCCGACACCGACGGCAAGCCGCAGGCCTGAACCGGCCGCGGCGGTGGCGGTCTACGTCGATGACGCGGTGCATCCCTGGCGCGGACAGCGCTGGGCGCACCTGATGGCCGACACCCTGGCCGAGCTGCACGCGATGGCGGCGCAGCTCGGCATTCCGCCGCGGGCCTTCCAGAACAAGGCCAGCGGCGCCCACTACGATGTCAACGCGGACCTGCGCGCGCAGGCGATCGCACTCGGCGCACGCGCCATTTCCCGGCATACCGACCGCGAGCTGGTGAAGGCCGTGATCGCCAACGCACGGGCGCAGTACCAGCCGTAGGCCGGTACGGGCAGCGCCGGGCCATGCCCGGCGAGCGCAGCGCGGTGAGAAGCCGCCGGGCATGGCCCGGCGCTACCGGTGGTGCATGGTCGGATGCATCCAGTAGATCCACGCCATGCGTGGATGGGGTTTGGGCCCGGCGCTACCGATCAGAACGGGTCGCTGCCCAGCGGCGAGAAGCCGCCGGGCATGGCCCGGCGCTACCGGTGGTGCATGGTCGGATGCATCCAGTAGATCCACGCCATGCGTGGATGGGGTTTGGGCCCGGCGCTACCGATCAGAACGGGTCGCTGCCCAGCCGCACTTCCAGATTCAGCAGCGAGCACAGCGCCAGCAGCGCGTCGTCGTCGCGGGTCAGCGCCATCCAGCCGGTGAAGCCGTCGCTGCCCGCATCCACGCTCCACAGCGTGTAGTTGTGCTCGCGCAGGCGGTCGAAGGCGGTGGACATCAGCTGCACGCCGTCCAGGTCGGCAGCGAAATCCTCGTCGTCCAGGTCGCCGCCCCAGTCCAGCTGCAGGTTGAAGCGCGCCGACAGCTCGTTCACCGCCGACTGCAGCGATTCCAGGTCATCACGCTCCACCTCGAAGCCCGACTGCCAGGCGATGGCCGTGAACAGCGCCGGCACCCAGTCACTGTCCGCTTCCAGCGGCTGCCCGTCCTCGGCCAGGTGCTCGCGCCAGCGGTTGAACTGCTGCAGCGCCAGCTCCTCGTCGCCCGGATTGATCAGGACCAGCAGGTTCCAGACCCGCGCCTCGAAGTCGTCTTCGTCGAAATCGTGGGCGTCTTCTTCGAAGTCGAAATAATCGCTGTTGTCGGGCATGGCGGGCACTCCTTGGGGCAGGCCGGCATTCTACGGTTTATCCTGTGCCGCTGAAGCCGGCCTTGGTGGCCGTCACTGTGAATGAAGCGATGAGCGATACCCCTCCCGACCACCTGGCGATCAACCCGGCCAGCCCCTTCCATGATGCCAAGGCGCTGGAGCGCGGCGTTGGCGTGCGTTTCAACGACATCGAGCGCGACAACGTCGAGGAATACTCGATCAGCGAAGGCTGGATCCGCGTCCAGGCCGGCAAGGCCCGCGACCGCCGCGGCAACCCGATGACCATGAAGGTCAATGGCAAGGTCGAGGCGTACTTCCTGGACCAGAAGCCGGAGTAATCCGCGCCGCGCGATCGGTAGAGTCGAGCTTGCTCGACTGCTTTGGGAAAGAGCAGTCGAGCAAGCTCGACTCTACGTTTCAGGGCAGGGTCAATCGCGCTTGCGCGATTCCAGCAGGTCGAGGTTGCGGATCAGGCGCCGCGAGATCTCGTCGGAGATCACCCCGCGCCGGGTCAGGCGGAACAGCTCCTCGCGCTCGGCGTTCAGGCCGGCACTGCGCAGCTGGCGGTAGCCCTGCTCCATCCGGTTCACCTTCTCCGGGTCCACGTCGGGGCCGTCGCTGTCCTTTTCCAGATGGCGCTGGTACAGCAGGCTGACCCGCGAGGCCGCGTCGTTGTACAGCTGTACGTTTTCGGTGTTCTGGTTCATCACCAGCTGCTGGCGCATGCGCTCCACCCCGGCCAGGGCGGCCTTGGAGGACAGCTTGCGGGCCAGGTCCTCCTCCTTGCGTTCGCCCGAATCGGCCGGCAGCTGCAGGCCCTTCAGCAGCTGCGGCAGCGCCACGCTGGCGCCGACCAGCGAGAACAGGATGACCGCCGCGGCCAGGAAGATCACCAGGTCACGCGCCGGGAAGGCGCTGCCATCGGGCAGGAACAGCGGCAGGGTCAGCACGCCGGCCAGGGTGATGGCACCGCGCACGCCGGCCACCGAGGTCGCCACCACGATGCGCCAGTTCGGCGCCTCGCCCCGCTCCAGGCCACGGCGGCGCGCGCGCAGCAGGTTCCAGCGCAGCGACAGCCACACCCACAGCAGGCGCAGCGCGATCAGCGCGGCATTGATGACCAGCACGTACACCAGCAGCCACCAGGCGCTCTGGTGGCCGGTCTCGTTCATGGTGGTGGTGGCGCGCTCGACGATGCCCGGCAGCTGCTCGCCCAGCAGCACGAACATGATGCCGTTGAAGCTGAACTGCAGCATGTTCCAGACGCCCGCACGCTGCACGCGCATGCTGCCCGACACGCGGCCGGTCAGCTCGACGTAGCTCATCGCGATGCCGGCGGCGACTGCCGCGAGGATGCCCGAGGCGTGGATTTCTTCGGCCAGCAGGTAGGCCGCGAACGGGATCAGCAGGTTGACCAGCATCGCCGCGCCGGGCTCTTCGCCGAAGCGGCGCCACAGCCAGCGCTGGAACGTGGACACACCCAGGGTGACCGCCACGCCCACCGCCAGGCCGGCCACGGCCACCCACAGGAAGGTCAGCGAGGCGGTGGCCAGCGAGAAGCTGCCGGTCATCACCGCCGCCACGGCGAAGCGGAAGCAGACCAGGCCGGAGGCATCGTTGAGCAGCGATTCGCCTTCCAGGATGTGCATCAGGCGCTTGGGAATGGGCGCCTTGGCGGCGATCGCACCGACGGCCACCGGGTCGGTGGGCGAGACGATGGCGGCCAACGCGAAGCACACCGCCAGTGGCATCACCGGAATCATCCAGTGGATCAGCAGGCCGGCGCCGATGACGGTGAACACCACCAGGCCGAACGCCAGTTCGAGGATCGCGCCTTTATCGCGGAACAGGCCCTGTTTGGGAATGCGCCAGCCATCGAGGAACAGCAGCGGCGGCAGGAACAGCAGGAAGAACACTTCCGGTTCCAGCGCATGGCCGCGGTTGAACACGCCGGCGATGACCGCGCCCAGCGCGATCTGCACCAGCGGCAGGGGCAACGAGAATGGCAGGACGCGAACCAGGTAACCGCTGGCGACAACGGCTACCAGCATCGCCAGGACGACTTCGATGGTGTGCATGCTTCTTCCAGGAAGCGGCGCGTGGGGCCCGGGAAAAACCGGTGTGCGCCGGAGACTGGAAAAAAAGTTAACACAGCAGGCCGTCGCTGCGGCCTGCTGTGTGAATGCGCGTCAGGGCAGCGACAGCAAACGCTGCTGGATCCAGCCGCTGATGTCCCGCTGCATGTCCGCCGACAGCGTGTGGCCAACCGGGTAGCCACGCAGCTGGTGGGCCACGCCCAGCGCCTGCAGGCGCGCGGCGGCGGATTCGGCCAGCGTGTACGGCAGCTTGTCGTCGGCATGGCCGTGCACCAGCAGGCCGTCCAGCCCGGCATCGGCAATGTCGGCCGGCACATGCGGGGCGATCTCCGGCAGGATGCGCCCGCACAGCACGCCGAACGACTTCACCCGCTGCGGCTGGGTCAGGGCGACGCTGGCACTCATGATGCCGCCCTGGCTGAAGCCGGCCAGCACGGTCTGCCGTGCGTCCACGCCCAGCCGCTGCTGCTGCGCCGCCAGCCACTCGCCCAGCAGCAGGCGCGACTGTTCGGCCTGCGCCGGGTCGATCACCGGCCCCTGCGCACCGAAGCGCACGGTGAACCAGCCGAACGCCTGCGGCCCGAACACCAGCGGCCCGCGCGGCAGCAGCACGTGCAGGCGCGGGTCGAGCGCCTGGGCCAGGCCGGCCAGCGACTGCTCGTTGCTGCCCACGCCGTGCAGCAGCACCACCAGGCCCTGCGCGGTGCCCTGCGCCGGGCGCTCCAGCATCGGCAGCTCCGCGCTCATGCGGCCACCGCCGCAGCGCTGCCATCGAAGCGGTAGATATCCATCGCCAGCATGCCGGCGTCGATGCCCGCATCGATGCGCTGCGCACCGAAGCCGCCCTCGCCCGCCGCGCCCATCGCGAAGTACAGCGGCAGCAGGTGCTCATCGGTGGGATGCGCGCGCTCGGCAAACGGTGCCTGGCGGCGGTAGTCGAACAGCGCATCGCGATCGTTGGCGGCCAGGCGCTGCTCCACCCATTCGATGAAGGGGCGCACGTACGGCGCTTCCTTGCCGTCCTGGTAATCGCGCCAGTCGTGCAGGTTGTGGGTGATGCTGCCCGAACCGATCAGCAGCACGCCCTGCTCGCGCAGCGGCGCCAGCGCGCGGCCCAGCGCGTACTGGTGCTGCGGGCCCAGCATCGGCTGGATCGACACCGGCACCACCGGGATGTCGGCCTGCGGGCGCAGCATGCGCAGCGGCACCCACGCACCGTGGTCGAGGCCACGCTGCGGGTCGATGGCCACCGGCAGGCCGGCGGCGGCGATGCGGCCGGCCACTTCTTCGGCCAGCGCCGGGTCGCCCGGGGCCGGGTACTGCAGTTCGAACAGCTCGCGCGGGAAACCACCGAAATCATGGATGGTCGGCGGCTGCGGGTGCGTGCCGACCAGCGGCTGGCGGGCGAGCCAGTGCGCCGAAGCGATGACGATCGCGCGCGGCGTCGGCAGGTCGCGGGCCAGCTCGGCCAGGCGCACGCCGACCTGGCCCGGATGCAGGGCGGTCATCGGCGAACCATGGGAGATGTACAGCGAAGGCAGGCGGGACATGGGAACCTCCAGGAATTCTTTCAGGGGGCGATCAGCGCGAACGCAGGGTCCAGCGGCCATCGCCCAGCAGGAACAGCACGACCAGGGCCACGGCCCAGAACGCCGGGTATTCCCAACCGCCGCCACTGTTGGCGAAGCTGAAACCGTTGGCGCCATGCACGGTGACGATGGTGCCCAGCAGCAGCGGCACGCCGAGCAGGCCGATCCAGCGCGCATAGACGCCCAGCAGCAGGGCGGTGGCGATGCCGAGCTCGGCAACGATCGTGAAATACCCCAGTGCGCCGGGCAGGCCCAGCGACTGGAAATAGGCCGCCGTGCCGGCCGGGGTGAACACCAGCAGCTTGGTCAGGCCATGGGCCAGGAACAGGCCGCCCAGCGCCAGCCGCAGCAGAGTGCCGGCGTAGGGGGCGAGCGGTGACAGCGGACGGGACGTGGTAGACATGGCAGGCACCTCGGAAGGAGTGGGCACAGCTTATTGCGCTCACCAGAGCCGATAAATACGATGATCTAACCGTATTTGTTGCAGAAGGCGAAATAATGGACACCCTGGACGCCATGCGTGTGTTCGTCGCGGTGGTCGAGCGCAACGGCTTCAGTGCCGCCGCGCAGGCCTTGGACATGTCCACGGCCGGGGTGACCCGGCAGGTCGCCGCGCTGGAAAAGCGCTTGTCCACCCGCCTGCTCCACCGCACCACGCGGCGGGTCAGCCCGACCAGCGCCGGCGCGGCCTACTACGCGCAGTGCGTGCGCCTGCTGGCCGAGTTCGACGCACTGGAAGCCAGCATCGGCGCGCAGGCGCTGGAGCCCTCGGGCACGCTGCGCATCAATGCACCCGTCAGCTGGGGCATCGCCCGCCTCGGCCCGCTGCTGGCCGGCTACCGCCAGCGCTACCCGCAGGTGGAACTGGACCTGGCCCTGTCCGACCGGCTGGTGGACATGGTGGAAGAAGGCTACGACGTGGCCATCCGCATCACCCGCGAGCCGAGCCCGGCGCTGATCGCGCGGCGGCTGGGCCAGGCCCGCATCACCCTGTGCGCGGCGCCGTCCTACCTGGCCGCGCGCGGCACGCCGCACACGCCGCAGGAGCTGGAACAGCACGACTGCCTCGGCTACAGCTACTGGGCTTCGGGCAACCAGTGGCCGCTGCAGGGGCCGGGGGGCGAAACCGGGGTGACGGTGAACAGCATCCTGCAGGCCAACAACGGCGACGTGCTGCGCGAAGCGGCCATCGCCGGCATGGGCGTGATCCTGCAGCCGGATTTCCTGCTGGAGGACGCGCTGGCCGATGGCCGCCTGGTGCGCGTGCTGCCGGAATGGGAAGTGCCCACGATCGGCATCTTCGCCGTCTACACCAGCCGCAGCCACCTGGCACCGAAGGTGCGGAGCTTCATTGATTACCTGGTGGATGCGGGGGTGTGACGCCCGCGCTTCGCGCTCGCCGGGCATGGCCCGGCGCTACCCGGCGGGCTGCAGAACGGTAGTGCCGGCCGCTGGCCGGCAGATGCGAGACCCGCTCACACCACCACTTCATCCAGCGAATCGATGATCTTTTCCAGCGGCGCCGGCCTCCCCAGCAGGTAACCCTGCACCTGGTCGCAGCCATGCGCGGCCAGCCAGTTCAGCTGGCCCGGCGTTTCCACGCCCTCGGCGATGATGGTCAGCCCCATGCTGTGGCCCAGCGACAGCAGTGCGCGGCAGATCGAGGCGTTGCGCGGATTGGTTTCCACATCCGCCACGAAGCTGCGGTCGATCTTCAGGATGTCCAGCGGCAGGTGCTGCAGGTAGGACATGCTGGAATAGCCGGTGCCGAAATCATCCAGCGACACGCAGATGCCCTGCTCGTGCAGGCGCTGCATGGTCTGCATCGCCTGCGCCGGCTTGCGCATCAGGCTGCTCTCGGTCAGCTCCACGTGCAGTGCGCCGCGGGCTAGGCCGAACTCCTTCTGTGCGCGGGTGAACTCGGCTACCAGGTCACTGTTGAAGAACTGCACCGCCGACACGTTCACCGCGATCGACAGCTCGCCCCAACCGGCATCCACCAAGCGTCGCTGTGCCTGCGCGGCGGCGCGGATCACCCAGCGCCCCAGCGCCAGGATCAGCCCGGTGTCCTCGCACAGCTGGATGAACTCGCTGGGCGGAATGAAACTGCCATCGG
This sequence comes from Stenotrophomonas sp. SAU14A_NAIMI4_5, assembly GCF_003086795.1. Lineage (NCBI taxonomy): Bacteria > Pseudomonadati > Pseudomonadota > Gammaproteobacteria > Lysobacterales > Lysobacteraceae > Stenotrophomonas > Stenotrophomonas sp. SAU14A_NAIMI4_5. The sequence continues at coordinate 593,973 of NZ_CP026003.1, read as the reverse complement.
CCTGCGGCCAGCGCAGCAGCGCCTCCAGTGCCGCCGGGCTGCCATCGCTGGCATGGCGGATCGGCTGGAAATACAGCTGGAATTCGTTGTCGATGGCGGCATGGATGCGCGCGGCCAGGCGCAGGCGGTCGGCCAGGCGGGTGGTCACCGCAGTATCGAACCAGGCCACCACGTTGCCTTCGGCGCGCGCGGCATGCGCAGCCTGCGCGGCCATGCCGATCACCTGCTCGGCACTGTGGCCATCGCCCACCGCATGCACGGCCACGCCGATGCGCGGCTCGAACTGGTGCAGCGAATCCTTGCCGCGCATCGGCGCCGAGACGATCTGCAGCAGGTCATCCAGCGCCCGCTGCGCGGTGTGCTCGCCACCGATGGCCAGCACGAAGTCCTCCGCCGGCTGGAAGGCCAGCGTGCCGAAGCGCGCGCCCAACCCGCCCAGGCGCAGGGCCATCGACTGCAGCACCGCATCGCCGATCTCGCGGCCCAGCGTATCGGCCACCAGCTGCAGGCCGCGCAGCTGCACGTAGGCGATGGTGTAGGCGCCTTCCTGTGCGTCCAGCTGCTCGGTCAGCGCGCGCACGGTCAGCAGGCCGGTATCCGGGTTGTGTCGCGCGCGGTAGGCCAGGTCGCGCTCGTAGGCCAGGCGCTCGCTGACATCCTCGGCCAGCACCAGGCAGGCGGCGCGACCGTCGAAATCCAGCATGGACAGGTGCGCACGCACCTCGAACTCGCTGCCATCGCGGCGCCGGTGCATGCGCACCGTCGACTCCGGCAGCCCATCCACGCGCGCCCGTGCAATGGCACCCATCACCTCGTCCCACCCGCCACGCGGACGGATGTCGAGGATGCTCATCTGCAGGAATTCTTCGCGGCTGTAGCCGTACTGCTCGACAGCTGCTTCGTTGACTTCAAGGAAACGCAGGCTGCTCGGATCGAACACCCAGAACGGTGCCGGGTTGCGGTCGAACAGCAGGCGGAAGCGGCGCTCTGCACGACTCATCTGTTCGCGCGCACGGTAGCGCTCGGTCTGGTCGGTCAGCGCGCCGATCATGCGGCGCTGGCGGTCGGCCACTTCCACCCGCTGGCCGCGCGCGGCCACCCAGCGCACCTGGCCACCGGGCAGCACCAGGCGGAATTCCTCGTCCAGTACCGCGTCGCCGGCGAACGACTGCTCGAACGCACGCTGCAGTCGCTCACTGTCCTCGCGGTGGACGCGGGTAAAGAAGTCGGACAGGGGCAGCGAGTCTGCCGGAATGTCAAAGATCTCGCGGGCCAGCGGCGACCAGTGCAACTGCGCGGCATCTTCGTCCACGTGCCAAGTGCATACCCGGCCGACCTGGTTGGCCAACGCAAGTTCGGCACTGCCGGTGCGCAGTTCCTCGGCCATCGACTGATGGCTGCGGGTACTGCGGCGCACCGCGTACAGCAGCACCAGCAGCACGGCGATGTAGGCCAGCACAATGGCCACTGCTGCCTGCAGGTAGGGCCACCAGGGCGCCAGCACATCCTCGTCGGCCAACCCGACCTGCACCGCCAGCGGGCTGTGCTGCAGCGTGCTGATGGTGGAAATACGCGGAATGCCATCTACCGCGCCGGGGATGCTGCCCAGTTCCACCACGGCAGCACGACCCAGCAGGTCGCGTCCCGGCAGGAGATAGCGATGTCCTACCGTCGCCTGCGGGTCCGGCACCCGTGCCAGCATGGCACCATCGCGATCACTGATCGACACCAGTCCATGGGCGCCGACGTCCAAGCCACTGACAATGCGCTGCAGCTCCTCGCAGCGCAGGCGTGCCAGCAGCCAGCGGTCGCCCGCCATCGGCAGCGCCAGCGGCACCACCCAGCTGCCATCGATGACCTGCTGCGGCGGGCCGAGGTACAGCGCGCTGCCCTGCCCGCGCCGCTGCGGGTCGGTCCACAGCGGCAGCTGCAGGTCGCCCTTGCCGGCGGTCAGCGCGCGGCCGTAGGTATCGAGCACGACGATGCTGTGCAGTTCCGCATGGCGGCCCAGCACACCGTCGATGGACGCATCCAGCAGCGCCGGGGCCTGCGCCGGCACGCTGCGGAACAGCTGCGCGGCATCGGCGGCAATACCGCTCATGGCCCGTTCCAGGTTGCGCAGTTCCATCGCCAGCAGCCGCTCGGTGCCCACGGCCATGGCACGGCTCTGCCGCTGCGCGGCTTCCAGCCGACGCTGGTAGTCGTTGGCCAGCATCACCGCCAGCACCACGGCCAGCAGGACGCCTACGGCGATGCCGCCCCAGGTGATGGCGCGCAGCGGCCGGGCCAGCGCGTGCTTCAACGCTGGCATCGGTCGGTGTTCCCTGTGCAGACGACTGGCTTCATGCGCGAACGATTCCTCCACATCCCCGACCAGAGCGGCCGCAGATCAGCATTCTTGACGCCTGGGTCTGTCCGGTGCGCCACCTCCCCGCGGCTGCACCGGCATGCAGCCCCCAGCATGCACCACGTCGATGACGGCGTGAAGATCGTCGGCGCGTGTTCAGCCAGATCGCGCACAGCGCGGCCCCCGTGGCGGAGCATCCAGCACACGCGCAGGGGATTAGACTTGGGGTTTTCCCGCTGCAAGAGAAGTCCATGTCCAAGCTGCGCCGTCCCACCCTGGCGCTGGCCATCGTCGCCAGCCTGTCCCTGGCCGCCTGTGACCGCCCGGCCGAACCGGCCGCCGGCACCGCCGCGCCGGCCGATGCCACCCCTGCCCCGGCCAAGCCGATGCTGGGCAGCTTCGGCTTCGATGCCAGCGGCATGGACCGCAGCATCGCCGCCGGCGACGACTTCTTCGGCTTCGCCAACGGCACCTGGGTGAAGAACACCGAGATCCCGGCCGACCGTTCGCGCTTTGGCAGCTTCAACGTCATCGCCGAAAAGACCCAGGCCGATACCCGCGCGATCCTCGAAGGCGCGGCCGGCAATGCGCAGGCCAGCGGCGATGACAAGCTGATCGGCGACTACTACGCCGCGTTCATGGACGAGGCCGGCATCGAGAAGCGCGGTCTGGCCCCGGTGCAGCCGCAGCTGGCCGCGATCGGCGGCATCGCCGACAAGGCAGGCCTGGCACGTGCGCTGGGCGGCGACATGCGCGCCGACGTCGACCTGCTCAACGCCACCAACTTCTACACCGACCGCCTGTTCGGCCTGTGGGTGTCGGTGGACATGCTGCAGCCGGACCGCAACGCGCCGTACCTGGTGCAGGGCGGCCTGGGCATGCCCGACCGCGATTTCTACCTGGGTGATGGCCGCATGGCCGAGCTGCGCAAGCAGTACCAGGCCTACATCGCGCAGGTGCTGCAGCTGGCCGGCGTGGCCGACCCGGCCGGCAAGGCGCAGCGCATCCTCGCGCTGGAAACCAAGATCGCCCAGGCCCACGCCAGCCAGGAAGAAACCAACAACGTGACCCTGGGTGCCAACCCGTGGACGCAGGCGGACTTCAACGCCAAGGCGCCGGGCATGGACTGGGCGGCGTTCCTGGACGCAGCCAAGCTGGGCCAGCAGCAGGACTTCATCGTGTGGCAGCCGAAGGCCGTCGCCGGCCTGTCCAGGCTGGTGGCCACCGAGCCGCTGGATGTGTGGAAGGACTACATGACCTTCCACGCGCTGGACCGCGCAGCGGCCTACCTGCCGAAGACCTTCGCCGACGCCCGCTTCGCCTTCCACGGCACCGCGCTGAGCGGCACCCCGCAGCAGAGCGACCGCTGGAAGCGTGCGGTGGACGATGCCAACCACGCCGTCGGTGAAGCCATCGGCAAGCGCTACGTGGAAAAGCACTTCGACGCCAAGACCAAGGAACGCGCGGACGAGATGGCGAAGAACATCATCGCCGCCTTCGCCAAGCGCATCGACGCGCTGGCCTGGATGTCGCCGCAGACCAAGGCACACGCCAAGGCCAAGGTGGCCGGCCTGACCGTGGGCATGGGCTACCCGGACACCTGGCGCGACTACACCGGCCTGGAGATCCGCCGTGACGATCCGCTGGGCAATGCGCAGCGCGCCGAGCAGTTCGAGTACGCGCGCAACGTCGCCAAGCTGGGCAAGCCGGTCGACCACAACGAATGGGCGATGCTGCCGCAGACCATCAACGCGATGAACGTGCCGCTGGAGAACCGCCTGGTGTTCCCGGCCGCGATCCTGCAGCCGCCGTTCTTCGACGGCGCTGCCGACGACGCGGTGAACTACGGTGCCATCGGCGCGGTGATCGGCCACGAGATCAGCCACGGCTTCGACAATGCCGGCGCGCTGTTCGATGAAACGGGCAAGCTGCACAACTGGTGGACGGCCGAGGACCTCAAGCAGTTCAACGCCGCCGGCGATGCACTGGCCGCGCAGTTCAGCAGCTATGAGCCGTTCCCCGGCGTGCACGTCAACGGCAAGCTGACCCTGGGCGAGAACATCGCCGACGTGGCTGGCCTGGGCACCGCCTACGACGCCTACCAGCTGTCGCTGCAGGGCAAGCCGGGCCAGACCCTGGAAGGCTTCACGCCGGACCAGCGCTTCTTCCTCGGTTTCGCCCAGGCGTGGCGCAGCAAGAGCCGCGAGCAGGCACTGCGCAACGGCCTGCTGACCGACGTGCACGCACCGGGCCAGTACCGTGCGCTGACCGTGCGCAACATCGACGCCTGGTACCCGGCGTTTGAAGTGAAGGAAGGCCAGAAGCTGTACCTGGCCCCGGACAAGCGGGTCAAGGTGTGGTGATGTGATGCGAACGGGCGCCGAAAGGCGCCCGTTTTTTCTGGGATGCCGTGCCATCCACGCGTGGCGTGGATCTACGGTAGAGACCAACCTTGGTTGGCGCTTTCCGCCATCCACGCGATGGATCAACGCATGGTCGGCCACTCCCGCAACACCTCCACCGGCACGCCCACGCGTGCACACGCGCGCGTGGCCAGGCCATCGGGCAACGCGCGGCGGAACAGCGGTGCCATGCCCTGCATCAGCTTGGCCGACGCGGCCGCCTGCGTGCGCTGGCCGGCACTGCGTTCCAGCATCGCCTCGGCCCAGTCGGGCAGCAGCGCGGCACCGGCGCCGAGGAACACCGCGCGCGACAGGCCCGGGATCGGCACCGGCAGGTTGACCGCCGACAGCACCTCCAGCACCTCGCGCGACCGCGCATCGGCCAGCAGCTCCGGCTGCCGCGCACAGAAATAGGCCGCCACTTCCGCCTCGCTGCGCGGCACGTCCACCGCGCCCAGCGCTTCGGCCACACGGCGATACTCGTCGTAGTAGCGGTCGGCAATCTCCACCGGCACCTCGCGGCCGTAGCGGCGATAGCCCTGCAGGAAGCCGAATGCCTCGGTCACGTGCACCCACGTCAGCAGCTGCGGGTCGTCAGCCGCGTAGTCTTCGCCCTGCGCGGTGCGGCCGCGGATCTGCGCATGGATGCGGCGCACCTTGGCCACCAGCTTTTCCACTTCGGCACTCGGCGCGTAGCTGGTGCCGGCAACGAACGCGGTGGTCCGGCGCAGGCGGCCGACCAGGTCCTGGCGGAAGTTGGAGTGGTCGTACACGCCGGCCAGCGCGCGCGGGTGCAGGGTCTGCAGCATCAGCGCACACAGGCCGCCGGCCAGCATCGAGGGCAGCTCGGCGTGCATGCGCCAGGTCACGCTGTCCGGCCCGAACCAGCCGGGGTCGCCCAGCGGATGGTCATAATCGATGCCACTCTGGCCGCGCGGGAAGGCATCAAGCACCCAGCGCCGGATCGGCGCGGTGACGGGGCGGGAAAGGCGGTGCAGCAGCGGCGGCATCTTCGGTCCAGGCGGTGGCGGAATCGGCCGCGGTCTGCGCGGTCAGCCTCGATTCTGGGCGATACGGGCCGATGCAGCGAGCCCGTCGGCTCAGCCACGGTTCCATGTGCAGCCGCAGCACATTTCACCCTGCGACATCTTGACGCAGGCTTCCGGCGCGATGCTGCACCGCATCAACATTCACCCATTCAGACAAAACCCTTATGGCGCTAGGCATTCCACCCATTGCACGGCCCGCTGGAAGTGCTAGAACTGAACCCGCCACACCGTCCAATGCTGATCGACGCACGTTCCACAAGGGAGCCAGCCATGATTGCTTTGTTCAAGGGTTTGGGACTACTGCTTCGCGACAACGAGCTCTACCACAGCCCGTTCGACAAACAGGTCGCGCACTGGCGCAACCTCAGCGAGCAGCAGATCCGCGAAGAAGTGGCGGTGCTGGCCCAGGCCAAGTGCCAATGGCTGATCGCCTCGATCATCGGCTGGCAGGCGGCGTCCCTGCTCATCCTCGGCCTGATCGCCAACTACCTCTGGCGCGACGATTACCACATCACCTTCACCCGCGTGGTCGTGGTGTTCGGTTCGTGGGTGTCGATCCTGTTCGTGATCTGGTTCATGGCCAACATGTTCGACCAGCAGGCCGGTTTCGAGCGCTGGATGAAGGCATTCAACAGCCGCGCCCGCATTACCTCCAAGGCTGACAGCGTTGAATGCGTGGCCGAAGCACTGGACCTGGCCGAGCACTACCCGGAAGTGCTGGACTACAAGCAGGCCGTCACCACCCGGCGCGAGCTGCGCCACGAGGACATCCGCATCATGACCGAGATCGGCCGCATGCGGCAGCACTCGGAACTGGTCGGCCGGCTCAACCATGTCGGCGAAACCGAACACCACCACGATCTGACCCTGCAGCCGGCCTACTGAGGCTGGCCAACAGGTCCAGGGAAGCGGGGGAGCCACAATGCCACCGTGCACTGTCACGGTGGCATTGTTCTTTCTACATGCCGCGGAACAGGCTCATGAACGGCTGGCTGACCACCAGCGTTTCCGGACGCTGGCGCAGGCGCAGGACGCCACGGCCGGTGTCGTCGCGGCTGACCGCCGCCACCGCCTTCATGTTGACGATGGTCGAGCGGTGCACCTGGCGGAAGTGCTGCGGGTCGAGCACTTCCAGCAGTTCGCGCAGCGGCGTGCGCAGCAGGCTTTCACCGGCGCTGGTGACCACCGTCGTGTACTTGTTGTCGGCGCGGAAATAGACCACGTCCTCCAGCATGATCAGCTGCGTGTCGCGGCCGTTGCTGGCGGTGATCCAGGCCAGCGGCGGGCGATCACCCGCGCCCTGTGACGGGCCCAGGCGCTGCAGCAGGCGTTCCAGCACCGCATCGTCCTGGCGCGTGTTGGGCAGCCGCGAAAGGATGCGCTCGCGGGTGGCCAGCAGACGCTCGTCGCTGACCGGCTTCAGCAGGTAATCCATCGCGCCCTGCTCGAACGCATCGATGGCGTACTGGTCGTAGGCGGTGACGAACACCACCTGCGTGCGCGGGCTCAGTTCGGACAGCGCGCGTGCCACCTCGATGCCACTGATGCCGGGCATGCGGATATCGAGGAAGGCGATGTCCGGCTGCTTTTCGGCCAGCTGTTCCAGCGCACTGGCGCCATCCTCGCACTCGGCCACCAGCTTCAGTTCCGGCCACAACCGGCCCAGCTGTTCCACCAGCGACTGCCGCAGCAGCTCCTCGTCTTCGGCGATCAGGGCTTCAAGCGGCATGGCTGCGTTCCTTGGCCGGCTGCGGCAGGGTCATGGTGGCGGCGACGCCGCTGGGGAAATTGGCAACGATGGCCACACCGGCCTGCTCGCCGCAGGTCAGGCGCAGGCGCTCGCGCAGGTTCTTCAGGCCGATGCCGGTGCCGCTGGTGCCCTGGCCGAAGCCCAGTCCATCATCGGCCACGGTCACCGTCACGTGGTCATCGAACGCTCGCGCCAGGATCCAGATCGTGCCGCCACCGGGCTTGGGTTCCAGGCCGTGCTTGATCGCGTTTTCCACCAGCGTCTGCAGGGCCATCGCCGGCATGTGCACGCCGTGCAGCTCGTTGGGCACCTGCACTTCCACCGCCAGCCGCGCGCCCATGCGGATGCGCAGGATTTCCAGGTAGGCGCGGGTGCGCTCCAGCTCCACACCGAGCGTGGACACCGACTCATCCACCTGCGGCAGCGAACTGCGCAGGTACTGGATGAGGTGGCCGAGCATCTGTTCGGCACGGCCGGGATCGGTGCGGGTAAGCACCTGCGCATTGGCCAGGGTGTTGTAGAGGAAGTGCGGTTCCACCTGCGCGTGCAGCAGGTTCAGGCGGGCCACCGACAGTTCCTTTTCCACCTGGGTCTGTTCGGCGGCGGCCTGCTCGTCGCGGCGCTGGTCGGCCACGCGGCGGGTGATGGCGCGGGTGACGGCCTCGGCGTTCTCGAAATTGCTGCCCTCATCCAGCGCCAGCAGGTCGGCCCACCAGCCGGCATCGGGCTCGAACAGCAGGGTGACGGTGCTGGTGCCCTGCCCCGGGGTGACCGTGGCCTGCACGCTGTTGCGCTTGATGGCCAGCCGCGCCGGCAGATTCCAGCGCGATGGCTGGCGGCCATTCCAGGGATCGACACGGCGCACGTAGGCGCGCACCTGCAGGCTGCCGGCGGCGCTTTCCACGTCTTCCACCCGCGGCAGTTCGGCCACGGCGGCCTCGACCAGGGCGAACGCAGGGCCGGCATCCAGCGGCACTTCAATCTGGCGGCGCTGGTGGCCGGACAGGGTGCTGCCGTCGAGGCGCCCGGCGATCAGCCACACGCGGCGCACGTGGGTGATGGCACTGCCCAGCGCGCTGATCATCAGGAACATCGCCAGCAGGCCGAAGATCCAGCCGGGGCCGTCGTTCATGCCGCTGAAGATGCCGCTCCAGACCATGCCGGCCACCAGCAGTGCCACGGCCCAGGCCAACAGGTGACGGAGAATGAGAGTGAGGCTGGCGATCACGGCAGCGCCTTGGAGGAAGGGGGTGAGCCGAGCATAGGTCGGCCCACCGGGCAAACAAGCGGCCTGCGACGAAGCCCCGGAAACCGGGGATGGAAGCGGTCACGGGAACGCCGGGCATGGCCCGGCGCTACCGGTGCTTCTTATTTGCGCTGGTCGGCGCTGCTGTCACGCACGGCGCGGAACGACTCGTCGGTGCTCCAGTTCGGCCAGCTGCGCGAGTTGGCCAGCTGGTTGCCCAGCGTGTAGAGCACTTCCAGGTCGCGGGCGGCACCGGCAAACACCCAGTCCGGCTGCCATTCGTCGCCCTGCTGGTGGTAGCGCTTGGCGGTGTAATCCTCCGAGGCCTTCTTGCCGGCGGCAACGCCACCGTCCACCCAGTCCTGGCCGGCCGACCAGGACAGCGCCGGCACGCCGCGCTTGGCGAACGAGAAGTGATCGGAGCGGAAGAACAGGCCCGCTTCCGGCTTCGGGTCCGGGGTGTAGCGAATGTCCCAACCCTTGGCGACGTCCTTCAGCTGGTCCAGCAGTTCGAAGCGCGCGGTGCCGTAGATGCCGAAATCACGCGACGGACCGAATGGCGACATGCCGTCCATGTTGATCGCCGCCACGGTGGTTTCCAGCGGGTACAGCGGGTGGGTGGCGTAGTACTCCGAACCCAGCAGGCCCTTTTCCTCGGCGGTGACCGCCAGGAACAGCAGCGAGCGCTGCGGACGCGGGCCCTTGGCGAAGCCGCGGGCCAGTTCGATCAGCGAGGCGGTGCCGCTGGCGTTGTCCAGCGCGCCGTTGAAGATGCGGTCGCCGCGCGCGTCCGGTTCGCCCACGCCGATGTGGTCCCAGTGCGCGCTGTAGATGATGGTCTCGTCCGGGTGGCTGCTGCCTTCCAGGCGTGCGGCCACGTTGTGCGAGGTGATCACTTCGGTCTTCACCGCGTACTTCGCATCCAGGCTGGCGCCGGTCAGCGCCACCGGGGTGAAGTCGCGCTGCTGCGCCTTCTTCTTCAGCGCCTCGAAATCCTGCCCGGCGGCGCGGAACAGCTCGACGGCGAGGTCGCGCTGGATCCAGCCTTCCAGCAGCGGGTGGGTCTCGGCGGGGTTGTCACGCACCACGTCGAACATGGTGTTGGTGTTGGAGCCGGCCACGGTGGCCCAGCCGTACGAGGCCGGTGCGGTCTCGTGCACGATCAGCACGCCGAGCGCGCCCTGGCGTGCGCCTTCTTCGTACTTGTACGGCCAGCGCCCGTACCAGGTCATGCCCTTGCCGTCGAAGTCGCCCTTGCCGGTTTCGAAATCCGGGTCGTTGATCAGCACGACGGCGATCTTGCCCTTCAGGTCGACGCCCTTGAAGTCGTCCCAGTTGCGCTCCGGCGCCTTCACCCCATAGCCGAGGAAGACCAGCGGCGCCTTGCTGATGTCGACGGTGGTGGCGCCATTCATGGCGGCGCGCACGGCGATCTGCTTGCCCTGGTCGAGGGTGACGGTCTTGCCGCCCTGGTGCAGGGCCAGCTGCGGGGTACCGACGATGTCGCCTTTGCGCAGCGGCACGGCCTGGGTCCACAGGCGCTTGCCATCCTGCAGGTCGCCACCCGGCTGCAGGCCGGCGGCGGCAAACTGCTTGCTGAGATAGGCAATGGTCTTTTCTTCGCCTGCGGTGGCCGGCGAGCGGCCCTCGTAGGCGTCGGAGGCCAGTTCCTTGACGTCGGCGGAGATCCGCGCGCCATCGAATTTCGGCGTGGCGGCCATCAGTGCGCTCGACACCGACAGGGCCAGGATGCCCAGTACTGCTCGTTTCATTGCTCTCTCCAGCAGGAAAATCCTTCCGGAGTGTAATGGGATTCGGCAGGGCTGCGCCCTGCACCTGCGGTAGTGCCGGCCGCTGGCCGGCAACTCCAAAAGCAAAAGCCTGCATTGCGTGGGATGGCGGGGTGGGTGCCGACCGTTGGTCGGCACTCAACAAGAAGGGGTCAGATCCCTTTTCCGGTGGAAAAGGGCTCTGACCCAGATGTCTGGGCGCGCGCGAGCAGCAGCGCCTGCTCGCGGGCATTGCCGGTGAGCGCGGCCGCCTCGCGGAAGGCGGTGGCGGCATCGTCACGCCGACCCAGCTGCAGCAGCAGCTCGCCGCGCACCACCTGCAACGGGGCATAGCCCTGCAACCGCGCATCGACCAGCAACGGCTGCAACAACCCCCAGGCCGCGAACGCACCGTCACTGCGCGACACCGCCACCACCCGGTTGAGGGCCACCACCGGCGAAGGCATCACCTGCAGCAGCTGCGCATACAGCGCGGCGATGCGTGCCCAGTCGGTGTCTTCGGCACGGCGCGCGGTGGCATGGCAGGCCGCGATGCGTGCCTGCAGCACGTAGGCATCGTTGCCGCCGCCGGCATCCAGCGCACGCTGCAGCACCTGTTGCCCGCGTTCAATCTGCAGCCAGTCCCAGCGCGCGCGGTTCTGCACGTCCAGCAATACCGGCTGGCCCTGCGCATCGACGCGCGCCGCGGCACGCGAGGCCTGCAGTTCCATCAGCGCCAGCAGGCCCAGCACCGCCGGCGCGGGCAGGCGATGGGCGAGGATGCGGGCCAGCCGCAGCGCTTCCTCGCACAAGGCCGGCCGCATCCAGTCATCGCCGGCACTGGCCGCATAGCCCTCGTTGAAGACCAGGTAGATCGCCTCCAGCACCGAGGCCAGCCGCTCGGGCAGCGCCTCGGCGCGCGGCACTTCGTAGGGCACCTGCTTCTGCACCAGGGTGCGCTTGGCGCGCACGATGCGCTGGGCGATGGTCGGCTCCGGCTGCAGGAAGGCGCGGGCGATCTCGGTGGTGGTCAGCCCGCCCAGCAGGCGCAGGGTCAGCGCCACCCGTGCATCGGCCGGCAACACCGGATGGCAGGCCACGAACATCAGCCGCAGCAGGTCATCGCCGAGGTCGTCCTCCAGTGCCTGGCTGTCATCGGGTGCGGGCAGCGCCACCGGGTGCAGTTCCTCGCCCCATTTCGCATGCTGCTGCGCCACGCGCTGGTGCTGGCGCAGCACATCGATGGCACGGTTGCGCGCGGTGGTCATCAGCCAGGCTCCGGGGTTGTCCGGGATGCCCTGCGCCGGCCAGCGCTCCAGCGCGGCCAGCCAGGTGTCCTGGGCCAGCTCCTCGGCGCGGCCGACATCACCGCCGAGCAGCCGCGCCAGGCGCGCGATCAACACCGGCGATTCCATCCGCCAGAGGGTTTCCAGTCGCTGGCTCAGGGCGGGCTCGGTCATGCGCCGATCACAGCACGCAGGCCGTGCCCGCACAAGCGCCAGCGAACGGCGTCGGCCATCAGCCCGGCTCGCCTTCCATGTGTGCGATTTCCCACAGGTGGCCATCCAGGTCCTGGAAGCCGCGCTGGTACATGAAACCGTAATCGCGCGCCGGTTGCGGCTCGCTGCCACCGGCGGCCACCGCCTTGTCCACCATCACGTCCACCGCCTTGCGGCTGGCCGCGGAAAGGCAGGTGATCACCTCGGTCTCCGCGTGCGCATCGGCAATGTTCTTGTTGGTGAACTGCTGGAAGAACGGCTTGACCAGCAGCATCACGAAGATGCTCTCGCTGATGACCATGCAGGCGGCGTCTTCATTGGTGTAGGCCGGATTGAAGCTGTAGCCCAGCGCGCTGAAGAAATCCTTGGACTGTTGCAGGTCCTGCACGGGCAGGTTGACGAAGATCATCTGCGGTTGCGGTGCGCTCATCGTTGCGTTTCCTGTGCGGGTGATGGGTGATGGGTGACGGGTGCGGGAGCTGGATCAGGGCTGCTTCATGCAGTTGACCATCCACGGCTTGCCGAAGCGGTCGATCAACATGCCCCAGCGATGCGCCCAGAACGTCTCGGCGATCGGCATCTGCACCTGGCCGCCTTCGGCCAGCGCGGCGAACACGCGCTCGGCTTCCTCGATGCTGTCGACGTCGACATTGATGGTGGTCGAACCGCCCTCGCCGCCGCCCGGGCCATCGGCGGCCATCAGGATCGCGCCCTCGATCTCCAGCTGGCTGTGCGCCACGTGGTCGAGGGTTTCGGCAGGCATCTCGTTGCAGCCCGGCGAACCATCGGACGGCGGCATGTCGCGGTACTTCATCTCCGAGGTGACCTGGCCACCGAGGGCCTTGGCATAGAAGGCCATCGCATCGTGGGCCTGGCCGCTGAAGCCAAGGAAGGGAATCAGTTTCATGGCAATGCTCCGTTGGGTGGTGGTGCCGGGGCGTACCGGCGGATGTGACAGGGAAGATCGATCAGTTTTCCAGCTGTTCCCGCAGACGCTGTTCCTGCTGCTGTAATTCGGGGGTGAAGGCTTCGCCGAAATCCTCGGCGGTGATCAGCGGACGCAGCTCGAGGGTGCCGCCAGCGCCGAACGGGGCACGGCTGGCCCATTCGATGGCCTCGTCCAGCGAGCGCACGTTCCACAGCCAGAACCCGGCGATCTGCTCGCTGGGCGGGCCGAACGGTCCGGCCTGCACCTGCGGCGCGGCGGCGCCAAAATGAATGCGGCGGCCACGGGCAGTGGCGTGCAGGCCCTCACCGGCGAGCATGATGCCGGCGGCGACGAGTTGTTCGTTGTAGGCTCCCATTTCGGCCAGTTCCGCTTCGCTGGGCAGGCGCCCGGCTTCGGAATCGGCGTTGGCTTTGACGATCACCATGACTTTCATGTCGGTCTCCCGTGGGCGGCGGTTTGCGTGCCCTTCATGGGTACGACGAACCGGGGGGACGGGAATCGACAGGTCTGGTGGAATTTTTTTTCCTGCGCGGAAGGCGCGCCTGCGGCGGGGGATCGGCGAACGGCGGAGCCCCTCCGTGGTGGGGGCTTAAAGCCCTGGTAATTGAGGGTTGGCCGGGAGGGTGGGTTGGCTGGGGGACGCTGCAAGTACGTCCATGTAAGCTCGGTCGCCGCATCCATGCGGCTCACGCCCCCAGCCAACCCACCCTCCCGGCCACGGACACGTTCCCGCGCGCCCACCCCGGAAGATCAAGAGAAGAAGGCAAAAGCAAAGGCAAGAGCGGTTGGCTGGCGGGCTCGGCTGTGCGAGCGAAGCGACCCGCTTTTTGTTTTTGCTGTTGATCTTCCGTGGTGGGTCAGCCGCGTGAACGTGTCCGGGGCCGGTCGGGGTGGGGGCGCGGGACCGCAGGCGCCATGGATGGCGCCTACGAGCCCCCATGGATGGGTTCACGGCGTGTCCCGCGCCCCCACCCCGACCGGCCCACCCCAGTAATCCCAGCAGATGGCACACCACGGAGGGGCTCCGCCGTTCGCCGATCCCCCGCCGCAGGCGGCCTTTCGCGCTGCAACATGCCACCACGCAAACCTGCGCCATCATGGAACCCCGCCCCCGCCAGGACCGTGCCATGCAGCAGTACCTGCTCCTCATCTACATCGAACCCGCCCTGCTGCAGGCCCTGCCCAGCGACGCGTTCAATGCACTGATGCGCGACTGCCTCGCCCACGCCGATCAACTGCAGGCCGAAGGCACCCTGCTGGCCGCACAAAAACTGCAGCCGGTCGACACCGCGCAGACCCTGCGCGTGCGCGATGGCCACAGCCGCGTGCTTGATGGCCCCTTCGCTGAAACCCGCGAACTGCTGGCCGGCTTCAACCTCATCCGCGCACGCGACCGCGACGAAGCCATGCGCATCGCCCGCGAATTCCCCTGGGCGCGCTTTGGCAGCATCGAAGTGCGGCCGCTGGAAGACATGGACGCCGAGCGCGTGCGCTGCGGTGCGCCGGCCGCGGCTATGGCAGCAGCCGTACCCTGATCTCGCGCTTGCCGATGCCTTCATTGCCGCTGTAATCGCGTGCACTGCCGCGGATGATGTACTCGCCCGGCGGCAGCGCCGCCGGCTGCCAGCGCCCGGTTTCCATCAGGCCATCGCGCACGGTGTTGGTCGCCAGGTAGCGGAAGCGGGTCACCGCACTGCCATGTACGGTGATGCCGCTGTCCGGCGCATAGGCCACCTTCACTGCCTGCTTCTGCGGCGGCATGCGGTTGAACACGATGTTCCAGCGTGGCTGTTCGTAACCCTGCAGCGGCTGCCCGGCCGCGTCGAGGATCTGGTAACCCACCTGGTAGGGCCCCAACCGGCGGCGCGGCAGGTTGTTGTCCACCTGGTCCCACGCCTCCACCACGATCTGCACGCCACGCCCCTGCCGGGCCAGCATCACCACGCCATCGCTGCCTGCGGACAGCGGCTGGTCGTTGTCATCCAGCAGGCCGACATCTGTGATGCGCGGCGCGAAGTGGTCGGCGTAGCCGGTGAAGCCCAGTGCCACCGCATTGGTCTCGAAACCGCTGGTGCCCACCTGCAAGTGCACGTGCGCCTGGCTGTTGATGCTGCCCAGACGGTCGCCAACGTGGATGCGCGTGCCGCGCCGCACGCGGATGCGCTCCAGCTTGCCGTCCTCGCCGTACAGCGGCTGCCAGCGCGCATCGAACGGCTCACCGGCCGGGGTGCGGCCCACCCGCATGTGGATGTAGTTCAGGCGCCCCACGGCCAGCCCTTCGGCCTGGCCGCCCAGACTCCAGGCCGCAATCGGGCTGCTGATCTTGCCGTCGGCGATGGCCAGCACGGTCTGCCCCACGTCGCCGCGCACATCGAAGCCGGCGTGCAGGTGGTGGCGACTCTCGCCGGTAAAGGTGCCGCGCACTTCGCCCAGCGTGCCGACCACTTCATGCCAACCCTG